>DLKT01000038.1:0-30938 GCA_002477825.1 Caryophanales bacterium UBA7581 | reverse complement strand
AAGCCGACATAGAGACCGGAACCTTCTTCGGCATCTAAAACATACCACATTTCGGTTTTGCCATAGCTATTTTCATTCTTCAAAGCGTAGGCATCGCTTGGATGCACTTGAACCGATAAGTTATCCTTCGCATCGATTAATTTAATTAACACAGGAAAGAAAGGAAATTTCTTAACATTCTCTCCTAAATCCTCTTCCGTAACAACCTCTTTTAAAGAAACGAGTTTTCCATCTTTTTGAATCATAGTTAAACCATCTTCATGAAAAGATAGTTCCCAAGATTCCGAAATGATATCTAAATTCGTTTTACGATACTTCTTTAATTTTGTTCCGCCCCAAATATAATCTTTTAAAGCAGGAATTAAATGATAAATTGCCATAATTAATCATCTTCCTTTTCTAGTAATAATTCTTTTAATACATTCGTTCTAGACGTTAAATCATACGAAACAAAAGATATGATTTCTTCTTTAGAGATTAACGCAAACATTTGTCCTAACATTCCCATGCCGTAGCGGATTCCACTTTTTTTATCAATCCAAATGGAATAACCATAAGCGGTCTTTTCATCGACATCTACGCGAGCGGTCATACACATATCGATGTATTCTTTAGAAACAATTCTTTTTCCGTTATACATGCCCTCATTTAAGAAAATAGAAGCAATTTTACAAACGTCTTTCGCATCTAAAAAGATGCCAGTCGCGCCCATTTGGTGACCTTTTGTACAATATTGGAAATCATAATTTTCAATATCTAAAGGCCGAAGAATGTATTCTTCAATCATTTTATCTAAGGGCATATTCCCTTTCTTTTCGGCAATTCGACCTAATAAATAATAGTTAGAATCACTATAAACGAAATGAGAAAAATCTTGATATTTTCTTCCAAACTTGAAAACCACTTCTAAATAGTCATCGCTAGGATAAGAAGAAAAATCATCACAATCGATATCTAAAAAGCCTTTTTCAATTCCCGTCACTTGCATCATGACTTTTTCAATCGTGACACCACGATAAGAAACGCTAGAAGGATAATCCATTAAAAAGATATCAGCGACATCATCATCTAAAGATAATAATCCCTTATCGTATAAGATACCTATACATAAGGTAGTGACATTTTTAGACAATGAATAAATATTGGTTTTTTTCGCATTTTGAATCACGCGGAAATCATATATTCCTTGGTAATAGCGGCAAATGCTATAAACATGCATTTCCTCTTCGATATGATTTAAAAATTTCTTAAATTTTATTTCACCCATAATGTTTTTACCTCATATGGATGGAAACTGAGTACTTGATCTTGGACATTTTCTTCCACCACTTCTTCAATAAAGTTGACTAAAGACACTTTTTTACCCCGTAAAGAAGTCTTTCTTAAATCCAATTTTGTTTTCTTTCCATCTCTTTCATAAATACGAATAATGAGGCCTTTACCGTGATATTTTGTTTTTAAACAAGAGTATTCAAGGTCATCGTTATCCATTTCAAAAGGAATATCAAGGGCAAAAGCATCTTGGCTCATGATAAAGTCACTATTGAAGATATAAGCGACTTTATCAACTTCCGCTTCTACATCGTTTCCTTGGTGGATATATAAAGCATATTCATAATCGGTATCCCCAATATCTCCATGGACACAAGGATGATTTGTGGAACGTAATAAATGAAGTTCAAGATCATGATCTTTAATGTAATAGCCACATTTCGTCTTGTTGATTAAGCTAACGCCCATTTGTTCATCCGATACATCGACAAATTGTTGGGCACAGATTTCATATTGTGCTTTTTCAACAAGAGTTTCATTTCTTCTGGTTCTTTTAATCTTACCAAATTGAATATCGCAAGTTGCTTCTTCACTACGAATAGCAAGATTAAAGTTACTCGCTAATAAGTATTTTTCATCATTCCAGTGGGTTTTGTGTTGGAAGTGAATAAGATTCGAATCATCGATAATCATGGTTTCTTCTACCATGGAATTTTTAAATGTATAGACAGACTTCACTTCAATAATCTTGCCATACTGCACCATTTTACGCGATTTTAAAGTCATTAAAACCGGTAATTGATTACGATAATTTTCTAAGATATTCCAAGCATCACCATGATCTTGGAAGACCCATAAGCGATTCGCACCATTTAACACAAGTTCACGATTCGTCGTTTTATCAATGATGGAATCTATATAACCTAATTCATGGAAATGGATTTTAAATTTTTCCGTTTCAATTTCATTGGTATGTAATTCTTTTTCTTGATAATAGACTTCACAAAGATTCGACACTTCATGTTGATTTAAAGAATAACGATAATAAGCATTTTCAAATTTATACGTACGTGTAACGGGATAATTTAAATGGTTATATACGTACGCATTCGCTTTGTATTCTGATAAATAAGAAGGAAGTTCTTTTAAGAAGATTTTATCAATTTCTCTTTCAATGGCTAAATATTCTTTCTTGGATTCATCATAGACGCGCTTAATAGAAGAGCCAGGAAGAATATCATGGAATTCTAATAAAAGGGTTCTACGATAGAGTTCATCGATTTTACGATTGTATTTCGTAATTTTTCTACTGGCTAAAAAGAGCTCAAGACGTTTGAGTTTTTCTTCCATCTTACGATTGTATTTTTTATTAAAGGATTGCGAAGTATACGTTCCGTTATGGTTCTCTAAATAGAGTTCACCTTTATAGGTGGGCATACTCGCTCTTTGCTTTTCTAACACGGAGAAGAATGTTGTCACTTTTTCTTGACGGATAGGAGGTAAACCCATTAAGTTAGAAATTCTTTCTAAATTTTCCACGTGTTCTTCACCAGGACCGCCGCCACCATCACCGATACCATAAATCATTAAAGCATCGTATTTCATTTCTTTTTTATCAAGTTTAGATAAACTCGTTAAAACGGATTTCGCACTGGCGCCAGAATTATAGCTACCTTCTGGTGGAAGGTGGGCTAAAACGCTACTACCATCAATACCTTGCCAAATAAAATCATGATAAGGGAAAGCGTTAAAACGATTCCACGAAATCTTAATCGTCATAAAGTAATCCATACCACCTTGACGAATAATTTGTGGTAAGTTGCCGTTATAACCAAAGGTATCAGGTAACCAGAGGTTATTGACATAATGACCAAAGTTTTCTAAATAATATTTTTGACCATAAAGCATTTGTCTTGCTAATTGTTCTTCGCCCGATACATTGGTGTCAAATTCAACAAAACCGCCACCCACGATTTCAATACGACCCTCTTTTTCGTATTTCTTTAAAGTTTCAAACATTTTTTTCGAATGTTCTTGAATCCAAATTATTTGTTGAGGTTGGGAAATCACAAAGTGGAAATCGGGATATTTTTCTAATAAATAGAAGACATTAGCTAAGGTACGAACCGCTTTTCTTTTCGATTCACGAATGGGCCATAACCACGCTAAATCAAGGTGGGCATGTCCAACGCTATAAAAAGTAGGCATAGCTTCAAAATGACGTACTTTTATGCTTAATAAATAATCTAAAATATCCTTTGCTCTTTGTTTCGCATTTTCTTGTTGAAACCAGAATAAATCGCGAACAGAGGTAACTCCATCAAAAAGAACTTGAAAATACGGATGTTTCCGATCAATATTTTCAAGTAGTGTTAATAATACATCAAAGTCATAGCAGATCGTGGCCATTTCTTCATCTTTGGTAACTAAAGCGATTTCTTTCACTTTTCCATTTTCTTGGATATTACCAAAAAGATCGTTATAACCACAATCAAAATATAAATCTAATTTTTTGTCTTTTAATAAGTTTTTGATCGGATAATAGGCTTTTCCTGGTTGTCCTAAATCACGATCGAAAACGCTAGATCCATTGGTAAATCCCTTGATAGGTTCACCATGATCATCTACTAATAAACCTTCACCATTCACATCAAAAGCCAAATAAGTTGTTTCAATGTTAAAAGCAAGGTCATTCACATCTTTATAAACATGAAACCAGGCACAATCAAAGAGTTCTTTTCCCCAAGATTGGTCTTTCCCTATTTTTCTAAAATGTCTTTTTTTCATTTTTTCAAAAGGAATTGGTTCTTTTGAAGTACATATTTCATAATCTAAATCAATAATTTTAGTATAAACAAGGGGTAGCATGATGCAGTGATAAATATTACGACTATCACGAATCGCATCTTTTTCTGCGACAAAATTGGGTTTCATTTTCATAAAGCAAAGTCTCCTAAAATTTCATTCTATTGGTTGGCGAGTTCATCCTTTAATACCAATAATGCAAAGGTTTCTGCTGAACTAGCTACATCCATTATATCACGTGTCTCGTCTTTATCAAATCCATATTGCCAACCACTAATCCAGTTAGTAGGTAGAGTGTTTTCATATAAATAGTTATTGTAAGCAAAGTCAATACTCTTTTGGACAACGGATAAATATTCTGAAGCGGAAGAATCCACTAATAATAAATCGTAATATCCTTGATATAAGGTTAAATTAAACCAAATCGTTGTGGCCACTGGGAATTGATAGAAACCTTCTACTAACTCATCATTACCAAAAACCTTTAAAGAAGATTCCATGCTCTTTTTGGCTTGATTTAAGTACTTTTCATCTTTGGTTGCTTCATATAAATACGCGCCACCAGAAATCATAGTGCCCGTATTATAGGTATAAGCCGTTGTATCTAAGGAACCATGAGAAAGGGTTACGCCGGCTTTCTTTTCGGTACCAATCATATCACCATAAAGATCATTGCTCATTTTGAAGGTGGCAATAGAAAAATCATAAACATCTTTGGCCCATTGTAAGTAAGTTCTTCCAAAAACTTGTTCTTCAGGGAAAAGCTTAGATAATCTTACTAATGTAGCGATAATTGGACCATTACTACAAGCGTGTTTACTGGTATAATCAGGGCCCCAATAAATGCCGCCCCATTCTAAACCAGTATCTGGGTTTTTACTACTATCCCAACCGGATAAGCAGTAACGAATGGTTTCTTTACATTTGGTTAATAAGGACTCATCTTTTAATACTTCATAAGCATTTAAGAATTCACGGGCAATCCACATATTGTCATCGTAAACATCGGCCATATAACCTGAAGAGGCATCATTAATTCTAAAGCCTCTTTTTACCGCATAGGCGCGATAATCATCATTACGGCTTTCATGATAATATTCTAATCCTTCAATTACCATTTCTAAGCGACTTCTTAATAATTGATCATCCGGATTATTTTTTACTAACTTTACATATAAGGAAAACAAACTTGTAAAGTGCCAAACGGAAGCAATTTCTTCGGTATCATCTTTAAATGGATAATAATTTAAAGCGCCATTTAATTCTTCATCATAATAGTCATGCCATAATTGGTCGGCAATGACTTTAGAACGGTTATTATTTCTTTCTCTTGAAGTTAAACCATCTTCAGGGTTTTCTTTTATATCGCCAGCGATGATGGTAACTTCTCTATGGGTTTCGCAACTTGCCATTGTAAAAATTAACGCTCCTATCGATAACATTTTTAATAATCTTTTTTTCATCGTTTATTTTCCTCCACAAATCAATTTTTTTGATTTTAGTACTAAATAAGCAAACAAGGAATTCGACCAAGCAAACCATGCTCTAGTAAATTCATTCGGATTATCTTTATTGATTCCTTCATGGGTATAATTCGTACCCGCATCACTAGAAAGAACCATATCAATAATCTCTTTAATTTCTTTTTCATCACTGGATGTTAAAGCTTGTAATACAACGCCGATATGCCAAACATAGCCATCGGGTGTATGAGGAGAACCGATACCTTTTAAAACTTTACCTTCAAAATAATAAGGATTCTCTTTACTTAAACAAAATCTTCTCGTATTTTGATAAATTTCATTTTCATCGCTTTGATATTCAAAATAAGGAATCGATAATAAGTTAGGTACATTCGCATCATCCATTAATAAATAGTTACCTAAACCATCGGTTTCATAAGCATAAATATCACCAAATTGAGGATGATGATAAATGCCATATTTCCGAATACCTTCCTCGACTTCATTTTCAATTTTTTGGGCTTCTTTGGCTAATTCATTTTCGCTAATTTCTAGTAGTAATTCATGCATGAATCGTAAAGCAACGACCGCAAACATATTACCTGGAATGAAATAGCCATATCTACAAGCATCATCACTAGGACGATACCCACTCCAAATCATACCCGTATAGGCAACTTCTCCACCTTTTCCGTGATTAGGGATATTAAATCCTTCTTTTTCTCCTTCACGATAATGGTAGTAATCGCTCAATTCATGGTGTCTTTGTTCTTTTTTAAAGACATCCATGATAATCTTACAAGTTTTCACAAAACGTTCATCTAAAAGTTCTTTTTTATGCGTTGTGTGATAAAGACGATGAATTAACCACATAGGATAACAAAGAGAATCAATTTCAAATTTTCTTTCCCATGTATATGGTGTTCTTAAACCTTCATCTTGTGTATGACCTGCCCCATTAGGCTCTTTATTGAACGCATTCGTATACGGATCCACACTAATATAGAAGAATTGACGATGAATTAAACCTTTAATTAAACGATAGACATCTTCATCGGTTTTCGCAAAATCAATATATTGGATCACGGAAGCACTAGAATCTCTTAACCACATGGCTGGAATATCACCTGTTAAAAGATACACATCATCATCGTTAACAAATTCTACAGTAGTGTCTAACGTGTTATAAAAACAATTATGAAACATTGTTCTTAATTTTTGATTTTGGATTTGCTTCTCAAATATAGCGATTTCCGCTTTCATTGTTTCGTACATTATTCTTCACGGCTCGCTTTCAACATGTTTTTCTTTTTCTTATTCATCATAATCATTAAGATGGATACACCAATGATGACAACAACAGTAGGAACACCAATGGCTAAATAGAACATTGAATCATCTACTGTCACTTGTGTAGTAATAGAAGTTGGAGTACCAAAGGTTGGACGATCATAATTTTTCTTTCCTTCTACATATTCTTCATATGTTCCGTTATAAAGGAATGCGGTATCCACATTATTCTTTAAGACAACTAATAAACCATTTTCAAATTTTTGGAATACATCGCCATCCACTTCAAAAGAATCTTCAAGTGGTGCGCCATACGTATTATAGTTACCACCTTTATTCCATAAATATAATGGATTATCTTTTAATAAAACGACGGTTTTTGTTTCTGCATTATAAACTAAAGCGGCAACATTCGTTCTAGTGCCTTCCCATGGATTAGCGGTTGAATCACCTAAAATAAATTGTTGAGCATCTACACCATTCCAGTTACCATGGAATGCGGATTCTTTAAAGCCAACGAAGAATCTCTTGGATTCATCTTCTTGACCCGCTTTTCCACCATTATAAAGCTCTTTATATTTTTGTTTTAACTTTCTAGAAATTGTGCTTTCATCTTCATAATCGGTAGCGAAAGAATCACCAACATCGTTTAAGAAAGTATCAACTTTTAACCATTCATATTCATCTAAGCTCTTATAAATACGAGCTGGACGATAAGAATAAATATATTCGCCATTTTTAAGTTCGCAAACCACGGAACCTTTTTCATAGACTTTTACAATTTTCGTTTTATCACTACTTGTAAATTCGGTTTGATAAGATCCATAGCGGCTATCGACATAAGGCGTTGCTTCCGCAATAAAGCGATTGCTACTTTCATCATAAACAAAACCAGAACGATATTGTAAAGCGCCAGTAAGTGGGTCGTTATATAAGAAACCACCTTCGAATACTTGGAAAGAAACAGTTTTACTTTCACTTTCACCTGGTAAAGTCACTTCTTTTTTCATTTTATTGGTGGTTGGATAACCTAAAGAAGTTTTATTTTCATCCCAGTATTTTGCTTCTTCACTACGAACTAAGAAAGATTTTCCCTTGGTTTCATCGTCCGTCATACGGAAATTATAGAAGATAAAAGACATACTATAGCGATCGCCACCAAAAGCAAAGGTGGAATCACCCCAAGAGAAATCTTGAACAATATAGCCATCCCAGCATTTTACTGCGGAGGATTGGGTGCCAATCATAAATTCCTCATCGGTAGAATAGAAATAATTTTTATAAACTTCCTTAAATTGTTGGGTAATCACTTTTTTTGTTTCATCGGCATTTTTTAAAGGAGCCGCGAAATTATCATTACCTGAAGTGGCAAATTCTTCGCCCACTCTTGTTAAAAGTCGAGCAAATTCACTTTCGCCAACTTTTGATAATTTACCGGTATCAGAAATGTTACGTCCTGTATGGTTTCTAGCAACATAACTATTTCCACTAATCGTTGCCTCAACATAACCTAATTCATAGTTTTGATAATAAGTTCCATTGAGTTCAAAATAGGCACCCACTTTATTTCCAAAGTCAGAATGCGTACTTTTAAAAATATCATTTGGTGTTACGGCATTTCGAGTAACGAGCACTTTTCTTATCGTATTTTGTTTAGGCATGGAAGACGCTCTCATGACTAAAGGCAATGCGAGTAAAAAAGCGCCTACTAATAAAATTGTCTTTTTTGCTTTCATAATTTTTTTCCTTTCCCTTACTTAATTCCTGTATAAGTCGTTTGTTTTAAGAAATACTTTTGTGTGAAGATAAAGAGAATGATAATCGGTAATAAACTTAATAAAGATCCCGCCATCATTTCTCCGGTTGAAGCACTGGTTTGGAACTCTTGTAAAGCTTGTCCTAATGTAAATTTGGATTGATCAAATAAAATTAAGGACGGCCATAAATAAGAACTCCAGGTTGAAACGAAAGTAAATAAACCTAAAGTCATAATTCCTGGAAGTGCCATTTTAAAGTAAATCAAGAATACTCTAAATCCACTTGCGCCATCGATACGAGCAGCGTCACCAATTTCATCCGATAAATTGGTAAAGAATTGCCGTAAGAATAAAATTCCATAAATAGAGACAGCGTTAGGAAGAATGACACCAAATAGAGAGTTATATAAACCTGGGCCTATTTCATTACCAAAGATATCTACTTTAAAGAATGGTAATGAAGTCGTTACAATAAATTGTGGAATTAAAGTAATAATTCCAGGAAGCATCATGGAAAAAAGCATAATTTTATAAAGAACTTTTTTTCCATAAAAATCATATTTTGCAAAAGCATACGCTGCCATTGAACAAAATAGGAGTTGTAAGAAAATTTCAGCAAAAGCAATGAATAAAGTATTAAAAATATATAAGGTCCAATTGTTTTTGAATAAGGAAGCCCAGTTTTCAAAAGTAAAAGCACCATAGAAAAATTTAAAACCATTTCCTTCTAAGTTATTTGCTGATGTAAAAGAAGCAATAATGGACCAAATGAAAGGTACCATCATTAAGATAGCAACGAGGGTCAAGATAACAATCAAAATAATCTGCCCTGTTGACAAACTTTGCTTATTGAATTTGTTGCCAGGCATGATATTTTTTGGTGTATTTATCGTTTTTGACGAACAATCTTTTTTCATTGCCATTCTCCTTTACAAATAATTGGGTAATAACTGTGATAATCATAATAAAAACGAATAGAACTACCGACATTGCACTTCCATAACCAAAACGTAATTCTTTGGCACTTAAGTAAATTTGAACAACTGGTGAAATTGCTTTGTCGTTGTTATAAAGCCCTAATAAATAAATGACATCAAAGAGTTGGAAACTACCGATTAAAGTAGTGGTAAAAATAAAGTAAGTTGAAGGTCTTAATAATGGGACGGTGATATGCAAGAATTGATTCCATTTAGAAGCACCATCAATATCCGCTGCTTCATAAACTTTTGGATCAATTCCCGTCATCGCTGCTAAGTAAATCAGCATATTTCCACCTAGACATCCATATAACGAAATGGCAATAATTGCCACTAACGCGGTATATCCCATATCAAAATCTAATGAAGTTGCGCTTAATAATGATTTCCATACAAAGATCATCGCTGCACCACTTGTTAAAGATGGAATATAGAATATCACTTTCAAGTAATTGTGTTTTAGTTTTACTTTTGAAACTAAAAACGCAATGACTAAACTTGAGACAATGGAAAGCGGTACATAAAATACCGCAAACAAAGCCGCATTTTTAATTGAATTTAAAAAGTATTTGTCCTTTAAAATAAATTGATAGTTGTCTAGACTAAACTTTCCATCAAAGGCAATACCGTTATAATTGGTAAACGATAATACCGCTGACATAATAAATGGCACTACGGTAAAAACGATAAATAGGATTAAGGCCGGTGTTAAAAAAGTATAGGCGACAAGCGTATCATTTCTTTTTTTATGAGATGGAAGAGCAAATATTTTTTTCTCTCCCTTAGTTTTGGCCATTTTTCTTTACGTACCGACTTGTGATTAAATCGGTTCCTTCTTTTAAATCATTGAGTAAATCTTCAATGGATCCTTCATAAGCGCCTTTATACCATTCTTTCACATACTTGTTATAAACGCTAATTTGAATGTTTAAGAAACCAGGAACACTTGGTCTAGTTTCATATTGGCTGGCATAAGAGGCTGCTGCTTTTAATACTTCTGTATTTTGAATCCATTCATTGGAATAAAGAGATTTTAAAGCAGGTAAAGTATTGGATACTTTGCTCCACTCTAAAGCAACTTCTTCATCACAAAGCCAAGACTTCATAAATGTCCAAGCCTTTTCTCTTCTTTCCTTCCAAGCATCCGATTGATATTTTTCAATGGCGTTTGGTAAAGCAATACCAAAGCCACCAATCATTCCACCATTTTTACCATTTTCACCCGTATAGCGAGGTTGTGGTAAAAATTTATAATTTAAATTTGGTGCATATTTTTTTAAGTAAGAGGAGAAATACACGGGTTGATTTAACATAACTAAGCGATTGTTTTTAAAAGCATCTTTTCCGTTATAGTCAGAATTGCAAACATCGCTAGCGCCAAAATCTTTAAAATAATTTAAAACTGCACGAACTTCAGGTGTGTCATAATTGATTTCTCCGTTTGCGCCAAAATCAGAACCAGTAGAAGCGATGAATTTAAAGAAGTGTTCATGTAAATCATCCGCACTATAGCCAGCTGGGTTAAATCCAGAACTTGTCTTTTTCGCAACTGCTTTGGCCACATCTTTTAAATCATCCCATGTCCAATTTTCAGTTAAACGTGCCTTTAAAGCATCTTTATTTTCAGCTTTATCTATCAAGTCCATATTGACATAAACGCCCCAAATATCTAAATCGAGTGGTAAGCCGTATTGGTGTCCTTTATAAGATAATTCACCATACGCTTGTTCTTGGAACATTGTCGTATCAATTTGATCTCTTTCAATAAAATCATCAATGGTTGTGAGATAATCTTCTGCTGCATAGGTAGGCGTATTAAAACGGTCCCAAATAACCAAATCTGGTTGTTTACCTACTAGAATTGCAGAAGCAAGACTGGTTTCAAATTCAGATTTAATCGTTAAATTAATTTTAATGTCATGCTTAGTGTTATAGTCTGCAATAAAACTTTTTAAGTTTTCTGCATCGTGTTGGACCCATTGTCCACCAGCCCACATGGTTAATGTGCTGTCCTTGTCTCCTGCATTAGCAGGTCCACAGGAACATAAAGTTCCAAATGCGAAGGCTAAAAATCCAAGAAGTGCAAGTTTATTTTTCATAATTTTCACCTTTTCCTTTTTGCGTATAATCTATATAGATTATCGCCATTTTTTATTTACACCTTGACTATATCATATTGCAGACCATTAAACACGTTTTTCCCGAAATATAGTCTATTTTCATAACAAATATACTATGAAATAGACAAAGTTAAATATAGCAGTTCTACGTTAAAATGTGTTTGCATTCATAAAATGAATTCCTTATAATGATATTAGAATTTGTGGAGGAAAATCAAAATATGTCCAGTGTAAAATTAGTCAATATTAATAAGATATATCCCAATAATGTTCAAGCCGTTTTTGATTTCAATTTAGAGATTCATGATAAAGAATTTATCGCTTTTGTCGGACCTTCTGGATGTGGTAAAACCACTACGTTACGTATGATAGCTGGTTTAGAAGAAATTACCAGTGGTATGCTCTTCATTGATGACCGTTTAGTTAACGATGTAGCGCCAAAAGATCGTGATATTGCTATGGTTTTCCAATCTTATGCCCTTTATCCTCATATGAATGTCTTTAACAATATGGCTTTTGGCTTGAAAATGCGTAAAGTTCCTGTTCCTATGCTAGATAAAGAAGGAAAAGAAATCTATGAAATTGATAAAAAGATGATTGCTAAATATGAAAAGCAATTAAGACTTTTCTTAGCACAACTAAAAATTGCTGAAGAAAACAATCCAGAATCGATTGAAGAAATTCAAAGAAATATTGCTGCAACAGAAGAAAAAATTGAATACTACCGCACTACTCCTGTACAAAAATATCGCTATGTAAAAAGAAGCAAAAAAGAAATTGAAGATAGTGTATTTAGAGCCGCTAGTGTTCTTCAACTTGAAAATTATTTAGATAGAAAACCTGATGCTCTATCTGGTGGTCAACGTCAACGTGTTGCCTTAGGTCGGGCCATTGTTAGAAAAGTAAAAGTATTCTTAATGGATGAACCTCTATCTAACTTAGATGCCAAATTACGTGTACAAATGCGTACAGAAATCATTAAATTACATCAAAGAATGGAAGCCATCACTATTTATGTTACCCATGACCAAACCGAGGCAATGACCATGGCTGATCGCATCGTCGTCATGAAAGATGGTTACATTCAACAAATTGGTGCACCTAAAGAAATTTACGATCACCCTGTAAATAAATTTGTTGCCGGATTTATTGGAGCGCCCGCTATGAACTTTATTGAAGGCACTTTTGAAAAAGATCATTTATCCTTCTTTGGCTACGATATTACTTTATCTCCTGAAAGAACCAAAATTCTTCAAGAAGCTTTAAAAGACAAAGAAGATAAAAAAGTTATCATTGGTGTTAGACCTGAGCACATTATCGTTACACCAAATGAAGAAGGAAATATTGCTTTACAAATCGTTGAAACTTTGGGTAGTGAATTACTCCTTCACTTCAATATTTCTGAAAACACTAGTTTATGTGCAAAAGTGATTACAAACGATGTAGTTAAAGCTGGTCAAAAAGTTAACTTCACCTTCAATACCGATTTCTTACATGTTTTCGATAGTGAAACAGAAGTCGCTTATTTCTAATTTAAATGCTTAAAATAAAAAGGTTTCGCAATGAAACCTTTTTATTTTATCTTTCTTAATGAAATTCCTTCAATTATTTTATATGGGCTAAACAGTTTATAAGCCACATTTTCTTTTTTAATAAGTTTATCCATCATGCTCACAGCAATTTTTCCCATTTCCGTTTGATCTTGGATAATTCGCGCTATATTGGGGTTAATTAAACCATAGCTATAGTCAAACGTAATTAATGAATAATCTCCTGGAATCACTTTATTCATCTTTTTGATAGCTTCATAAATAATCTTACATACGGTAAATTCACTTGCAAATAAGCAAGTAATTTCTTTTTCTTGTGTTAAGAATTTAATGACAGACTGCACGTCTTCATCAAAATCTTCTTGCGTGTAATCGGTATTAGGGCATTTTAATATACTTGCCACATATTGTTCTTTTAAGAACTTTTGATTATAGAAGAAAGCGGATTGGAAACCATTTTTTCTATTTTCTATAGAGGATACACCGGAATCTTTTCCACATATAAAAGCAATCTGTTCATGTCCTTTATCAAACAAAAGTTTGGCAGCTTCTTGCGTTGCTGAATAGTTATCTGTTCTAACGCAGTGGAGTTGCATTCCCGCAAAGTCGCGGTCCACTAAGACAATGGGAAAATTATTAAAATGATGGAAGATGATTCTCTCATTATAATATTCATTATGTACCGGCTGAATAATCAAGCCAATACACCCCATATTAATGAGCTCATCCACATATTTGGTTTCTAGATGAATATCACCACGAGAGTTTTTAAAGACGACATTATATCCTTTTTCACTAAGTTCTTTTTCTATACTAATTAATAATTCTAGACCAAATGCCGCTGAGACATTACTGAGTACAAGACCAATTAAGTTAAGGGATTCATGGTTATTAAGTGTTTCTTTATATTTACTAGAGACAAAAGTTCCCCTCCCTGGGAAACGTTTAACATAGCCTTCTTCCACTAAAAGTTGCATGGCCTTTTTAATGGTGATGCGGCTTGTGAAATATTGTTTTGTTAGCTCTTCTTCGGTGGGTAAACAATCATCAATTTTATAAACACCATCAATAATTTTCTTTTTTAAGTCTTTATAAATACTTCGATACAAGGAATCACTACTCATATTTTTCACCTTCTACCTTGAATATACAACGTGTTTTTATGAAATGTCAACCAAAATATTATATATGTTATATAAATTATATCTTTTAATGTCTTTTAATAAAAATACATAGAAAATATATTTTGGTAGCGGTATCACTTCATTTTTTTCTATATCATGGAAATACCATAAAAACAGAAAAAAAGACTTATCACCCAAATAAGGTAATAAGTCTTAATTTTGTTATAGAATGATTATTCCACTACGACTTGTAATTTGGTTAAACAAATACGGTAGGTTCTAGATGGAATATGAATACCTAAGTTGATATTGCTTTGTCCCACTAATGTGGTTAAGTCAAATTCAACAAATTGTTCAGTTTCATCGACTCTCATATTTTCGGTTTTCTCTAAAGCGCCATTTAATAAACATTGAAGCGTAATATCTTCTCCATCACTAGAGTAGTTTCTAAAGGCAACGCGAACTTTAACGGTCTTTCCTTCTAAAGCACTATCGCTTAAATCAAAGGAACGAGTAATGCCACTTGCAAAGTCTTGGGTACGGAAGTTAATTCCTTCGTTATAGACGGAGAATGGTCCACATGGAATGACTTGCAAAGCTTTGTTGTTATTAGCAGCTTTAATCGTGGAAGCATCCCATTCCATTCCTTCAGTAACTTTTAAAACGCCCATGAATCCAACAGATCCAACGATTAAACGATCATCATAACCATCAGCGTCTTGATCACCATTTGTTAATTCTCCGGCAAGGTTTTTAATGGTAATAGTTACTTCTTGATTTTTGTAAGCCGATAAATCATAAGCATACATGACAGCGTTTTGGCAGCTATCCTCTACCGAATCTAAATGGGTTATCGCATCATCTTGCGTAAAGTATTCTGTATCATATCCAATGGCTTTTAAAGTATGGTCTTCATTATTGGCATCTTTCAAAGTAACCTCTCCTTTGAAGTTAGCGCCAAAGGAACGAGCAGTAAATGCCATGGTTTCATGTTTATCATCAATAGTAAGTGTTTTACTAATGGATGCGCCACGACTAATTTTACATCCTTCATTAAAGCCATCATTAATATCACCATTAGAGGTCCAACCACTTTCAAGAAGTTTTGGATACTTCAAGTTGTCGTCGCCCATTTCGCCACCCCAGTTATCTTTGTAATTGTGACCCCAAGCGAATTCGCCATTCGTTAAGTCTTCAATCACTTGATCTTCGGTAGCCATATAGGATAAATTATCTTCAGCTGTATCAGTAACAAAATATTCAATTTTAGTTAATACAACGCGATAATTTCTACTTGGAATATGAACTGCGATATCCGCGGTTCCACCCACTTTGCTTGATAAGTCAAAGCCAATACAAGCTAAGTTATCTTCTTTATCTCTTAATAAATAATCAGAATAGGTTTCTACTAATTGACCATCTTCGATTTTTTGGAATTTAGCGCGAATATTATCGTCACATAAAGATCTCCAATAGGTTTTTACATAAACTTTCTTGCCTTCAGCGACATTACTTAAATCAAATCTTTGGGCAATACCACCAGCAAAGTCATTGGTTCTAAAGCTAACACCTTCATTATAAACAGTAGAAGGTCCAGCTACCATGAATGGTAAGTTTGGATAAATATCTTTAGAAGTAGAAGCATCAAATGTTACGTTATCATCATTCGCCACTTGGATTGGGCTAGTGAACGAAACGGAACCGATAACTAAATCTTCATTTCCACCGATGGCATAACATTTTAAGTTAGCGATGGTAAGGCAAACGGTTTTACCAATATAACTTGATAAGTCATAGGTTTTCATTGTTGCCACTTCTCCGCCGTCATTAGCACCGTCAAAGTAAGTAGCAGAGGTCTTCTTGGTAAAGTAGGTTTTATCGTCTCCTACGGCCTTTAAGAAGGTTCCATTAACGGAAACGCCACCAGCGTAATCTTCATCAACACCACCGAAGTTTCTTACAGCAAGCGTCATCATTGAATTGTTTTCAGTGACTTTAATATAGCGAACGATAGAAGCTTCTTTTTGAAGTTTTAATCCTTCATTAATATTATCAACGCTTCCAACATGAATCCAATTTTCATCATCAGCGATATTAGCAAAATCATTCATGCCATCAGCATGACCCATTTCGCCACCCCAGTTTTGGGTATAATCACGTCCCCAATAGTTATTTAAAGTTAAATTATCAAATTTAGAAGTAAAATCGCCTAATTGAGCATAGGTGATAACACAGTGATTGGAGTAATTCGAAATTTCACTCACACGAATGAAATCCACTTCATCATCAATAAAGCTAGATAAATCATAGGTAACTAAGATTTCTCTTCCACAATCTTTATCAAGTGTAGCGTAGTCTGCTTCAATGTTCACAGGTTTTACAATTTGGTTATTCACCTTAAGTTGAACTTTAGCACCTGTTTCATTTTCACTACTTTCTTGTCCTTCAAAATCTCTTAAGAATAAATTGAAGTGTTTGGTATCATTATCGATTTTCTTTAAAACTGCCATACTTTGACCTGCTTTTAGATCAAGACCTTCGTTTAAAGTAGATAAGTTACCTTCTTGAGAAGACCAGTCATTCACGAAATCATCTTTGAACCAAGATGTTCTCGTAGAAGTTTGGTGCGTAACTGTAACTTCTATAGATAATTCGCTATTCTTATAAGTTTCATCATCTTCTTCCGCCATCGCTTGAACGCGAACACGTGAAGTTGGGCTGTCTTTTAAAGGTACTTTATAAGAGGTGCCGACGACCTCAATACCATCTAAGCTATCATCAACAAAAACTAAATAATAAGCAGCACCAATAACCTCATCCCATGTAACTGTGGAGTTTTCTCCCACCGTCACGACCGGTGCTGAAAGCGCTGTTTTCTCAGGCGCTAAAGAAGTGGTAGGGGTAACTGTGCTCGTTGTAGGAGCAGGTCCCGTACCTGTACTCGTCGTAGGCTTTTCCGTTGTAGAAGTGGTTGGCTTCGTTGTAGAAGTAGATGGTTTATCTGTTTTTCCACAACCTGCTAATAGCATTACGGAGGTAAGCACTAACAAAGCAAAAGATTTTTTCATATGTTCTCCTTTCCATTGCTTTTCATTGATTAAAATGTCTAAGTAAACAACTTAATTTTAAGGTAATACAATAAATTGTCAAGAAAATGGTATATGATGGAAAACAAAAAACCCTTATATATAAATATATAAGGGTTAATTTTCTATGTTCATACGAATGTCTTATTTGTCATCCTATTTTATATCATTTAAAGCACCTTTTTTGAGTTGTTTTTTCAAAGCGCTTTCATAAATGTAATCTTTTCATATGACATTATATATTACTTAATTTTTTGTATTTATTTATTAGTTAAATTTTCTTTTTTTGCTAATGAAGTAATAACCAACGATGCTCATAAGTCCAACCACACCAATGATGGCAACAAGATAGATACTTGTTGTGTTTTCTGATTGAGTCATGACGTTATGATTAGCGCCGGTTGAATTGGATAATTTTTCTAAATATTCCATGTATTCAAGTTTAGACATTGCACTGATAGTGACATCATTTTTCTCACCATCTTGATCAACGATTTCTTCTCTAGCGAACAATACTTTTTCATCTTCAGAAAGAGCTTCGTATTTACTTCTTAAAGCAGGTGCTTGTGCATGTTCCGTACAAGTATCTAATTGGGTAAGTTGATCAACTAAATCTTGAATTGCATCGGTTTTAGTTGTGAAGGTACCATAAATTTTAAAGGAATTTAAATATACTTCTTGATTTCCTTCAATAACGATTTTTAAGCTGCCTTCAGTAGCAGAAACGCTGTTTGCAGTAAATAAATAATTTTTAGTAGAGAAAACGCCAGCTGCAAAAGTTTTTTCTCCCATTAATTCATCGCCTAAATAAACTTTCATCGTAGCGTTATTTTCAAAGAAGCTAGGACTTGCAGCATTAATAACAATGGCAAGATTTTCTTTATTGAAAGAAAGGTTTCTAGATAATAATTTGACATTAGTTCCATCATCGTTAGCGAAAATTGCGCCATTTACATCATCATATCCTCTAGAAGTACTATTGGAAATAACACCAAATGTCCCATTACTTAAGGTTAAATTATCTTCAGCTTGGCTAGAAGCAACATAAGACATATCTGGAGTTGCTGCTTCACCATCGGTGTAATATTCTAATTTTGTTAAAACCGCACGATAGTTTCTACTCTTAATATGTAAAGCAACATCGACAGTTTCACCAACATAATCTGTTAAATCAAAATCAACACAAACTAAATCATCACTACTATCTTTTAAAGTTGCATCAACAGTGTCCACTAATTTTCCATTAACTATTTTTTGGAAGCTAGCAGAGGATGTTTTTTCTTGAAGTGTTCTCCAATAGGTTTTCACGTAGAAATTCTTTCCTAATTCAACTTCCGATAAGTTAAATCTTTGAGCAATACCACCTGCATAATCATAGGTTCTAAAGCTAACACCTTCATTATAAACGGTGAATGGTCCAGCAACTGTAAATGGTAAGTTTGGATAATAATTTTTAGATTCAGAAGCATCGTAAGTTACGTTAGTGGTGTTCTTAACTTCTCTTGGCTCTGTAAAGGAAACAGAACCGATGACTAAATCTTCATTTCCACCCATAGCATAACATTTTAAGTTAGCAATGGTAATGAAAACTTTTCTGCCAATATAAGCGGATAAATCATAGGTCTTCATTGTTGCCACTTCTCCGCCATCAGAAGCGCCTTCAAAGTAGGTTGCGGAGGTCTTCTTGGTAAAGTAAGTTTTATCGTCTCCTACGGCCTTTAAGAACGTTCCATTGACAGAAACACCGGCCGCGAAGTCTTCATCAGCTCCACCAAAGTTTCTTACACTAATCGTCATTAAACAATTCGTATTTGAAATGCTTACATAGCGAGAAACAGAGGCTTCTTTTTCTAATTTTAAACCTTCATTAATATCTCCAGTATTTCCAACTTTAATCCAATTTGCATCACTAGCCATATTAGCGATATCATTCATACCATCGGCATGGCCCATTTCGCCACCCCAGTTTTGGGTATAATCATGTCCCCAATAGTTGTTCAATGTTTCTTGACTTTGGTAAGAAGAAAAATTTCCCATAACAGCGTAGGTAATTACACAGTGATAGGAATAATTCGACACTTCATTAATTTCAATGGTATCCATTTCATTATCAACGAACTGAGATAAGTCATAAGTTGCTAATAATTGTCTACCACAATCTTTATCAAGTGTAACAACATCCGTATCAAAGTTTACCGCTTGAATTCGAGTACCATTGACTTTTACTTCCACTTTAGCGCCAGTAGCATGATCTCCTTCTTGTCCTTCAAAGTCTCTTAAGAACAAATTTAAATGCTTTGTGCTTGACGTAATGTTTTTTAAAACCGACATACCTTGACCGGCTTTTAAATCAAGTCCTTCGTTAACTGTGGATAATTCACCTGTTGAAGGTGTCCAATCACTAACAAAATCATCTTTGGTCCATGATGTTTTATCTGATTCATTTGCTCTTCTAACGCCAATAGCGTTTTTAGCTAGGCTTTTGGTTACTGTACGATTTGAAAAAGCTGCATTCCCTTCTAAAAGAAGAAGTCCGCACGCTAACGTAAGTAAAGCTAATCTTTTTTTCATATTGCTAATCCCCTTTTCTTTTTGTTTTTGAAAATTTACTTTCAGCTATTCTCATTTTATGAGAAACCGCTTTAAAGTCAAGAAGTAAAGCACTAGCACTTTTTTCCAAAAGAAAAACACATATATATAAAATATATATGTGTCGTTTTTTCTAAGTATACAATTGGTTTATTTGTTATTACATTTTATAACTATGTTATATATATTATTTTGCATAAGATACATCGAGAATTTCATCTAAATGTAAAGTTAAATTTCCTTCATTCGAATAAATAACAAAAGCCACTTTTCCTACATCATGTATGCCTTTAGCGTCAACAACATCAAACGAATGTTCAATCGTGCTGATTTTCGAGCCACTATGTAAGGCATAGCCACCTAGTTCACGAATAAAGGCATCTTGATCATAGCCTTTTAAACGTCCATCTTCAAAAATCGTATCTTTTTGGAACATCGAATTATCCAAGTAATAAGAATTTTGAATGAATGAATCTTGTTCTTCTACTTGATCTCTTAAATCGATAGCTAAGCTTGCTTTAGTTTGATAAAGCGCTAATAAGTTGGTTTCACTTTCATCAAACTCTTTTATTTTTAAATTTAAATATTTGTTTTCTTCATTGATTTGTTGAATATGTTCTCTTGCTAATTTTCTTTTTTCTTCGTTACCACGAATAACGACATCATAGTAATTTTTTGGAAGACTGGTGAAATCGCGGATTTTGATGACAAACATTGGATTATCGGGATAAGCATATAAACGAATTTCTTTTCGAACCCCTTTGTCGTTAGGAAAACTATAAACAGTATCTTCCCATTTGTCATTTGAAACTAGAATTTTAATGTATTGATAAAATGATTTCGTATAGGTTTTCGCTTCGTGCTTATAAAACACATCCACTTTTTTTGCTAACAAGTAATCGCCATCTTCCAAAGAGGATAGTTGAATTCCTTTATTCAGTTCAGTACCAAAATTTAAAGGAATTTTAGCGGTCTCTTTTTCTTTTTTATCATAGGAAATTAAATAAATTTCTTCTAAAGGTTTATAATCCATCGGCATATAAGCGTCGCTAGATATATGAAGATATGTACCATATAATGCATAATCACCTAGTAAAAGCGGCTCTTTAAAAGGATATTCTTTACTGAGTTTATCTTCGTCTTCTTCCATATTCGGACATTCTTGTAAAACGATGTTATAAAAGTTTTGATAACTCTCTTCTTCGTCTGCGATTAAACGTTGATAAAGTTTTTTTGATTTTGCTTTGGACATATCATTAAAAGTAACAAAATTATCGTCCTTTTTTTGAAAATAATCCACTACTGCATCACTAATATAGTAAGCAAAGTACCCAATGAGCAGAAGATTGATTATGATTAAAATCGCACGAATATGTCTTTTGGACTTCATGCGGACTTTAAATTCTTTTTCTTGTTCTTCATCAATGATTTCTGCCATACTTTTTACTCCTTAATAAAAATTAATACTTTAAGTTATTGAAAGTTCTTGGGAATGGTTCAGAATCACGGATATTACTAATACCGGTAATGTACATTAACAAACGATCAAAGCCAATACCGAATCCTGCATGTTTGCATCCGCCATAGCGGCGTAAATCCATGTACCAATCTAAGGTATCCATATTCATATGGAGTTCTTCCATTCTTTGTTTTAATAAATCAAATCTTTCTTCTCTTTGTGAGCCACCAACGAGTTCACCAACGCCTGGCACTAATAAGTCACAAGCAGCAACGGTTTTACCATCATCGTTTTGACGCATATAGAAGGCTTTAATTTCTTTTGGATAATCGGTCAAGAACATTGGGCCATTGACAATGTGCTCTGCTAAATAACGTTCATGTTCACTTTGTAAATCCATACCCCAGAAGATTTTATCGTATTCAAATTTATAGCCATCTTTTTGGGCTTTTAATAAAATATCAATGGCTTCTGTATAAGTCATTCTCTTAAAGTGGGAGTTGACAATTGCGTGAAGTCTTTCTAACGTACCTGGCGCAATCATCTTATCAAAGAAGGCCATTTCTTCTTCACAGTTTTCTAATACATAATTAATCGCAAAACGTAAGCAATCTTCAATTAAATCCATATCATCTTCTAAATCAGCAAAAGCAATTTCTGGTTCAATCATCCAGAATTCTGCCGCGTGACGAGGCGTATTGGATTTTTCTGCTCTAAAGGTTGGTCCAAAGGTATAAACATCACGGAAAGCTAAAGCAAAGGCTTCCGCATGAAGTTGACCCGAAACGGTTAAACTTGTTGGTTTTCCAAAGAAGTCATCGGGTTTCTTTAAATCAGTCACTACTCTAAAAGCTTCTCCGGCTCCTTCGGCATCATTACCGGTAAAGATTGGCGTATGTACATAAATAAATCCTTGGGATTGAAAGAATTCATGAATAGCCATAGATAATACACTTCTTACCCGATATAACGCGGTAAAGGTATTGGTTCTAGGACGTAAATGCGCAATATCACGAAGGAATTCTAAACTATGTCTTTTCTTTTGAAGTGGATAATCCGCATCCACTGTTCCTTCTACAATAATTTTCTTTACTTGAATTTCAAAAGGTTGTTTCGCTTCAGGTGTTAAAACAAACTTACCATGAACTTCAATCGCAGATCCGGTAGCGATATGACTAATTTCATCATAATTTTCACATTCGTTTTTCACATAAACGAGTTGTGCGTTTTTAAAATACGTACCATCGTTTAATTCAATAAAGCCGATAGAACCATTATCTCTATTAGTTCTAACCCATCCTTCAAAATTTACATCACCGATACTTTCTTTTTCTAAAGTATCACCATATTTGCATGTTTCATAACATTCACGTACTGTTTTAAATTCTTCCATCATTTGACCTCCTTGTTCCTTCTAGGAACATAGTGTATTTTTATTATACTAATTTTTCTTTATTTTTTATCTTTTTTTTGATTTTTTTATTTAGGTTCTAAAATTTTTAAATTCATCTAATTTCCAACTGGGGTCTACCGATAAAGATAAATCGGCAAATAAACCCATATCATATAAACGTTCCGCTACTTTAGCAATCATCGCAGCGTTATCCGTACAACACCACATCGGTGGAATAATGACATCTACATCGGTATTTTCATATGCTTTAGTAATTTGTTCTCTTAAATAGGAGTTAGCAGAAACACCACCTGCTAAAACCACTTGTTTTACATGGTACTCTTTAACGGCTTTTTTCGCTCTTTCCATAACCATATGAATAGCGGTCTCTTGGAAAGAAGTACATAAATCAGGAATAGAAACTTCTTCTCCATTTTGCTTTAAACGATGTACTAAATTAATCACCGAAGTTTTTAAACCCGAATAAGAGAAATCATAACTTCCATCATGTAATGGAGAAGGTAACTGATATGTATGATGCCCTTCTTTAGCAAATTTATCAATGGGGATCCCGCCGGGATAAGGTAAACCAAGAACACGGGCTACTTTATCGTAGCATTCTCCAATCGCATCATCTTTCGTTTCCCCAATAATTTCAAAATTTAAGTGGTCTCTCATGATGACGAGTTCGGTATTTCCACCACTTACGACGATAGCTAAAAGTGGAAATTTTAATGGTCTTATGTATTCGTTAGCGTAGATATGACCCGCTAAATGGTGCACAGGAATTAAAGGTTTCTTATAAAGCATTGCAAGTGTTTTAGCGGCTTGTAAACCTACGTGTAAAGCACCAATTAAACCGGGCCCTCTAGTTACCGCAAACGCATCAATTTCTTCTAAAGAAACATGGGCCGTTTCTAATGCTTCTTTTAAAACAATCGAAATATTTTCCGCATGTAAACGAGAAGCAATCTCCGGCATTACGCCTCCATATTTCGTGTGGACGGCAATTTGGGTTGAAACAATATTGGCTAATAACTCGCCATCACGTGTAATTGCAACAGCGGTTTCATCACAACTTGATTCAATGGCTAAAATTGTTTTAGACATCTAACATCCCTCTTTCCATATAATAAGCATCATCACCATTATCGTAATAAGCTTTCTTGGTTAACGTTTTGATAAAGCCATGTTTTTTATAGAACTGTATGGCTTTTTCATTATGGTAACGTACTTCTAACGTTACATTCACTACGCGCTTTTCATACATGATTTGAAAAGCTTTTTCTAATAATTTACTCGCAATTCCTTTTCTTCTAAAAGAAGGTAGGACCGCAATTTGGTTTAATTGGCCGATATCAAAGGTAATCCAAAAATCAATAAAACCAACAATCTTTTCCTCTTCAATAGCGACATAAAGAAAGGAAAATGGATTTTCTAAAAGTTCATAACGAATTTGCTTTTCATCATAAGGGGATAAAAAACATTCTTTATCGAGTTCAACCACTTCTTTTATATCGCTTTCTAACATTTTTCGAATCATCGTTTTTACCTTTAATCTTTTAAATAAACCGGGGTTAAACCTAAAGTATTTTCCACTGGTTTTTCTTCATAAGATAAATCTAACATTGTTTTTAAAAGATGATCATAAGGACGCGTTTCTAATTCTAAATGGCTTACATCCCCACAAACTACGTAAGAAGGATGCTCTTTCATATAATTTAAAACTTCTTCATTCGTCCAAATTGTATCTTTTACTAAGGTTTGATTTCCTTTATAAACACCCACATAAGAGCGAGAACTTCTTGCGTTCATTACACAAATAGAAGGTGCTTCCTTTTCTTTTAAGATCTTTAAAGAAGAAATCGCATAAATCGGTATAGATAACGCTAAAGACATGACTTTTGCTATGGTTAAAGCAATACGAACGCCAGTATAAGAACCAGGACCAATAGAAACGACAACCGCTTCTATTTCTTCTTTTTTAACATGATGTTTTTCTAATAATTGATTAATTTCAGGAATCATGCTTTCACTTTGTCTTTGCCATGCTTCATACATGGTTTGATCAATGAGTTCATGATCTTTTCCTAAACCTACCGCTAATAAGCGATTGGAACTATCTAAAAGGATTCTAAACATGAATAAGCCTCCTTTACTTCTTCTAATAACGTATTAAATCTTTGATCATGGCTTGTAATGGTAATTTTTCTAGTGTCGCCATCCACATGTTCAATTTTAACTTCTAAATAGCGAGTTGGTATCCATTCTTGAATGTAGCTAGGCCATTCAATTGCGCAAATACCATCGCCTTCAATATATTCTTCTAAGCCAATATCTCGATTGGTTCCTTCTTCTAATCGATAAGCATCAATATGGTAAAAAGGAATCTTCCCATGGAAATAGCATTTTAAAATATTAAAAGTAGGACTCATAATTTTTTCATGAATGCCAAGTGCGTGCGCAATACCATTGGTTAAAGTTGTTTTTCCTGCGCCTAAATCACCCACTAAAAGGATAACGGCACCTGGAAAACCATGATGCGCAATCATTTCTCCTAAATGGATGGTTTCTTCTTTATTTTTTGAAATGAAAGAAATCATTATTTTGTACCTTCTTTCTTTAAATCGGTGATGCGATGTTGATCTTCAAAATACTTTAAAAAGCGTTCGTAATAGGATTGAACACATTCTAATTGAAAAGGAAACATTCCTTTTTTCATCATATTAAAAATGTGTTGCGTTTCTTTTTTTAAAATGAAATCTAATTTATCGCCATATTTATATTTTTCTTTATGATGTTCATATTCTCTTTCATCGAGAATTTTTATTGCTCCTGTAGGATAAAGTTTTAAATCTAAATCATAATCGATATATTTTACAACATCATTATCCACTAAGGAAGGAGATGCAATATTGCAATAAAAAGAAACGCCATCTTCTTTTAACATTGCAATGACGTTATACCAATACTTTTTAGAGAAAAAAGTAATTGCTGGTTCTCTCGTATACCAAACCCGTCCATCCGATTCTGTCACTCTGGTCTTCTTTGAGGCAGTAATAATGAAGTCATCATTTACTTCTAAAACCAATCCTTGATCCCAAGAGCGATGAAGCGAACCATCGTGTTTGAAACTGCGAACTTGTATCCACATTCCTGGTTCAATCATATCCATCACTCACTCACATAAAAGCAAAGAATCAATATTCTTGCTTATCTCGTGTTTATTATAGCACGAATCTACAAAGTAGCATATAAGACAACATATGAAAAAAAGGCGATTTTTCGCCTTTTTACATTTTAGATTAAAGAATAGTTTCAACAAAAGATTTTAATTGCTCCGCGCTTTGTTGATGACCTTTTAAAGATGGATGTCCGTCCGCGCCTTTTCCTTCAGGGGTAAATTCTAAAAGATAGGCTGTATTTTCATTCTCTTTATTTAATTCACGTTTAACGGATTCCATACAAGTCACTAAGCCATCACTAATGGGAAGCATCATATTATAAGCAAAAATAAACTTTGCTTGTGGCGCTTTGGTCTTTAAGTCTAATGCCATTTGTTTTAAATTTTCATAAAATTGATTTAATCCATCAATTTGGGCATTTCCACTTAATGTTCTTAATTTGGTGTTATCGTTAGTGCCGATATTTATTACAATCACATCAGGTACATAGCGACTAAAATCCCATGCCTTACTACTATCCACTGTTTGGTAACGGTCTAACATTGTAAAATCATTGTTGAATGGTGAAAGAGCCATTGAAATACCAGAATAAGAAACCACACTATTTTCAAAGCCTAAGGCATCGGCACATAATTGGGTATACGCTTTTGTTCCGTCTTCTGTTTCCATAGCGAAACTATGGGAATTATCGGTTAAGTTACCATAACCACAAGTAATGGAATCTCCATAAAATTCTATTTTCTTTGTTTTGGTTGTTGCATATTCTTCAAAAACAAAATTATCTTCATAAATTTTTAAAAGCCCCATGTTAGAAAAAGCTGGTTCATTCATTTTAAGAAGTTGAATTTCATGTTTTCCTTTGGTAATGACATTTTGTAAGGTATAATCATTTACACCATTTTGAATTTGTAGTACTTCTAATAGTTCTTGATCAACGAGCACTTTCGCATATTGGGCACGATAAGTAGAGACTGTATTCCCATATAGAGAAAATTTTAAATGTACCTCTTCTTTCATTGTGGCTTGAAAAGCAAAGCCCGAACAGGAATTAGCAAAATATAGCATATCTTGATTATCTTTTTTCTCCGCTAATGTTCTTCCTAAAGGATGAACATAGTTCTCATCAATAACACTGACTTGACGAATTTCTTTTGCTCCACATCCAGTAAGTGTAGAGGAAGCAAAGACTAAAAACATAAAAGAAGTCAAAAAACGATGTTTCATAATAGCAATTCTCCTGTATTTAATTATAAAGCAATATTATTCCGCTATCCTCTTTTGCACATATTGATTGTTGCTTTTCATTTTTTTATTGTAAAAAGAACATTTTCAATCATCTATAAACATAGCGTTTTGAATTTCATTTCAATTTACTGTAATTTCCTATTGATTGAAAAAAATATTATTTTATAAAGCAGAAAAACAAAAAAATATTTCATTTTTTCTTTCCTATTGTTTTAGCTTAAATGTACACATTCTGTCTACTTTTCCTTCATACGTATGTAACATTTTAGGATTTTTACTATACATATATAATAAATAATATTTGTATTTTGACGCATTTTCTTGTATTCTATTAAGTGGAAAGTTTACTCATACAGAGAGTAAAT
Organism: Caryophanales bacterium UBA7581; assembly: GCA_002477825.1. Lineage (GTDB taxonomy): Bacteria > Bacillota_I > Bacilli_A > RFN20 > CAG-826 > CAG-826. The sequence continues at coordinate 3,258 of DLKT01000038.1, read as the reverse complement.
GAAAGGAATATAATCTATGGGAAAATATTTTGGTACAGATGGCGTGAGAGGCTTAGCCAATCAAGAGCTTACGACTCGCATTGCCTATCGAATTGGAAGATTCATAGGACAGTATCCAAATGGAAAGAAGAATCGTATTATTATTGCTCGAGATACACGTCTTTCTGGAGAAATGCTTTTAGCGTCTTTAGTTTCTGGAATTACTGCTTCAGGAAGTGATGTTTATGATGAAGGCGTATCCACTACTCCTTCTATTTCATACTTAGTAAAAGAACGCCAATTTGATTATGGCATCATGATTTCGGCTTCTCATAATCCATTTTATGATAACGGAATCAAAATTTTTTCTTCAGAAGGTGAAAAACTTTCTAATGATATTGAACTTTTAATTGAAGATTATATTGATCGCATTCAAGATGATTTACCTGTAGATTCTAATCGCATTGGTCGTTGGTTTCATGGTAAAGACTTATTGAATGATTATCAACGTTTCTTAATGAGTAAAATAACTGAAGATTTATCTTCTTTACGTATTTTAGTCGATGGGGCTAACGGAAGTGCCTCTAAAGTCGTTCCTGATTTATTTAGTAAAATTGGTTTAAATGCCGAATACATACATATTGTTCCAAATGGAAGAAATATTAATGAACAATGTGGTTCTACGCATTTAACTTCTTTAATGGAAACCATTCAAAGAAAAGAATATGATATCGGATTAGCTTTTGATGGAGATGCGGATCGTTTAATGGTTGTTTCTCCTGATGGCACTTTAGTCGACGGTGACGCCATTATTTATTTATGTGCTTGTTATTTAAAAGATAAGGGCTTATTAAAAGATAATAAAGTCGTTATTACCGTAATGTCTAATTTAGGTCTAAAGAAAGCTTTAGACGCTAAAGGAATCAATTATGAAATCACTACCGTTGGTGATAAATATGTTCAAGCTAAAATGAAAGAGCTTCACTTATCTTTAGGTGGTGAACAATCTGGTCATATTATCTTCTTAGATGATTTAAATACCGGTGATGGTATTTTAACCGCTATTAAGGTCATGTGCATTATGAAAAATACTGGTAAATCATTAAAAGAACTTTTAGAAGGTTTAACAATTTATCCGCAAAAATTACGTAATGTTGTCGTTCGCAATAAAGAATACGTTTTGCAACACGCAGGACTTAAAAAACTAGTAGAAGATTTAGAAAAGAATGTTCTTAAAGGAAACGGAAGAATTTTATTAAGAGCAAGCGGAACTGAATCATTAATTCGTGTCATGTGTGAGGCAGAAACCAATGAAATTTGTGAAAAAATTTGTAATGAGTTAGTATCATATATTGAAGACTTAATTATTTAATGAAAACGGGGAGAAAAAATTATGTGTGGTATTGTTGGTGGAATTGGAAATTTTGATATTCGTTCCTATATTATTGAAGGATTAAAATCTTTAGATTATCGTGGCTACGATTCAGCGGGTATTGCTTTAAAAACTGCGAATAAAGTATGGGTTTATAAAACTGTTGGCCGTGTTTCTTTACTTGAAGCAAAGACTCCTGAAATTGAAGGTGTCACTTTAGGAATAGGACATACCCGTTGGGCAACGCATGGTGCACCTACAGAAGAAAACTGCCATCCTCACCAAAGTATGTATGGAAAATTCACGATTGTTCATAATGGGGTTATTGAAAACTTCCGTGAATTAAAAAATCGTTTAATTGATGAAGGCTATACTTTTGCTAGTGAAACTGATACAGAAGTCATCGCAAATTTAATTGATGAAAAATATGCCATTGCAAAAAAAAATACGCTAGAAGCTATTCGCTTAGCGATTGCTGAATTAAAAGGATCTTTTGCTTTAGCCATTATTAAACGCTCTTCTGACCATAAAATCTATTTTGCAAAACGTCACTCTCCGCTTTTAATCGGTGTTGGAGAAGGCTCCAACTACTTAGCTAGTGATGCCGTTCCTATGATTAAAAAATGTTCGAAATTCATTGATTTGGAAAATGATCAATATGGATATATTAGTGAAAAAGAAGTTGTCGTATTAAAAGATGGTAAAAAAGTTCCTTTACGCTATACCGAAAGAAATGCAGAATTATTAAATCGTGACTTAGGCAATTATCCTCACTATATGTTAAAAGAAATCGAAGAAGCACCAATGTGCATTCAAAGATTAATCGATAACTATTATGATGGTAAAAAATATCTTTTCTCCAATGAATTAATGAATGCCCTAAAGAATGCTGATAATATTGTTTTCTTAGCTTGCGGAACTTCTTATTACGCTTCTTTAATGGGAAAATACTATATGGAAAGCTTAGGCAAACGGTCCGAAGCGTATATTGCTTCAGAATGGGCTTATTATCCTCATTTTGGTGGTAAAAACCCTATCTTCATCTTTGTATCTCAATCGGGAGAAACCGCTGACTTAATTCGTTGTATACAACTTGTTAAAGAACATAATTGTAAATCGATTACAATTACAAACACCAAAGGTTCCTCATTAGAAAGAGAAGCCACTTATTCTTTACTTTTATATGCTGGTGTCGAAGTTGCTGTTGCTTCTACCAAAGCTTATTCTGCTCAAGTCGCGTTACTTGCTTTATTAAAAGGTGCTTATGAAGATAACTTTGATGTAATCGATGATTTAATCGTTGCTAAAGAAGCCTTAAAGAAGATTGAAGAAATGAAAGAAGATTTCCATTTCATCGCTCGTCGTATTAAAAATAAGAAAAATATTTTCTTCTTAGGACGTGGACTTGATTATAATCTTTGCTTAGAAGGTTCTTTAAAATTAAAAGAAATTACTTATATTCATTCTGAAGCCTTCCCTGGTGGCGAATTAAAGCATGGTCCTATTGCTTTAATTGAAAAAGGTACTCCAGTATTTGGATATATTTCCGATGAAAAAACAGCAATGCCTTTAAGAGCTAACTACCAAGAAGTTAAAGCAAGAGGCGCTGAGGTAATTTCGATTGTCTCTGCTTCTTTAAAAAATGACACTGACACGATTGTTGTACCCGACGCTCCTTATTATTTATGTTCTTTAGTTAAAGTCATGGTAGCCCAATATATTGCTTATTACACCGCTCTTGAATTAGGTTGCGATATTGATAAACCTAGAAACTTAGCAAAGTCCGTTACAGTTGAATAAAATATAATTTCTAAGGCTGCATTCTATTTGAATGCAGTTTTTTATTTCAATTTGTAAAGTAATCTAGTATTAAAAAACCAACTTTTGCTCAATTAAATAATTAAGTT
>DLKT01000018.1 GCA_002477825.1 Caryophanales bacterium UBA7581 | reverse complement strand
AACTAAAAAAATTCCTAAAAATAAATTTAAAAAATGTAGTATTGCATCTTTTTTTAAATTAAGAGAAGATAACTTAGAATAAATCGTCCTTGTTTTCTACGATTTACATTTCATGTAAAAAGAAAAAGTGTTATAATAATTTCAGGTGATTTTATGGCATACAAAGCTCTTTATCGAACATATCGACCAAGTACTTTTGAAGAAGTAGCAGGACAAAAGCATATCGTTAAAACATTACAAAATGCATTAAATACGCAGAAAATTGCACATGCTTACTTATTTACTGGTCCTAGAGGCACTGGTAAAACATCCATGGCCAAATTAGTGGCCAAGGCTTTAAACTGCGAAGAAGGCATTGGTCATCAATGCAATCATTGCTCGAATTGTTTAGCGATTAATAATGGCTCTCACCCCGATGTCATTGAAATCGATGCTGCGAGTAATAATGGTGTAGATGATGTAAGAGACATCATTGAAAGAGTAAAATACTCTCCCATGAAAGGTCGTTATAAAGTGTACATTATTGACGAAGTTCATATGATGTCCGCTAGTGCATTCAATGCATTATTAAAGACCTTAGAAGAGCCACCTGCTCACGTTATTTTTATTTTAGCCACAACTGAGCCTCATAAAGTATTACCTACCATTTTATCTAGATGCCAACGTTACGACTTTACAAAAGTAGATGAAGTTTCTTTAGAAGAACGGATGAAAGAAATTCTTTTAAAAGAAAGTATTTCTTACGACGAAGATGCTTTAAAACTCATCATTTCGTTAGCGGATGGTGGTGTGCGTGACGCTTTATCACTTTTAGATCAAAGTATTGCTTATGCGGGTGATTATTTGCACCTTCATGATTTAGAAGAACTCTTCGGCTTAGCAGGAAATAAAGAAAAAATGGCCTTGCTTATTTCTATTGCTCATGCAAATTATAAAGAAGTCTTAGCGACCATGAATCAATTTTTAGAACATGGCGTAGATATTCGTCGTTTGACTAGTGACTTATTAAATATTCTTAAAGATTTATTAATTTATCAAAAAACTAAAGATACTGCTCTTCTTATCACATTAAAGGAAGAAGACGCTATAACTTTAGAAAAAGAAATTTCTAGTAAAGCCGCTTCAAAAATGATTGATATTCTTCTTGCTTTACAAAATGAGTTTAAAACAGTAAATAACATTCGTTCTTTATTTGAAATAACCCTTTTAAAACTATGTGCAGTTCATGAAGAAGTGGAAGTAGAAGCTACAACTCCTACTCCAGTACCCCCCACCATAAAGCAAGAAGTTCCTATTAAAAAGGAACCTGTATCGTCTGTTATCAAACAAGAAGAAAAGCCAACCCCTATAAAAGAAGAGCCAAAAGTTGTTCCTACCCAAAAAGAAGAAAAAGAGGAATTACCTCCTTTCTTAGCACCTAAAAAACCAGAAATCACTTTTGAGCCGATTGAAACGGAAGGCGAAAAAAATGCTTTGGATGATGAAACAATGATTCAAATTATGGTTTCTGGAAATAAAGAAGAAAAACAAAAATTAATTGCAAATTGGTCTTTATTACAAAACTTCTTACTAGATCCAAAGTTAGGAAAATACGCTTCTTTATTACAAGATGGAACGCCTTATATTCTAACAAAGCAAATTTTAGTTTTACAATATGAGCTTCCTACTCTAGTCGATAAAGTCAATGTAACTTCACATCAAAAGTTCTTAAAAGCGCTTATCGAAAAATTAATTCATCGTGAAGTTTCTGTATATGCAATTGTAAGAACAGAAGCGGTTCGTTTATATGGTAAATATCAAAATCTTTATCAAGTGGGTAAACTACCTCATATTGGAGATTTTGAATTAAATATTCATTTTTAAAGAGAGGAAAACAAAAATATGAACATGCAACAAATGCTTGCCCAAGCACAAAAAATACAACGTCAAATGGAGAAAGCCCAAGCTGAGCTCGATAAAAAAGAATTTGTCGTTTCCAAAAATGGCGCCGTAACCGTAAAAGCCTTAGGATCAGGAAAAATCACAGCGATTGATATTGATGATTCTTTATTAACTAGTGAAGATAAAGATATGCTTCAAGATATGATCATGATGGCGATTAATGAAATTTTAGAAAAAATTAATGAAGAAAGCGAAGCCATTAAAGCTTCTGCAACTGGTGGATTCTCCTTCTAATTATGAAAGAATTAGAAAGTTTTAATCGTGTTGTTGATTCTTTTCGAAAACTTCCTAGCGTAGGACAAAAATCTGCAGAAAGAATGGCTTACGCTATTCTAGAAATGAAGGAAGAAGATGTAATGGAATTTATCGATTCTTTGCAAAATCTCAAAAAAAGAATTCATCCTTGCCCTGTTTGTGGCATTTATACCGAAGATGATGTTTGTGAGATTTGTAAAGATCCTTCTAGAGACCATCACACTTTGATTGTCGTTTCTTATGAAAAGGATGTTTCTGCTTTTGAAAGAATTGAAAATCAACACGTTGTCTATCACGTCTTAAACGGCGCTTTATCCGCTATGCAAGGAGTAGGAATGTCCGATTTAAGAATTGATAGTCTTTTAGAAAGAATTACCAAAGAAGATATTCATGAAGTAATTCTTGCTACCAATCCCACCATTGAAGGAGAGACAACGGCTCTATTTTTAGCTAAATTATTAGAATCTTATCCTGTTAAAGTTACGCGACTTGCCTATGGTCTACCTATGGGTGGGCATTTAGATTACGCGGATGCTTTAACTTTAGGAAAGGCTTTAGAAGGAAGAACCAAATTAAAGGAGTGACCGATCATGTTTATTACCGTAGAAGGACCTGAAGGTAGTGGAAAATCTAGTGCCTGTAAACGTATTTATGAAGAACTCTTGCATCGTGGTTATGATGTAATTTTAACGCGTGAACCGGGTGGCATTCCTATTGCTGAAAGTATTCGTGAAATTATTTTAAATAAAAAGAATACCGAAATGGATGCAAGAACGGAAGCTCTTTTATACGCTGCTGCTAGAAGACAACATCTTGTGCAAAAAGTTTGGCCCGCTTTAAAAGCCGGAAAAATTGTTCTTTGCGATCGTTTTATTGATAGTTCTTTAGCGTATCAAGGAGGTGCACGTGGTTTAGGTGTAGATGAAGTTTTAGGCATTAACTTATTTGCCACTGAAGGCACTTTACCCGATTTAACCCTTTTATTTGACATCGAGCCTGAAATCGGTTTAGCGCGTATTGCTAAAAACCAAGGTCGTGAAGTGAATCGTTTAGATCTTGAAGGTCTTGATTTCCATCACGCCGTCCGTAATACCTTCTTAGATTTAGCGCACCGCTACGATAATCGTTTCTCTGTTATTGATGCTTCTTTATCGGAAGAAGAAGTGTATCAAAAAGCGCTTCAAGTTGTTTTAGAAAAAATTAAGGAATATCAAAAACAATGAATAAAGAAGAATATTTAGAAAAATATCAAAAAGTTCTTTTTCGAACTTTAAAAAATGCCTTGAATAAAAATCAAGTTTCTCACGCCTATTTATTGATTGGTGAACCGGGAATTCCTTTATTACCTATCGCTAATTTTTTAGCCAAATCTTTGGTTTGTGATCACCCTACCCCATTTGCGTGCGAAAGTTGTTTTACTTGTTTGCGTTTTGATGAAGGAAACTACGCTGATTTTCTTTTATTAAACGGACAGGGTAAAACCATCAAAAAGAATGAAATACAAGCTTTAGAAACTCTTTTTGAAAAAACTTCCATTGAAGAAAAAGGAAAAATGATTTATATCATTCACCTCGTGGAAAATATGACCACTGAGGCGGTGAACTCTCTTTTAAAATTCTTAGAAGAACCTGGTCCCAATGTATATGCCTTTTTAACCACGGAAAATGAATTAAAAGTTTTACCTACAATCATTAGTCGAACGCAAAGAATTACTTTACATAAAATCCCACAAGCTACTGTGATTGAAAATGCGATAGCCCTAGGTATTCCTAAGAAAGATGCAGAATTATTATCTTATTATTATAATGATGCAGAAGAAATGCAAAAAGGCCTTGAAGATGAAAACTACGTGGTTGCTAAACAAGCCTTTGATACTTATATTGATGCTTTATTAGAATCGAAAGAAAAATCAGTATATATCATGCAAAAGGAATTAATTCCTTTGTTAAAAAGTAAAGAAGCCACCCGTGTATTTTTAGACCTACTTGTAGTATTATTAGAAGAGCTCTTAGCGTTTAAAGAGCAAAGCACTTATTATCTAACGAGCTACACAACGATTTTTGAAAGTCTTACTTCCCTTGAACATGTGGAAGCCAGCCTATTAGAAATCATGAATATTCGTGGCCAATTAGATTTAAACGTCAATTTATCTTTAATTTTAGATCATGTATCCATTACGATGACGAAAGGAGATGCATAACATGAATGAAGAAATCGAAAAAAAAGAAGAAGAAACTTCTTCTTTAGAAACATCTTCTCCCCAACATACCTATGATTATTTTGTCGGCGTTCGCTTTAACGAATCTGGAAAAGCTTATTTCTTTTCCACGGATATTTCCTCATTAAAAATGAATGATGAGGTAATTGTTGAAACCACGCGTGGTATTGAATTAGGAAAAGTTACTTCTTCTCCTCTTCCTATTAAAGAATATCATTTAAACTTAGAATTAAAGCCCATTCTTCGTCAAGCTACTGATATTGATTCTAGACTTCATTTTGAAAATGGAATCAAAGCAAAAGAAAGCATGACTGTATGCTTAGACGCAATTAAATCATTAAACTTAGATATGAATTTAATTAGCTGTGAATATACTTTAGATCGTACTAAAGTCATATTTTCCTATTTAGCCAATGACCGTGTCGACTTCCGTGAATTATTAAAAATTCTTGCTGCTAAATTAAAATGCCGTATTGAATTACGCCAAATTGGTACTCGCGATAAGGCCAAAATCGTCGGTGGTATTGGAATTTGTGGTCTTCCCCTTTGCTGTTCCACCTTCTTAAATGAATTCGATGGCATTTCTATTAATCGCGCTAAAAATCAACTTTTATCTTTAAACATTCCTAAATTATCTGGACACTGCGGAAAGTTAATTTGTTGTTTAAAATATGAAGATGATGATTACACAACTTTACGAAAAGAATTCCCTAAAATGGGCGCAAAGGTTATGTTCAATAATGAAGTGTATCGTATTACTTCAATGAACGTACTTACCCGCGTCATTAAATTAGAACGCCCGGATGATGTTCAATTCATTACATTAGAAGAATTTAAAAAATTAGAACCAGCAAAGAAAAAAGAAGAACGGACTGAAGAAAACAATGAATAGAAGTAAATATTATGGCACTTCTGAGCCTGTTCTCTATATTGTTGCTACGCCTATTGGAAATAAAAAAGAATTTTCTTTACGCGCCCAAGAGACTTTAAAAGAAGTCGCATGTATTGGTTGTGAAGATACAAGAACCAGTTCTCTTTTATTTCAAGACTTTCAAATTCATACACCTTTAGTCGCGTGCCATGAACATAATGAAAATGAAGCGAGTGAAAAACTTCTTCGTTTGATGAGAGAAGGTAATTCAATTGCTTATGTAAGTGATGCTGGTTATCCTGGTATTTCCGATCCCGGTCATCGTCTTATATTAAAAGCCCTTGATGAAGGATTCCACGTCGTTACAATTGGTGGAAGTACGGCATTTCTGCCCGCTTTAATCGGTTCTGGCTTAGAGACCGAGCACTTCTATTTTCATGGCTTTTTGAAAAGTAAGCCTTCGCAAAGAAAAAAAGAATTAGAAAAATTAAAAGATAAAGAAGAAACCCTTATCTTTTATGAATCACCCCATCGCATTTTAGATACTTTAGAAGATATGTACCATATTCTAGGAAATCGAAAAGCGTGTATTGCTCGAGAAATCACAAAAATCCATGAAGAATTCATTCGTGGCACCTTAGAAGAATTTATAACGATTCCTTTAGAAACGTTAAAAGGTGAAATGGTTGTGGTGATCGAAGGCGCTACCGAGGTTGAAGATACTATCGATGAAGGAAAAATCATTTACCAAATCAAAACCTTTATGGAGCAAGGAGAAACGCCTAAAAGTGCGATTCAATTAACCGCTCAGTTGTTCCATCTTCCTAAAAATGATGTTTATTCTATCTATTTAAAAACAAAACGTTGATGATTGCTCACCAACGTTTTTTCTTTTATTGATTTTCAACTTCTTCTATTTGCGTTTCTTTTTTTCTTTTCTTTTCATAAATATAGACAGCGCCCCACGAAGAAGCAAAGATGACAATACCACTTACACATAAAAGCAAAGCTTCTTTTAAGTTCGGGGTAAAATACGATAACGCATAATGAACTTCACCTTCTGGTGCCATAAAGCCAAGGAAACCGCCTTGTGCTTTAAAAATCTGAATTGGTTCTTGTTCGCCATTTGGTAAAGTATATTTTCCTGACCAACCGGCTTCATAAGGAACCGAAAGTACAATCATTTTCTTTTTAGAATAATTCGTATCAAAGTTAATGTGATTATCCGTTACCTTAATATTTTTAAATAAGTTTTCATCATTTTCGCCTTTTAAAGCTTGAATCCGTTGTTCGAATTTTTCATAAGGTTCATAAGTAATCGTTGGATAATCCATTTTTGCGTTAGCGTAAATAATAACCTCAATGGTTTCAACTTCTTCTCTAATATAAAAACCACGATCATATTTAAAATCATACGTATTATCGTAATAATGCCACATATGATTATCCCAAGTAACTAATTCGCCATTAGCGTTATAGAAGTTGACCATAGCGTTTTCGCCCATACGTAAATGTAGATTAACGTAGTAAGGACTATTTGCTGTTGCACCTTTACCTAAAGAATAACCTTCACGAGGTTTAACAATCATGGAAGTAGCCGCGCCATCTTTCCATTCACAAGGAATGGTGCCTCCACGAATACTTTCAACATCTAAATAGTCAAAACCATAAGCATTCTTTACTGGTTCAATCATTTGGATATTCGTGTAATTCGTATAAGCTTCATTACTCGCTTTTAATTGATTCACATATTCTTGGAATTGCTTATTACGCTCACTCGACATGACATAAGCTTCCGTTGGTAACATATTTAAATTAGAAATAGAAGAATATTGTTTTTCTTCAATGCCTGGAATCATTTCTTTCACTTTTTCCATGTCTTCCGCACCTAAAATTGCACTTGTTAAATAAGCAATTTCATTACGATTCACATAGTTATAATTTAAAGAACTAGAAGACATAATCGAGTCATAAGCATAACCTAATTCAATAAAGTTAGTGTTTTTATAAACTTTATGTTCTTTGGTTTCTAGTTCTGGCATCTCCTCAAATCCACCTGGAATGTTATTAGAAATCAATTTTGCTTGCCCATCTTTCGTTGTGGTCAAAGTCTTTTGAATGTAATATTTTATATTTAAAAATTCATCTAGGTTATATCTTTTTTCATGAACACCCATGGACCAGTTTCCATAAGAATATCCCACTCTTGACCAATTGTTAAACTCTTGGAGATTAGAATTAAATAAAGAATGGAAAGTCGAAACTCCTTTATATCCTTCTCGCATCGGTAAGTTATTCGAGTTACGATCTGAATTTGTGTTAAAGATACGATAGAAGCCGTCATCTTGCTCTTGTAAAGCGCGAATAATCTTTTCTTCTTCTCTTACAATGCTTGGTCCGCCATACAAGGTACTATAATCATTTGGGGGTTGATAACTAAAGGTAATCGTTCCCATGACGACCGCTTCAATCGCAATTACACCCGTTAAAATTTTTGTTAAATCTTTTTTATTGTGTCTAAAGCGTAAATAGAAATAACAAACAAAAATATAAATCACTTGTCCAATGACTACGTAAATGCGGTCACCTAATTCATAAATTTCATTGGGATGCTTATCTTGATATCCTAAAGCAAAGCTAACCGCAATAATAACCCCAATTAAAACGGTACCTAAAGATACATCAAAGAACCACGAAGGCATCTCTTCTCTTTCTTCATAATTTTGTGCAACAAACACCAGGATACATGCTACCGCGAAAATTTGCCATCTTCCATAATCTAAAGTAAACCCATAACATAGATAATAGAAGAATGGAGTAAATAAAGTTAATAAGAAGAAACCAATTGCGACAAGATGATGCACTCTCTTTTTCCGAATCGTTTGTAAAACAGAAGGAACCAAGAACATCATTAACGGTGTATAAATAAAGATACTACAAAGCGTATTATCGTAGCCTTTGTTATTAAATAAAATACTACTATAATCAGAAATTGATGGGAATAAGAAAGATACTAAAGGATAGTATTTTTTCTTTTCGCTATCAAACTCTAATAAGGATTGAAAGAATTTTTTAAAATCTTTTGCGCTTAAAGCCTCCTTCAGTGTCTTTAAGAAACTTGCACTTTCAACTCTAGAACTACTTGTAAAAACAGCATAAGCAGGGAAAAGCGTAATAGACGCAATCATGATGCCAACTAAAAACGCGCCAACACCAATAGGAATAATGAGTAATTTATCCTTTTTACTCATCTCTTTAAACTGGCAGAAATAACGATATACTGCATAAACAACACCACAGAAACAGGATGAAACTAAGAAAAAGTAATTACACAAGCCCATTAATCCTAATGACGCCATTAAAACCCATGGCCTTTTTTCGCGAATCACTTTTTCAATACCTAATAAAATTAAAGGGAAAACAACACAAACTTCTAAGAAGTGATTAAACCATAAATAATAAATATTCCAGCCACAAAAAGCATAAGCAAGCGCAAATAACCGAGCGGTTTTCTCTTTTATACCAACGTATTTTAAAAACACTCTAAATGTAACGCCCGCTAAAACCATTTTAATAATCATTAACGTGGCTAAGCCTTGAGCAATATACTCTCTAGGCCATAATAAAATCGGTAGGAAGAAAGGATTTAATAAATAGTAGAAGGTATTGGAGCCAATATTATTTACACCTAAATACGTGGAGTAATCCCACATTGGGAATTCTCCTGTTTTTAAAAATTTCCACCAATCATCATATCCATTCGTATAGAAAGGAATTTGTTGTAAACTATAATCTCCACTTAAAGGTAAAGATAAAGAGTTATGAATAAGAATATTAAAAAAGAAAACAATAGCAACTACAAATAAAAAGAGGATATACCAAAATAAATGGTCTTTATTTTCCCAAATTTGTAGAGCTTTGCTTTTAATTTTTTGTATGAATTTTGTAAAAAAATTCTCTTTACTGATTGTCTGCTCCATCTTATCTCCTCCGATATATTCATTATTATATCGCAAAAAGATAAGAATCTCATTCTTTTTATAAAGGATTCTTTATAAAACACTTTGATTTTATAGCGAAATTGCACGGATAATATGATAAATGGCTTGATCCAATTGTTGAATCAACTGAAATAGGTTTTTTGTTTTCTTTACAATTCCTATATAAAGCGGATCGTTACCCAAAGGAACTTCTTCCGTCAAATGTAAAATGTCATCGAGACAAAGACGGAATTGAAAAGTGCTTCTTTTCATATAATGGGTATATAAATTTTCCACATACTGTCCTTGCATCCTCGACGATTTTAAAAAATTCGTCCACATCTTTTCGCCTTGTTTTAACAAATTTAAAGACATATGAAAATGCTTTAAATATTGGTTGTACGCTAAAGAATGGGCAAAAGCAGGGATTTTTAATAATCTTTTATTATCATTCCCCACGTAACGAAATTGTTCAATACAAGCGCTAAAAAACCAAGAGATACGGTTGAATTCTGTTGATAAATTTTTCATAAAACGTACCTCTTTACTTCTTGGACTGATGCCTCTATGGTTTTCACTTGGTTTAAAGGAATATAGAAGACATTTTGTTCACTAATGGCTTCTTGTAAAGCTTCATTGATTTCATTTAGAAAACTGTTGAATAATTTCTCTTCAGGTTCTTCAAAATCAAAATTTTTCCATATACCTAATAAATAAATCGGTATCGAAGAACGAATGGAACGAAGTTCTTCAACAACATGAAATACATTATAAATCAATAATTCTTTTTGTTTATTTATCATCGATACATCATAAGAAAAATTACGATTCTTTGTATCTATAGTTACATAAGGTTGAATATCCGGGTAACCAATCGATAAGATGACCATTTTACTATTTTGTACTTGCTTTTCAAACATATATTTTTTACCATCTTGAATGGCAAAAGAACGCGTATCTGCTATCTTATACATTTCATTACTCGTCATTGATAAAGAGGTAAAACTAGCTTGGGTAGGTAAAGAGGTTTCTCTTTGAAATAATGTTACCCACTCTTTTTCAAAATTACCGAATAGAAAAACATGCTTTTCTTTTTTACAAGAGACTAACCCGACAAGCATCAATAAAACAAAAGTAAATTTAATCCATCTCTTCTTCATATTGATTCTCCTTTTTTTCTACGATATCCGCTCCTAAAGAACGAACTTTCTTAACTAATTGCTCATAACCGCGATTGATATAGCGTAAACCAGAAACTACACTTTCCCCTTCCGCTACTAAAGCGGCAATCACTAACGAAGCACTTCCTCTTAAATCCTTTCCATCTACGTGTGTTCCGTGTAAATGATCAACACCATGAATAATCATCATTTGATTCACTTGTTGGATATTAGCGCCCATTTTATTTAATTCAATAATATGGGAAAAGCGATGTTGATAAATGTTTTCTATTACGATAGAAGTCGCGTGAATCTGTGATAAATAGGAAGTTAAAGGTTGTTGTAAATCGGTAGGAAATCCCGGATAAGGCGCTGTTTCTACTAAGGCACCGATGGCTTCATTTCCTTTAGAAACAAATAGTTTTCTATCTTCAAAATAATAAGGAACTTTTAAAACATCAAAAACATGGAATAAAGCTTCTAAATGTTCTTTATAAACCGGTTCAATGCAAAGCTTTTCACCAATGGCTGCTCCAATAATCGCATAAGTTCCTGCTTCAATACGATCAGGAATCACTTGAAACGTTGCTCCATGTAGTTTCTTTCCACCATGAATGATAATTTTTCTTGTTCCAATTCCTTCAATATCAGCTCCCATTGCCACTAAAAATTTTAATAGCTCTGTAACTTCTGGCTCTAAAGCCATATTTTCAATCATGTAATCATGCGGTAACTGCACCGCTAGTAAAGCAATATTAACGGAAGCGCCAACCGATGAATTTTCAAAAACGATATGAGCGTCATGACTTTGTTCTAAATAAAAATCAAAAACTTCTCCTTCTTTATAACTGACTCCACATTCTCTAAATGCTTTTAAATGATAATCAATGGGTCGAACGCCAAATCGGCATCCACCCGGTTCTACAATCTTTAAATGATGGAACATTCCAATAAAAACGCCCATAAAATAATAAGAAGCACGGAATTTCCCTACTGGAGGAATCGTTAAATCTTGATAAGAAAAATGAGAAGCATCAATTGTTAAAGTTTCATCCTCATAGAGAACAGGTACTTTTAAATGCTCCATAATTTGAATTAGCCAAAAAACATCACTAATGGGAGGCACATTTTCTAAAGTGACTTTTTCTCGTGCTAAAAGGCAGGCTGGAATTAAGCTTACAACCAAGTTTTTACTTCCTTGTATTTTGATATTTCCTTTTAACCTTTTTCCTCCGCGTATGATTAGCTCATCATTCATAGCTTTTACCTCACTACAAAAGTGTATGGTTGAGGAAGACAAAACATGATTGCATTACAAAAAAACTAAGAATTCCATGTAAAATTCTTAGTTCTTTAAAATTGATTAGAGTGTTATTGGTGCGCCCCAAATATAATTCGTGAAATTAGAACGCCTCGAAGAAGTAATGGCATTGAAGCGATAACTGAAACTTCCATTATTATAATATTCTTGGAAAGTCACATAATGATCATCGGTATAGATAGTCACCGGATTACTATCATAATGATCTACATCCCAACCATCTAACCAAACGACTAATCTTCCCACACCACGACTAGAATTTGAATAAGATCCATCAAGATCAATATCTAATTCGTAATAGCGTGGCACGCCATCTTCGCCATTTCGATAAGGCACTACGGTAGCGTAACCATCGGTTCTTTCATAATAAGACCATATTCTTGTATCAGTTCCAAATATGGATTTTGCCGAAGAATACTCTCTTTTACTCACATAATTCGCGGGATATGTATGGAAAGCATTAAAGTAATTAGCGACATCAATAGGATCGGTATAGGTTCCTAAATCTACGAGTTCTGGATGGTTTTCTAAATAAGAATAGGAATAATAGTAGTATGTCTTTTCGGAAATCACTTGATAACTATTTCCCACTTTTTCGGTTTCAAGAGGTAAAGTAAAAGAAGCGCCCTCTTTTAGATTTCCCGTATAATAACTGGGGTTAATTCGATATAAGCCTTCTCCCGATGAAGCATAGGTTCTTTCATTGGCTTCGCTTTGGTTTAAATAGCGAATCGTCATAGAATTTAAATATAGCGTAGCGTCGCCCGTTTCAAAACGGAAATACTGAATGTTATCATTCGCTTTAAAAACAACTACAAACTGTATTGTTTTTAAAGATTGACTCATTTCTTTGTAATCATGAAGTTGATTATCACTTCCATAATATAATTTTGGATTTTTATTCCCTATTTTTTCTACATAATAAGATACTTCTATTGATAAAATATTAGGAATTGCATCATAGTTTGATAGCATACCGCCTAAGGCATCTCGATAAGATAAAGAAAACATCTTTAAAAAATAAGAATCATAATTGCTATACGTTGTTCGATAATAATCAAAGGTATAATTTTGATAAGTAAAGTAGCCATAATTACCAGTTGAATAACGATTGGATGTTGCACTACTAACATTACTATTTAAAACAATTTGACTGGCATTTTGATAAGGATTTTCAATATCTTCGGTACTAGCGATGGCTAATTGTAAAGAAGAATTCTCTGCTGATCCATATTTTAAAACGCCCCATAAATTAATAAAATCATTATTTGAGATTTGGCTTAAAGCCGTGTGAACTTTAGAAGCACTGCTTGAATTTTCTATCACAATTTCAATGGATTCTGTATCCATATTCGCATAAATACTATTTTGTGTTTGATAATCAATGGATACATGCGAAAGAGAAACATATCGATGCCCTTGTTTTTTTACTTCATCTAATTCTGAAGAAGAAAGATAATCTTTCGTTATTTCATAAGGATCTAAAGAATCTAACGCTACCTCATAATCAACATGGAGATTTTGATGTTCGGTTAAGGATAAAGTATTATCTTCAAACTTCATGATGCCTTCTAAAGTAATCACATTTCCTTTTTGAATATTAACTGAACCACTATAATTATTTACTAATATAGCAGAATGCTCATGATTATTCGTTTCACTTTGAAGATAGAAGCATTGATTTCCTTCTAAGTTTTTAAACACTCTTGAAACAATGCCCCAAGTTTTTATATTTTCTTCTAATAAATGATTTTGTCTCCAACTTTGAACAATATCATAAATGGAAGTATAACTATTATCATAATAATATGTATCTTTCCAATTCTCTCCCTTTGAAGAGGATGTAGAAGATGAAATGATAGATGTACTAGGTGTAATCGTACTTGTACTGGGTATTGTTGAAGTAGAGGGTGAAATCGTCGTTGTATTCGGTAATGTTGAAGATGTAGAAGGTGTAATACTTGTTGTTAATGTTGATGGATTCTCTACTTGACTAGTTGTTGGTTGTTTAGATGTAGTACCAAAAGAATTAGATGGCGTTTCAATAATTGAAATCTCGCAACCGCCTAATAACAATGGAACTATCAACCATAATAATCTAAATTTCTTTCGCACTTCTATCACCTTCTAAATCGATATAAAAATTATTCATTTTTCTTTGGTTTTTTTATTATAAGAAAAATAACCGAAGAAATCAATAATAGTACATAAAAGGATAGCACTAAACATAAACACACTAAACATAAAGGGCTGTTGAAAAACCTAGATAAAAACCAGGTAGGACAACTATCCTTTTAAATTAGAAGATAAATTTATTCTTTTTATGCATTTACACCATAGAATTCAATTTCCGCATAATCATGCGTAATATTTTTAATTGAAAAAGATAGATTGATTTCTCGATTGGAATGAAAGAATAGTGGCTTTTCTTGATAAGCAAGACGAGCATCTAAGCTATCATCTTTTTTAAAAAGAAGACTTTCGTCTGCAGCGGTACCTTCCTTTTCAAAAGAAGAAGGTCTTACAAAATCAATCAAATAACAAGGTTCTTTTGGATAATTTTCTTTTGTTGATTTTTTCGTTTTAGAAGTCGTGTTATTGTGCGCTACATCAATATGATAAGTATTGAGTGGTTGTTTTAAAATGCTTGTATCTTCGACATCTTCTACATATGCTTCTGTTCTATTTCCAAAATTGGTAATATAACCTAATCGAGCATCTATATGATATACCTTAACACCATAAGATGATAGGTTAGAATAAACCCATCCAGAAACGTCTTTTTTATTGATACCCGTAGGTGTATAAAATTCTAAAAGCAAATATTCATCCATTGGAGTTTGATTCCATGAAGAGGTTAAAATAATACATTCCCCTGTTTTGATAAATGAATGTAATTTAAAAGTCGTAGGCTTTTGAATTACATAAGGTGTTGTCCAATCTAATAGCATTTTACTAAAAGCATTATGATCTCCTATATTCATATCCATCATATCAAATTTAGCCGTTGCAAAATATTGTTCATCTTCATCTTCTGAATAATAATCTTTTAAACCTAATAGATGTCCCGCTTCATGAATTAAAACATGCGTATCTGGTAAACGTCCTTTATTTTGAAAAAGAAAATTATAATTCACCCAAGAATACATTCTCCCATAAGGTTTCGTCGAGTAGTGGTTTGTACTAGTAGATTCATAGGTATGTGCCCAAAATAAAGTGTTATCCTTTTTTTCAATATCAAACGGAACGCTAGGAATTAAATAAACTGCATCAATATAACCATCCTTATTTTGATCAAAGGTAGCAAGATCATCAAATGTACTTCTATACCATTCAACCGCTGCTTCTAGAATATTACGGCTTTTGACATTTTCCTTAGAATTTTCATTAAACTCTTGAAAAGACTCTGGATAAGTAAACCAAGGAGTTACTTTACCTTGAAGTCTTAGTTGTCCATAACTAGAAAGATTATAATAAGAAGCAACCGACTCAAAATCAGTAGATGACGATTGTCCAAAAAAAGCATTATGAATATAGGTTAAAGATCCTTCCTCTCCTCCTTTTAAATTCGAAGCAGGATAATCGCTAAACTCCACAGGAATAACTAAAATCTTTTGTTCACCTTTCGATGAAAGATAAGTATGATTTTTTAGAGTAATTTCTTCATATTTTTTTAAAAAAGATGATTTTCTGTAATACTCTTCAGTTTTGTCTTCAATATGTGTATTTTCTTCTTTTATCGGTTGATAATTAGTAATTTTAACTGCACAAGACGTAGTAATTAAGAGGCTAAAAAAAACCATAGAAACAAGCAATTTCTTTTTCATTTTTAAAACCTCCTTTTATTATCATAACAAAAAAAAAGCGAAATATAAATAACTTCCGTCGTCATAATTCTTTATTTCTATAAAATAAACATAAAGAAAAAAGGAAATGAAACTTCATCTCCTTTATATCTTTTTATTAAGCTCTTTTTGCATTAAATACAATCGTGGCAGATTCATCCGTAACTGACTTGACTTCAATAACATAGTCTAAATAAGTTCCATCATTGAATTTAAAGTTTGTAAACTTGCCATTTGCTCCTAAGACTGCTCCTTCTTTAAATAAGGTAGTGTTGTTAATTTTATTATCATTTGTCTTAAAGGAGTTACGTCCTGTAGATTCTAATAAGTGAATTAAAGAGTTATTTGGTTCAGCACTTCTAGAACGAGTATTGGAGTGAGCCATATAGGTCCTTACACTTTTACCATTGTATTCGGTTTTCATTTCATCCGTATAAGCGACGAAAGCTTGTTGTGTCGTTTGACCTTGATTTATTTTGCCTTCATCAAACATGCCCAAACGTGCATCGATATGATAAATCTTTAAACCATTTTTCGATGGAAGTTGTGGATAACCTTCACCTTTATAAATTTCTGAAGCATCTTTTTCGTTAAGTCCAGTTGGTGTATAGAATTCGATGATTAAATATTCATCAAAAGCATGTCCGTTCCAACCATTCTTTACGATAATACAATCGCCATTTTCTTGGAACGGCTTAATCGTAATTTCTGCATCACCCGTAACATAATATGGATTGGTCCAACCATAAAGCGTTTTTGTGAAAGCGTCATGATCACCAACGTTTTGGTCCATCATATCGCCACCGCCAGCAGGGCCCCATCCACCTTTATCATAGGTGTAATAGTCTTCAATACCCATTAAGTGACCAGTTTCGTGAATCATCGTATGGCTATCTGGTTTTCCATTATATCCACCATTTTCTAAGAACTTATAGGAAGCAGAACAATAAGGAACGGCCATAGGATTTTCTACATCATAACCACTAGAAGCATCAGGGTTATTGATATCCCAATAAGTAAATGCCCAGAAGTCATCACTGCTGTAGGCTTTAATACCCGCAGAGTTAACAAGCCATACACCATCGATCATACCATCATGGTTCTTATCAAATTCTTTAATGTCTGGCCAGTTATTTTCCTTAGAAACACTCTTATACCATTTTACGGCTTCTCTTAAAATATACCAAGTACTATTATATCCACCGTTACCACCAGCACTGACAGGTACAGTTTTCCAATATTCTAATAATTCGTTAACTGATTTGTCTAACATAAACCAATCGGTTACAAAACCATTCAAGGTTAATTGACCATAGCTAGATTTGTAGTAATAGCTCTTTAAAGATTCCCAACCGGTATCTTCGGTAGCGCCAAAGAAAGCATCTTGAATAAATTGTTTTGCTTGTGCTTTAGCTTCTGTTGCATCTGTCACAGAAGGTACTAATGACTCTGCTGGGAAATCGCTAAATTCAACAGGAATAACTAAAAGATTTTGTTCGCCTTTGGATGCTAAACATGGAGTTCCTTCACCAACGAGTTCATCAGCTAAAGAAACACTATATTCAGTAGAATGCGTTACTCTGTAGTTAGATTGACCAACACCACTATCTTTTACATAACCTTCAGGATAACCTGAGGCTGAAGAAGATGAAGTTGTTGGTGTCACTGACGTAGTTGGAGTTGGTGTTGTACCACAACTTGTTAATAAAACCGTTAATAATGCGGTTGCGGAAAAAAGTAAATTGAAACTCTTTTTCATAAATATAAACCTCCTTTTTAAAACATAATTTATTATCATTCTTCAAGAGATATGAATAATGATAGTATTATATCATTTACTTGATAAAAATTCCACATTTATTTAAAGCAGAATTTTGCGTTTTTAGAAGTAAAAAGGGAGTTTTTGAGGCTCCCTTCAATTTTTTTACTTTTGATCGTATTGCTTTTCAACTTTTTCCATTGTTTCGGTGACATCGAAGTTAGCAAGAATTTCATTTTCTTCTTCATCCGAACGTAAACCGGTACCAGCTGGAATGAGTCGACCAGTAATAACATTTTCTTTTAAGCCGTGTAAGTGATCCACTTTTCCACGAATTGCTGCGTCGGTTAAGATTCTTGTGGTTTCTTGGAAGGAAGCAGCAGATAAGAAGGATTCAGTCTCTAAGGCCGCCTTAGTAATACCTAAGACTAATGGTCTAGCAACTGCTGGACGTTTACCATTCACTAATGCCTCTTCGTTTTGCTTTGTAAATTCTACAACGTCAACACGAGTTCCTGGGAGCATTGCGGTGTCGCCACCTTCAACAACCACCATTTTACGAAGCATTTGACGAACAATAACTTCAATATGCTTATCAGAAATAGAAATACCTTGGGAACGATAAACCTTTTGTACTTCTTTCAAAATATAATTCTCAACGGCTGTAACATCAGCGACATCAAGTAATTTCTTAGGTGAAATTGTACCTTCGGTTAATTTATCACCATTTTTCACATGGTCGCCTTTTTTCACACGTAAACGTGCGCCAAAATTCGTCGTGTAAGTTTTTTCTTCTAAATCATTTTCCACAGTAATCGTATAGATTCCGCTGACCTTTTCTTCAATATCTTTAACATTACCTTCAATTTCAGAAATAAGGGCTTCACCTTTAGGATTTCTAGCTTCAAATAACTCTTGAACACGTGGAAGACCCATTGTAATATCGCCACCAGCAACACCACCGGTGTGGAAGGTTCTCATGGTTAACTGAGTACCAGGTTCACCAATGGATTGAGCAGCCATAATACCAACAGCTTCACCAATGACAACTTCTTTACCCGTTGCTAAGTTACGACCATAGCAGTGTTTACAGACACCATCTTTGGTCTCACAACCGAATAACGAACGAATTTCAACGTGGGTAATACCCGCTTTGACAATTCTCTTTGCGTCATCATCACTGATTAATGTATTAGCTGGAACAAGGACTTCTCCACTATTTGGATCAACGATATCACGTAAGGAATAACGACCAGATAAACGGTCTTCTAATGGTACGATAACCGTATCTTGTGCTGTATCACGAATTTCGGATACAACAAATCCATGATCAGTATGGCAATCGTCTTCTCTAACGATAACATCTTGAGAAATATCAACAAGACGTCTTGTTAAATAACCTGAGTCAGCGGTCTTTAATGCGGTATCCGCACCACCCTTACGGGCACCGTGCGTAGCAATAAAGAATTCACTAACGGTCATACCTTCACGGAAACAAGATTTAATTGGAAGTTCGATAGCTTCACCTGATGGTTTGGACATCAAGCCACGCATACCGATTAACTGTAAGAAGTTCGAGGTGTTACCACGAGCACCAGAAGCACTCATCATGAAGATTGGGTTACGAGCATCGTCATCCATTCTCTTCTTTAAGAGTTTTGATACTTTGGTTAAAACACCCGTGTCACGGTCACCCCAGATAGCAACGACTTGTTGATAACGTTCCTTGTCTGTGAGTAAACCTTTTTCGTATAAGTGTTGAACTTTCGCTACTTTTGCATCACCTTCGGCAATTAATTCATCTTTGCCTTCAAGGACGTTGATGTCAGCGATGGAAACCGTAATACCAGCAACAGTAGAATACTTAAATCCTTGATCTTTCATTTTATCAAGAACAACACTGGTCTTAGAGGTTCCATAACGACGGAAGATTTCATTAATAATTGCACCTAAGTGTTTCTTACCAAATGGTTCTCTTGGTTTTTGTACTTCAATGTATTCTTTAATATTCGTACCTTTCTTTACAAAGAACGAAATTTGATCTCCTTCTAAGTTAGCTTTTCCATTATCGTTTAAATATGGGAAATCACTTGGATAGATTTCATTAAATATAATTTTACCGACTGTCGTGATAAGGAACATATTGTTCATTTCTTCACTAAAGCCAGTCTTATGTAATGTATGTCCTGGAATGGCAATACGGTTATGTAAGTGAATTTGTTTGGTTTGGTACGCTAATAAGACTTCATCTTTATTACGGAAGACTTTGCCTTCGCTTTCAGCATAAAGTTCATAACGTTCTGCTTCATCTTCATCACCGCGTTCATGGCAGGCTTTGGCTTTCTTTAAGAAGTCTTCTTTCGTTGATTCTAGCGTTAAGTAATAGTTTCCTAAGACCATGTCTTGAGATGGCGTAACGATTGGTTTACCATCTTTTGGTCCTAAGATGTTATTGGACGCTAACATCAAGTCAAGGGCTTCTTCTTGAGCCGCTTTGGATAATGGAACGTGAACAGCCATCTGGTCACCATCGAAGTCAGCGTTAAATCCTGTACAAACTAATGGGTGAAGACGGATTGCACGTCCATCAACTAAGATTGGTTGGAAAGCTTGAATACCTAATCTATGTAAGGTAGGTGCACGGTTTAATAAAACTGGGTGCTTTCCAATAATTTCTTCGACGATATCGAAGACGCATTCATCATAACGATCAATAATCTTATCGGCTTGTTTATGGGCGGTTGCTTTGCCTGTCTTAATTAAAATAGAGGCAATGTATGGTCTCAATAATTGGATAGCCATTTCGCGTGGTAATCCACATTGATACATCTTTAAGCTTGGTCCAACAGCAATAACGGAACGACCAGAATAGTCGACACGTTTACCTAATAAGTTTTGACGGAAACGACCTTGTTTACCTTTTAAGGCACTGGATAGAGATTTTAATGGTCTACCTCCGGCACCAGAAACAGGTTTATTACGACGGCCGTTATCAATTAATGCATCAACCGCTTCTTGAAGCATACGTTTTTCGTTCATCAAGATGACGGAAGGCGCATTCATATCAATTAATTTCTTTAAACGTGTATTACGAGTAATGACACGACGATATAAATCGTTTAAGTCAGCGGTAGCAAAACGACCACCATCAAGAGGAAGCATTGGACGTAAATCTGGTGGAATGACCGGAATAACATCTAATACCATCCATTCTGGCTTATTATCGCTAGTACGGAAGGCTTCAACGGCTTCTAATCGTTTAATTAATTTAATTCTCTTTTGATTCTTTTGACCTTGTGTTTCTTTTAATTCAGCTTGAATTGAGGCGAGTTCTGCATCTAAATCAACTTCTTTTAAAAGTCTTTTGATAGCTTCAGCACCTTCACCAAATTCAGCACCTGTATATTTGGAAATAAAGGCAGAAATCGTAGAGAAGTCAAAAGTTTCATTTTGCTTTTCCATTTTCGCAATGTATTCTTCAGAGCGAACGTAATCATAAGAATCTGGATCCAATTGTGGTTGGAATTCTTTGATGGCAGCAATGAAGTCTTGACGCGCTTGTTTTTCATCAAGGAATCCACGATATTTTAATATCGTAGAAGTTCCTGGATTTAAACAAATGTGAGCAGCAAAATATACAACTTCTTCTAATTGTTTAGGTGAAACATCTAAAATTAATCCCATTCTAGAAGGAATACCTTTTAGATACCAAATGTGAGTACATGGAGAGGCAAGTTCAATATGTCCCATTCTCTCACGACGTACTTCTTTAGAAATAACCTCAACACCACATTTTTCACATGTGATACCTTGGAAACGAATTTTCTTATATTTACCACAATGGCATTCGTAGTCTTTTGCTGGTCCAAAGATTTTTTCACAGCAGAGACCGCCCATTTCTGGTTTTTGTGAACGGTAGTTAATGGTTTCAGGCTTTTTCACTTCACCATGCGACCATGCACGAATTTGTTCTGGAGAGGCTAAACCAACTTGAATAGCGGCTAAACGTCTAACATCAAACATATCTTTACCTCCTCCTATTCTCTTTCGTTTTCATCTTCGATAACAATTTCACTTGTTATATCACGGAGATCTTTCGAAATTTTTCTTTCTTCAGCTTCATTTTGCTTAGAGATAGCAGAAACATCAATTTCTTGACCTTCTTGATCTAAGAGTTTGACGTTAATTGCAAGACCTTGCAATTCTTTTTGTAAAACTAAGAAAGCTTCTGGAATTCCGGACTTTGGAATTTCACGTTGTTTAATAATGGCTTCGTAAGTTTTCTTACGGCCCACACGGTCATCGGATTTAATGGTTAAGATTTCTTGTAAGATGTGAGCGGCACCATAAGCTTCAAGGGCCCAAACTTCCATTTCACCA
>DLKT01000016.1 GCA_002477825.1 Caryophanales bacterium UBA7581 | reverse complement strand
CGCTATTTTGGGATTAGCAGTAGCTATACTTAAAGTAGTAGGATTGTTACTATCTAAAAAGAAAAAGAAAGACAAGTAGTCTTTCAAATTCTAAGTTTAGGGAAAGAAAAAACACCGTGCCAGCGGTGCTTTCCCTTAATAAAACAAAATTAATGGAGTAGGCCGTTTATAGGCTTCTACCACTTATAGTTTATGATATTTCCATCAATTTATCAACGCTTTTATCAAAAAATATTTCAATAGAATTATGCAATTCGTGCTTCAAATACCTTAAATGTGATTGATTTCTTATGAACGTTTATCAAAAATATGGTACACTAATGCATAGAGGTGATTGACATGAAAGATGCAATCGAAACTTTTTCCTTTCAATTATTAAAAGATGATTTAAAAAAGAGAACCAAAACTGAAATTGGAAAAAAGAAAGTTGAAGAACTTACTCCCTTTCATGACCCATATTTTTTAAAGGAAACCCTTGATTTATTAAAAGAAGGGATTCTTTTTTATGCCTCTTTTGGCGCTTTTCCTTTTGTTAATTCTATGGACCTTTCATCACTTCTGCTTTTTGCAAAAAAAGGTGGTACTTTATCACCCAAAGATTTCTCCATGATTTTAATGGATATTGAAGCCAAAGAAAAAACTTTAGATTTTATTAAAAAGAGTGAAGGACCTTTTCCTTTACTTAAAGAATATATTCGTGATTTTAAAGATGTTCATTATTTAAAAACGGCAATTACGAAAGTAATTTCCCCAACTTTAAGTATTTATGATGATGCTTCAGGTAACTTACGTTCTATTCGAACAAGCAAAAGAAAATTAGAAAGTGATGTAAAAACTAAAGTCAATGAAATGGTCAACCGTTATCAAGATATTTTATCAGATAAAACGTATACCTTACGTAATGGTCATTTTGTTTTACCCATTAAAAGCAGTGAAAAAAATAAAATTACCGGTATCATTCATGACGTTTCTGATTCGGGAATGACGATTTTTATTGAACCATCAAGTTTAGTTGAACTCAATAATCGTATTTTAATTTTAGGTCAGCAAGAAAATGATGAAATTGAAAGAATTCTTCATGAACTAACTATCCTAGTCGTACAAGAAGAAGATGCTCTATTAACCAACAACCAAATGTTAGGAGAACTTGATTTTTTACAAGCCAAAGCGGATTATGCTTTAGAAACCGATAGCTATGTTCCTCATATTTCTAAGACACCCATCATTGATTTAAAAGGGGCAAGACATCCTTTTATCGACCCTAAAAAAATAGTAAAAAACGATTTCCACTTAGATGAAAATCATCGTATTCTAGTTTTAACCGGTCCTAACGCAGGTGGTAAAACCGTTGCGATGAAGTGTGTAGGATTACTTTGCTATATGTTCCAATGTGGCTTAGCTATTCCTACCGATGAAGAAGCAACCATCTCTATGTTTGATTATTTCTTATGTGATATTGGTGATCAACAATCCATATCGGACGCTTTATCCACTTTCTCAGGTCATATGGAATCATTAAAACAAATTCTTGCTTTAGCGAATTCTCATTCTCTCGTTTTAATCGATGAAATGGGTACGGGAACTGATCCTTTAGAAGGTGAAGCTTTAGCGATTGCCTTTTTAAAAGCCTTTTTAAAGAAAGGTTCTTTCACGATGATTTCTAGCCATTTTTCTGGAGTCAAAGCCTTTGCGTTAAGTGAAGAAAAGCTTTTAGTGGGCTCTATGCTTTTTGATGAAGAAAAATTGGAACCTCGTTATATTTTAAAAGTCGGAGTACCGGGTAATTCTTATGCTTTAGAAGTCGCTAAACGGCATGGAATTCCTGCTTCCATTATTGAAGATGCTTCTTTACATTTAAAAGAACAAAATCAAGATGAGATGAGTCAAAAAATTGAGCATCTTGAATCGCTAATCTTTGAAACGGAAAAGCAAAAAGCTATGCTAGAAGAAAAAGAAAAGAAAATTGCGAAAAAAGAAGAGGAAATCTCTACTTTCTATGCCCATATGGACCAAGAAAAGGAAAAATTAGAAAAGAAATTTAAAGAAGAAAAAGAAGAACGATTAGAACAAGTAGAAACGGAAGTTCAAGAAATATTACAAAAATTAAAAACTGAAACGCTACAATATCATGAAGCTCTTTCTTATAAAAAACGTTTAGATGCTTTAAAAGAAGAAGAGGAAGAGAAAGAAGAAGAATTAGAAAATACGCCTGTACAAATCGATGATTATGTCAAAGTGAATGATAGTCAAATCGTCGGACGTGTCGTGCGTTTAAAAGGGAATAGCCTAACACTTTTAACACCTGAAGGTATGTCCATTCAAACGAAACTTAATCGTGTTAAAAAAGTGATGCCTTTAAAAGCGCCAACGAAACACTATGCACCCAGCGGAGATCCTACCATTATGGCCTCGGTAAAACCAGAGCATAACGTCATTGGTATGCACGTTGATGAAGCATTAGAAAGCGTAGAAAAATATTTAGATAACGCTCGTGTCCGCCATTTAAAAACCGTGCGGATTATTCATGGTTCAGGAACCGGTGCCTTACGAAATGCCATCCACCAATATTTAAAGAATCAAGACTTTGTTGAATCTTATCGTTTAGGTGGCGGCTCAGAAGGCGGCGTTGGCGCAACGGTGGTGACGTTAAAATGAACGCACGCTTAAAAGAACAAATCGATTTATTACCCCAATCACCGGGGGTTTATTTGATGTATAACATCAATGGAAAAGTCATTTATGTGGGAAAGGCGAAAATTTTAAAGAATCGTGTTTCCCAATATTTTTTACGCCCTCAAAAAGGAAAAGTGAAACGAATGGTCAATGAAGTCGATCACTTTGAAACCATTCAAACCGAAACAGAAAAAGAAGCGCTTTTATTAGAAATTAATCTCATTCGTCAATATTATCCCCCTTTTAATATTTTGTTAAAAGACGGGAAATCCTATCCTTATATTGCTTTATATAAGAAAAATGACCCTTATTTGCGCATTATGTATAAGGATAATGACCCCAATTACCACTATTATGGTCCTTATCCGAATTCTGGCGCTTGCTATGAAATCATGAATTTGTTGAATGATTTGTTTCCTTTAAGAAAATGTAAAACAATTCCACCCACACCTTGTTTGTATTACCATATGCATCAATGTTTAGCGCCTTGCTTACATCCAATATCTAAAGAAGAATATGAACCTTTAATTCAAGAAATCGATGACTTTTTAAACGGAAATGACCATAAAAAAAGAAGAGAAATCGAACACTTGATGAAAGAAGAAGCGAAACTTCTTCACTTTGAAAAAGCAGCGGAATATAAGAAAACCTTAGACGCCATTGATCACGTGATTTCTAAACAAAGTGTCCATTCTCAAGATAAAACGAACCGCGATGTCTTTGCTTTATCTACCCGTGATGGTTATCTCGGTTTAGCGGTTTTACTATATCGAAAAGGAAAACTTCTCGGTAAAGATTTTTTCGTAGTCGAATTATTTGATGATATGTTAGAGCAGGCCTCTTCTTTAATTGCTCAATATTATGTAAATCATCCTCTTCCTAAAGAAGTCATGGTTTCTATTCCTGAAATCGCTTCTTTACTTTCTTTAGCGTTAGATGTCCGCGTTTATACGCCTTCTAGAGGAAGTAAAATGGAGCTCATTGATTTAGCGTTAAAGAATGCAAAAGCCGGACTTGATTCGCATTTCCTTACCGCTCGATTAGAAGATGATAAAGTCGCTTTATTAGAAGAATTAGGTCGATTAGCGAATATTCCTACGCCTTACCGCATCGAACTTTTTGATAATTCACATATCCAAGGAGCCTCTCCTATTGGGGCAATGGTGTGCTTTATTAACGGCGAAAAAGCCAAAAAGATGTACCGAAAGTTCAATATTGAACATGAAGAAAAACGTGATGACTTCGCCTCCATGAGAGAAGTTGTTTATCGACGATATAGTCGTTTAAAAGAGGAAAATCAACCTTTTCCTGATTTAATTATCGTTGATGGTGGCTTGGGACAAATTCATGCTGCTAAAGAAGCCTTAGACCAAGCGGAAGTCACCATTCCGTTATTAGGCTTATATAAAAATGATAAGCACCAAACCGAAGGATTAATGGATATCAATGGAGAAATTTATCCGATGGATCCCGCTTCTCCTTTATTCTTTTTATTAATGAGAATGCAAGATGAAGTGCATCGTTATGCGATTAAATTCCATCATGAACAAAGAGCAAAAGGCTTATTTGTTTCTTTATTAGATGGTATTCCTGGTCTTGGAGAAAAAAGAAAACGCACGTTATACGCACGTTATCCCAGTATTGAAGAAATGAAAAACGCATCCGTCAGTGAATTAGAACAAATTCTACCTGCTGACGTTGCGTCTTCCGTATATCAGGCTTTACATGAAAAATAGCCTTCCTAGCGAGAAAGGCTATAATGAGATTTCATTCATTCGAAATAGTTCAATCACGGCATGAGCTCTTCCGCGCACGCCCAATTTCTGTATGACGTTAGAAATATGGTTTCGAACCGTTTTTTCGGATACAAATAAAGTGTCGGCGATTTCCTTCGTGGAGTGATTTTTGACTAATAGTTCGAAGACTTCTCTTTCTCTTTTCGTAAGAATAGATGGCATACAACTCTCCTTTAGCCTATAGTAGTGTATGCCTTTTTTTCATTTCGTCTACTATTTTTCTTTCTTTCATATAGTAAAATGGGTGAATGTTATGCGTATTGTTATTTACGATAGTGGTTTTGGACTCATTCCATTTTATGAAGCGCTTTTAAAACATAAAATTTATCACACCTACTTTCTAGAAATGGAAGGAGAAATGTTTCCTTTGGGTGAAAAAAGTGAAAAAGAATTAAAAAAGTACGCCTATAAAAAAATAGAAGAATGGAAAGAAAAAAGAGTGGACCATGTTTTTATCGTATGTAATACTTTTTCTTTGATTTTAAAAAAGATGAACTTAATCTCTTTACCTTTCAAACTTCATCTTATCATTGATCATTCTTTAGCGCTTTTAAAAAATAAAGACGTAACGATAATCGGAACCAAAAGAACCACAACTTATTTCAAAAAAGAAGGTTATTCAGTTATGAATGCCTCTAGACTTGTACGCTTTATTGAAGAAAGAAACATAAAAGAAATCATAAAATGGATCAAAAAACAAAATATAGTAACGCCTTACTTACTTTTAGGATGTACGCATTTTTCTCATATCGCTTTTTTGTTCTTTATCTATTTCCCGCATCTTATTTTATTGGATCCATATCTTTCATTTCTTTTAGATGTACCTAAAGGAAATCATCTAAAAGTATATATGAATCAGAAAGCAGAGAAGACAATAAAAAGTTTTCAAAATTAGTTCTATCTTCATTTTCTAATTTCTATATTGATACTAGAGGTGATGAGGGCTATGAAGAAATTTTCTAAATGGTGGAAAGCTTTTAAAGAAAAATGCCACACCAAAAGCCAAGATTTTGTGATGAAGTGTAAGGAAAAGAATCCTTTTAAAAGAAAAAAGAAAAAAGAAGCCTTTGTAAAGGAAAACGAAGTTGAAAGTGTAATGGAAGTGGAAAGTAAACCGGTCGAACAAGAAATAGAAAAAGAAGAGCTTCCTGTTCTTAAAATGCCAAAAATCAAGGAAAAGAGAAAAAGAAAATTTCATTTTCCTAGTTTAATTATATTAAATTCCAAAAGAACCAAGCGGGCAGCGTTAATTGCCATTCCAACTTGTATTGCTTTAACGGGAATTGGTTTAGGCATCTATTTTGGTAATAAAAAGCCAACGATTGAAAAAGAAGTCGTGTTAGAAAATGAAAAAGTATATCACCATATTTATCTACTTTCCGATGATGATTATGTCGTTCCACTTTCTTTAAAAATGGAAAGAAAAAATACCATGCAAGAAGAAATGCTTGATGTTTTTAACTATTTAAAAGTGGATACATCATTAAAAACCGATCATTTACGCGGCTATATTCCTACCAACACGACCGTTAAAAAACTTACAATAGATAACCAAATTCTCACCTTTGACTTATCAAAAGACTTTTTAGAATATGAAGAAAAAAATGAGACGAATTTAGTCGAATCGCTCGTTCATACATTCTTAGATTTTGAAGGAATTCAAGGCTTAAAACTGCAAGTAGAGGGTAGTCAAGTAACTAAGCTTCCGAATGGACTAATGCTTGGAGACACACTTACAAAAGAAGTAGGAATTAATCGTCCTTATATTTCTTCTTTAGATGTTTTGAATAAAGAAAGTTCTATTGTTTATTATGAAAAAACATGGAGTCAAAAAGAGAAATATTATGTACCAGTAACCGTATATACCGATAAAAAAGACTCTTCTTTAGCCTGTTTCTATGATGCAATTCAAGTAAGACCGAACATTATTACGGGATTAAAAAAGATTGCTACGTATCAACAAATTGATACGAGTATTGCTCCTTTAGAAAATGAAGAAGGTATCGTTTTAGGCATCAAAGAAGTTGCCTTAATGGAAGAAGGACTTATAAATCAAGATGTTTATGAGTTAATCTTACTTAGTTTTTCCTTCATGGGCATCGATAAAAATGTCTCTTTACAAGTCAATGGAGAAACCGTTCAAGTGAATGGCTATGTTCAAGAAGAAACGGTAGAAGTTTCTAAAATCTCTTATAACGAAGTAGCGATTTAATAAAAAAATAAAAAAAACTTGAAAAATGAATGTGGACTGCGCTATTATATACACGTGTCCACATAGCTCAGCTGGATAGAGCAACGGCCTTCTAAGCCGTGGGTCGCGTGTTCAAATCATGCTGTGGACGCCATTTTGAAAATAAAAGGTGTGAAGCAATTTCACATCTTTTTATATCTTTTTCTAGAAATGGAAGTGACAAAAATGAACATTAGTGATATTCATAAAATCCAATATTTTACTTTAAAAAAAGATGAAGAAGCCGACGAACTTTATGGAACTTTTATAGATGAAGATTATCGAATTTTTAAAGTTGAAAAAATATTAGATGATGCGCAAATCGTGGTAGCGTACCGCTATTATGAAATGGACCCATTAGAAGAAGAATTTCCTTTTTCTCGTTTCTTGCAAGATGAAATAGAAGTTTATGACGCTACAATCATTGAAGAAAGAGAAAAAAAGGCAAAAGAAGCATGGAACAAAGAAATTCAACGGATGGAAGAAGAAAAAAGAAAAAAAGATGAGATCAAAAAAGCGCATTTTAAAGAACTTCATTCTCCTTTTCAAAGAGGACAAGAAATAGAGCTTTTAAAAGGATATCCTAAAAAAGCATTAGATTTTTCTACCAAAGAAGATCGTTACTATTTAGACGATTGTAAATTAGATGAAAATGGTCAACTTGTTTATAGTCTTATGACTGTGGGAACAAGAAAACATAGAGAGAACATTATTTATACTTTTTACACTACTATTTCTTTTTATGATTTTCATTTTAAAGTGATTGAAGGATCATTTTATGTACCCAAAAAATCAAAATATGAAACAGAGATGGATTGGAAGTAATTAAATTACTTCTTTTTTTTGTGCATTACATATTAGCGAATGATAAAAAGATGGTCATTGTGAACTTTCCCTTGTTTTCAAATGAGGTTAATTAGCGAAGTAAATGCAACAGAAGAAAACCTTCGAAAAAAATGAAGAAAAAAGAAGAAAAACTGATATAATAAGCATGAAAAAGGGCATACGAAAAGGAACAACAAAAAATAAATTTTTGAAGTTATTGCAACGTAAAGATGAGAACGGTGCCTTCTTCAAAGAAAGATTACTTTTTAAGCAAAGATGGAGTTAAGTTAATCTCATCAGGATTAACATAATAAATGCCAATGGTGTTTAAAAACTCAATACCTAGATCGTTAAGAACAAGGGAATAAGGAGTGTTCCCAGCGATAGATTTTCTAGGATAGGAATTAATGTGAGAAAATAACATATTCACCGTATCTTGCGAAAAAGAATCAAAGTTGTGACCTTTATAACGAATGTAACGAAAGAGGACATGGTTACGTTCACAATGCCCTTTTTCATAAGACGAATTAGGATGACAAAAGAAAACATGGCATGATTCAGAGTCATCTAATTCAAGCATAGAATCAAATTCAATACCATTATCACAAAGAAGAACTTCTTTAAAACGAGAGGCAATATGAGAGCCAGAGCGAAAATCAATCTTTTCCAGTTGAGAAAGAAGTTCTTTTAATTTGGAAAGGACTTCAAAACGAGAAGAATGATTGTGAAGAAGAATACCAAATTGA
>DLKT01000060.1 GCA_002477825.1 Caryophanales bacterium UBA7581 | reverse complement strand
TCCTAGTTTCAGTATACGAAAGAGGACTATTCTAAATCCTCTTTTGTAATTAATCCAAAATGAACCATGGCATTTGCCCATCCATCTTCTAATATGGGAGTTGTAACGTAGTCAGAAACAGCTTTTGCTTCACTTTTTGCATTTCCCATAGCTACAGAAATACCAGCGAAAGAAAGCATTTCTACATCGTTAATAGCATCACCAATGCACAAAACGTTTTCTGGTTTCCAGTTATAATATTCTAATACCGCTAAAACGCCTTTTGATTTATCACTATCTTTGGGCATGATGTCGACAGCGTATTCATCCCATCTTGCACATTTGCAGTCTTTTAAGTGAGGGAGAAATAAAGATTCATCAAGTTCGTCACAGAAGGCAATTGCTTGATAAATGGTTCGATCATAATGATCGGGGAAAGTTCTTGGTTGTGGGAATCGAGTGCCATATTTTTCGTGAGCGGTAATTACGCGTTCATCAACATAATTAATATGTCCTTCATTTTCTTCAATTAACGTTAATCCAAATTTAAGACGCTTAGAGAACTTAATTAAGGCATCTACTTCGGATTCAGGGATAGGATAACGATAAATGATTTTCCCATCAATAATAGCGTTCGCGCCATTCATGGTAATTAATCCGTCAGGAGTAATATGCTCTAGAACGCCTAATTTGCGGATTAAATATTCATTTCTTCCTGAACATAAGAAGACTTTAATTCCTCTTTTTTGAAGAGCGTGGACCGCTTTAACGGCACTTTCAGGAATTTGCTTTAATGTATGACTAAATAGTGTTTCATCAATATCGGTGATGACAGCTTTAATATCTTTTTTCATTTATACTCCTTTCGTTGTTTTTTTTATCACAACTTGTATAATAATGATATGGGGTGAATCGTATGAAAAATTATCAAGAATGGGCCCATCTTACTCAAGGTGAAGATGCCAAGAATCCTTTCTCAGCTCTTTATTTTTATGAAGATGGAAGTTGCTTTTATGTAGAACCAATTTTCTACACGCAGTTAGAAGAATTTCAACGGCATTACCCAGAATCTCTATCTCTTATTTTAGAAGAAATGAAGCGAATAGTCAAAGCGAATCACAAAGTTGTATTTACAGGTGATTATGAAACACCATTATCCCATGTGGAAGATGCAGTGTATTTAGAAATCTTTGATATTACTGATCGCTTACAATTATTTGTAGAAGATAAATCCCGTGGTTCTGACTATGGTGATTAATCATGGAGAACATAAGAGAAGAAGTACTGATTATTGGATTAGATGAACAAGGAATATTTTTATCATTATTATTTGCTAAAGCCCACTACCAAGTAGTGGCTTTTGACGTTGATAAAAATAAAACCAACTTTTTGCAAAAAGGATATTATGATAAAAGAATTCAAGGTTTAAGCGAGGTATTTTCGTTATATAAAGAAAATATCTTTTTTTCGTCCGATAAAAATTGGCTAAAGAAAGATTTTCAGTGGATCATCATCAATCAATTAAAAAAGAGTGAATGGGAAATTTTAGATGAAGTATCCTGGGAACTTTTACCTTATGTTATCCTAACAGAATCATCTTCTATTAGAATAAATCAGACGCTTTATCAGTTTTTAAATGATCGACATAAAAAAGCACATGTTTTAAATTGGCCTATCATTCGAAATCAAAACAATATGTTTCTCAATGTTTTTTATCCATTGCTCTTGCTGATTGGCTGTAGAGAAGATGAAGAACATTTAGCCATGCATTTTTTAATAGAATCTTTGTATCTTCAAGAAATTGAAACGATTTATACCAATATAGAAACTTCTTTAAAAGTGCCACTGGTTCTAGAAAATTACTATGAAATGATGAATACATTCTTTAAAGACCAATTAAGTGAAATGATGGAAAAAGAAAAAAATAATGATGATCTGATTTATGTATTAGAAAAACTAAATATCATGAAAAATCTCTCTCTTTTTAAAAGAAGTCCTACTAATCGATTCACCACACCATCGCTTTTAACTTATGAAAAAGAAATAGAAGAAAAAATAATTACCGCATTAACTAAAATAGTTCATTGCCAAAACATGAAAAAAATTGCTTTTTTAGGAATTGAACCACCTTTTGATGTAGAAAAGAATTATGTATTAAAATTAATCAAACGATTAGCAAAAGAAACGGATGCGATATGGTTCTATGATGATGTTTATTTCAATAAGGCCAAAGAATGTTTAAAACCCACGGCTAAGATTCATTATGCAGCAAAACAAGAAGAACTTCTTTTTAACGCTACTTTAGTGTTCGTTGGTTCTTATCGATATTCTAAGCAGAAGATTAAAGCAAATTTTATTTTTGATTTTACTGATTTTTCAATAAAAAAGGCCCTCACTAAGTAGTGAAGGCCTCTTTTCATTTTTACTTGTTAAAAGGATCTTGAATATTTACGGCTTGACCATGAATGGTGAGAAGAGAAGAATAGATGTAGTATCCGTATTGATTATCAATGGTAAAATGATAAATAATACGACTTTCAACGTCTTTTGCTTCTTTCATATACATTCTTCCATCACTTAACGTAACGATATCAGAACTTGTGGCTTCAAAAGAGTAAACGATTTTAATTTCACCTTTTCTTGTTTTTACTTTTAATGGTACATAAGCTGCATTTTTTTCACCAACAGGAATGTTGATTTCTTGATTGATGACTTCACTAATGAAGTTCATTGACCAATTTGGGTAATCAGTTGTTAAACCGAAATATCCATCAATATAATGTTCAATGTATTCTTCTTGTGTGCCATTATAGGTATAGGTATTCACCATATAACCACGATCTTGCATATCTTGAATGAAGTTTTCAGGAATAATATTTTTATCTGGATTCACGGCTGCATTGACTTGTGTGGCTAAGTTCATAGCGCTTTGTACGGTTACACCCGTAGAAGGGAAGACTTCAATACTCATGGTTGGAAGTTGTTCACGAACTAATTTAAACATACTAATTTTATCGTAGAAACCGATGAAGAAACATTTTTCTTGAATGTCGGTATCTTTATATTGTTCAAAGAGTTCTTTTAAGAGAGGAATGAGATCTTGGTTATTGATTTTAATTTCAAGCGCTAACATGACATCTTTATCTTTAAAATAATCAAAGACTTCTTCTAAAGAGGACAAATGATGAACTTTATTTCCTCTAATGAAATCGATGGCTTGAACTTCCGCTAAAGTCATATTCGCAATTTTCTTGCCATTTACATTATCATCATGGTTTACAACAATCTTTCTATCAGAAGTGACGTGAAGATCCATTTCTAATGCATTCGCACCTTTTTCAAAAGCTTCTTTAAAGGCAGAAAGTGTGTTTTCTACAGTAGTAGAAGATAACATACCTCTATGACCAATAACGTTAGGCTTTCTTGTAAGTGTGCCTTTTTTAAAGGTGTTAAAAGTATTGTAAGCTAAATTTACATCTCCAGTATAAATACCGGTTGCGCCATGAAGAACGCCTTCTACGATTTCATTTTCGGTTTCGCCTTTCGTCATGACAGTAATCATATGATTTTGTAAATAGGTGATGCCTTCTTCTTCAAAATTGGAAGGAACAAGAATCGCACGGACACTGGCTTTATTTGCATTTTCTACTAAAGTTTTGATGTTTGCTTTAGAGTAAGTAAAGTCATCGGGTAAAATATATAAAGATGACAATTTAGCATAAGCTGTTTTCATTTGTTGGATGAGTTCCATTTGATTAGAAACATAGAAACCATCTACTAAGTTGGAGGCTTTTGCATAATCAGCAATTTTTTGTGCTTGTGTTGCGTTATCCGCTTTTAGCATAGGAATTACCGCTTTATTGAATGAAGCAAGTGTCGCATCTAATGTACCTAAAATTTGTCCATCATCAGCAAGTACACTAAGATTATCATTGAAATTCATGATAACACCAGTTGGACGCATTTTTTTACTTTCAGCAGCTTCCTTTAAACTCGTATATGCAGCGTTATCTTTGATGGAACTATAAACAGAAGGAGTTCTAGTTAAATTGGTTTTTTTGTGATAAGTATCCATCATATAATCACGAGATACCACATTTTCATTTTGACGAACTGTGATTTCATCCACAAAGAATTCAGTTTTCATTGTAGCGATAAAGATAGCACCTGTTTCACGATAACCATTTGCGCCTAAAACTTTTTGATAGTTAGAATCGGTTTTTAAATTGACGGTTTGCACTAAAACATTTTCATGATAGTGTTTGGCAACTTCGCCATCCACTACAATCTTAATGTTATAGTATTTGTTGACTTCGGGTGCGCCGACGTTATTTAATCCTCCATCAGCGGTGAAGGTACCCCCCGCATTTCGAGCGCCATTTGCCGTTC
The DNA here is from genome assembly GCA_002477825.1 of Caryophanales bacterium UBA7581. Classification (GTDB taxonomy): domain Bacteria; phylum Bacillota_I; class Bacilli_A; order RFN20; family CAG-826; genus CAG-826. The sequence continues at coordinate 77,519 of DLKT01000060.1, read as the reverse complement.
TTCCATCTCTTCTAAAGTTCATTAAATAGAATTCTTTTAAAGCTTTGGTATCATCGATATTTGCACGATAGCCAATTGCGGAGAAACGACCACTATCGGAGGCCTGTGATCCAAAAGCATAACGAATATCAATGGTGTAGTTACCTAACGAACTTAATGATAAAGGTAAAGCAACGAAGCTATAACCACTACTATCATAAGAGAAATGTAATTTTCCGTCTTCAACAGTTAGATTTGTTTTTCCAGAAATCAAAGTTAAATCAGAAGGAACTTCGGTTTTATCTTCAAAGGTTTCTTGATAATAAATTCCATCGATTGGATTTAAGTTGACATCAGCATTTACTTTTTTCGCTGGATTCGACGATAGAATAGAAGAAATAAGAGCAAGAGAACATATAATCAATCTTTTTTTCATGATGAATTCCTCCTAGTTTTTCACACCACTCAGCGTGATGTTACCGATATACATAGTAAAGGTCGCTTGTGGGTAAAGCATAATGGTTTTAAAATCATTATTTGTTCCATTTTTTGGAGTAAAGGTTACCGAATAGTGGTAGACATTGGTATGACCACTAACAGCAGCTTTTTGCATTGTGAAGTGATTTCCAATTTGGGAATTTCCGTAAAGTAGAACTAAGACGGTTTTACCACTTTCACAATAGGCGTCAAAGGATAAAGTGTAGGAATAGTCTAACGATAAGACATTAGCGACACTGAGTAATTGACGACCGCCACCATTAATAAAGTCGGCTTTAATAACTTGAGAAGAGAAAGAAGTTAATCCTTGAATGGATTCTTGAATTTCCGAAGAAAGACTTGCAGTGTCTGCAAACAAGAATCCACCTAAGTCGATTGCGTTATTTTCGCTATAATCCCAGGTATAACCGCCTTCTTTGATGATTTCATCATTGGCTGGTTTGTAAGTATCTGTACGAGAATTAACGGTAGATTTGGTCAAAGAAATTTCCATTTTTCCAACATACATATCATAGGTACCATAGAAAGTAATTCTCTTAGCATTTTTAGGTACTTGGAAAGAAATGTCTGCTTCATTTAAACCAGTTTTTAAGAAACCAGAAGCTACGTTAACATTATCTGCAGATCCATCGATGATAATGATATAGTGAGCACTTACAGACATTGCATAATAGGTGAATTTAAAGTTATAAACCATAGAGGTATCAAAATAGTCTGGGTCTACATCTCTTTCAATACCCGTTAAGTTATGATCTCCGGTTCCATACATATATAAGCAAGTTTCACCAAAAGCAGGGGAGGCTTCTAATTCTTGACGAACCGCATCCGATTCAATTTCCGAAACCGTTTGAGGAACAGAAGAGGTAATCGGCATGAATTTGTCATTCCAATCAATGGTAACACCTTTCTTTAAATCTTCAACGGTTGGTGTATAGAAGGTGTAGCTTACTTCTTCGTAACGAATGTCAAAGTTATCTAAGCTGATAGCATTAGATCCATTATTCATTTTAAAAATTTGGAAGGTATAATCTTTTTGTGTGTCTACATTTAATACACCAGTATAAGTAACGCGAGTTGTTTCTCCAAACGCTACTTTCGCTAATGAAATTTGTTGATTATCACTATTAGAAGCTTCTTTATAACCAACAAAGAAATCAGAAAAACCAATACCTTTAACCATTTTCACATCAAAGGAAATAGTCCATTTTCCTGGTTGAATATAATTAGAAAGACCGGGTAATGTAATTGCATTACTTTCGCCGCTACGACTAGAGAAATCGATATATAATGAAGTTCCTTCAATCGCACGATCATCAGAAACAAATTGCGCGTTAGAAGGTAAAGATAATAAAGCAGAGGTATTTTCTAAACCATCTTTATAGACTTTATTATTTTCAAATTCCTTTAAATTCCCATAAGCGCCAACATCGTAGGTGTTTTCATACCATGAAGTAACTTTGATTGGCAAATCAAAAGTCGCTTCGGTATCTAAATGATCTTTAACCGCATATTGAACATGATAAGTTCCCGCTAAAGAAGCGATAAAATAACCATTATTTAAAGTGGCTCCTTCATTTTCTAAAAGAGAGGTGGATATAGAACTACTTATATCTTTTTGATCCATATCACGGGCAAAGCCTTTAGGTAAGCGAAGATATTCTCCGGCTTTACAGGTTACTTCGGTAACTTCATTTTCTAGAAGAATTCGAGGCTTTTCTCTTTCTACACTAGAAGATGAACTATTACTTGAAGGAGTAGTAATAGAAGTAGAAGTTGGGGTTGTAGTTGGTTGACTACTCGATGTGCTTGTAGGTACTTTATTTCCGCAAGACGCGAGAAGGAAAGATAACGCTAAAAGCACAAAACTTTTCTTTTTTTTCATATAATTATTTCCTTTCATATTTTCATTATAGAAAATAAAAGCGGTTACATTTAATGGCGTAATTTTACTGCAATATGGAAAATTTTTACTTAGTAATTGAAAATAGTAAAAAAATTATGGATAATTTATTCGAGGAAACAAGGATGAAATATAAGTTTTTAACGGAATCACTATATTATAAATATGTATTAGATAATACATTAAGTGAGTTTTATGTCATTGTAGCGGGTTACGAACAATGCAAAAAAGAAAAAGGCGCTATCGGGCCTTTGGTTAGAAGTCATTTCGTGATCCATTATTGCTTAAAAGGAAAAGGATATTTTAAGATTGAAGGGCAAGAATATGAAATTAAAGAGAACGATATGTTTTTCATTCCCGTGGATACTAAAATTGCCTATGCTCCTAATCAAAATGATCCATGGACTTATTTATGGATAGAGGTAAATGGTTCAGCAGCGCAAACGCTTTTCCAAAAAGCTGGATTTACAAAAGATACGCCGGTTTTTCATGACGAGGATGGAAAACTAAAAGATATTTTTTGCTCACTTTTAGAAAATATGGATGAAATATCAAATGATTTAATCGCTATTGCAAAGGTCAATCAATTATTATTTGAAATTATTAGAAGACGAAATAATGGTAAAAAAGAAATTCAACAAGAAACCAAAACTGTGGTTAAAAGAATATGCGCATATATTAATGAAAACTACACTAGATCTACATTGAATACTTCTTCTATCGCCCGACATTTCTTTATGAACGAAGCATATCTTTCAAGAGTGTTTAAACAACAAACTGGATTTACAATTACGCGATATATATATGATATTCGCATGCAGAAAGCCCGTCTTTTACTATTATCTGGGCGCTTAAATGTTCAAGAAGTTGCGTATTCTGTTGGCTTTAATGATCCTTTATACTTTTCGAAGCAATTTAAAAAGTATTCGCATTTATCTCCTTCAAAATATAAGAAAAAATGAGCAACAAAAAAGCCATCCCTCCATTGGAGAAGATGGCTCATTTTTCTTTCTAGAAGAAAACGTCTCTTGCTTTATCTTTGACTTCTTTAGAAGCAGAGAATGGAATACGAGTAGTATATCCTAATTCAGCAGCGGCAATCATCTTGGTTGGCCAAGCAAAGATGTCTTGGTTCCAACGGCTGACAGTGTCGTTATAAACTTCACGAGCAGCGGTGATTTCACGTTGGAGATAATCGTTTTGTTGCATTGCTTTCTCTAATTCTTTATGTGCTTGTAAATCTGGATAATTTTCAAAAGCGAGATGAATTTGAGTGGATAAACGATCAACAGCTCCGCCTAATGCATTTCTTGCTTCATCGTTAGAGGCATCACCATTTGGATTAATACCTGAACGAGCAGCGGCGATAGTGGTATAGGTGTCTTTATCTAAATCAATGGCTTTATCAAGAAGTTTTGCGCAGTTAGATAAGATAACAACGCGTTGTTCAAGATAGTTGTCGATTTGAGATGCGTCATGTTGAATCTTTTGTTGTAATTGACGTAAATAGGTCTTAGCTTTAATTTTCATAATCAAGAAAATTAAGCCAGGAATAATACCAAGTACCCAAAGGATGACTTGGAAGAATGTGGATCCCCAACCCACTTTTACAGGGATTTGTTTTTGAATAACCGCAACGTCGCGACCTTCTTCGCTAACTGGGCCATTCACTTCGTCTAATTCATTTGCCATAGTTTTTTTAATTCCTTTCTTACTTATTTATTTTAGCTTTTTTTAATAAGTTCGTCAATTCTTCATCTGCATTTGTAGTATAGAGAGAACTCATAATAAAAGCTATTAAACCTCTTTGATAAATGATATGCGAATCACGTACATATTTTTGCATAAAACCTTGGAATTCGGCAGTATTTAATAAATCATTAAAGTCTTCACGTGAGCCTTCAAAACCTTTGATGACCATAGGTGTTTCATAATCAATAGGTAAATATTCTTCCCATGGTACAGGTACGTTATGGTAGTGCCCATCTCCACCATAAACAGAGACATAGTCCAATCTATCTTCAGTCCTAAATGAGAAAGCTTTAATAACGGTCGTATCAGCAAGACCTGCTTTTTCTTGGAAATTAGATTTTAGAATAACTGGAGTCGCTGTTTCAGGATGTTTGAAGATGTCAGGATCAAATGCATTCGATAAAACTTCCATTTCATAACTAGTAAAGTTTTGTGAATACGTTGGATATGGATTAAATGCATTGGGTTCATGTTGTTGATATAAAGGAATGCAAAGGACAGGAGCTAAATCGAAGAATAAGCCTTGTAATAAGTTATCATTGTAATTAATGAAAGCTTTCTTTGATTCCTCTAAGTCATAAGAAATATAGCGAGCAGGATTTCCATAATAATCTTGGTTTTGTGAGTGGACAGAAGTAATGAAATTCAATGGTCCATCTTTTACAAAATAGAAATCATCACCATAAGGCTCTTTGTTTTTTATTAATTCAAGTAATGATTTTTGCGCAAGAGGAGTAAAGAGTAAACGGAATTCTACTTCATTATCACGGTCTTTGGCACCAAATAATACATCAAACTCTTCATTGCCTAAAGCGGTAAAGCCACTATTTCCTTTTGCTAAATCTTTTTTTGCTTTTTTAGTTAAGGCTTTCATGCCTTTTTTTACTTTGGCATCAATTTGCTTTTCACTTAACCCAGATGCTCCTGAGGGAGAACGAGTAAAGTGTAAATCCTTTGCTGCTTCATTTCCATAAACGAGGAAAGTGTTGTAATTATAAACTGGAATTGGTTTAATTACGGAAGCATGTAAGGTTTGTGTTCTAGTGACAGTATGTGACTTGCCATTAGAATCGCGTACGGTTTCGGTCCAACTAATGGTTAAAGTACCATAATAAGTTTTAGAACCCATGGTTTGTTTTACTTGTCTAACGAGCAAGAAAGGATTCTTGACGATTTCACCCGACATAATCATATCGGTGGAGATATGTTCATCTAATTCGTCTTCTAAACCATAGTTTTCTTGTAAATAGTGGTAGCGTTGAACGTCAAAGTAACGATCGATTTTTAAGACATCTGTCGTCCTTTTAACAATTTCAGCATGGGCGTTCCAGTCAAAAATTCGATTCAAACAAGCCATTTGTGCTTGTGCTTCTGCTAAACGTTGATTGGCTGTATTGGTAAGTTCATCAATGACAGCTTGTTGGTCTTTTAATTTTTTCTTAATTTTTTTAGCCAACAAAACAATCATGAGAATAGCAAGTCCCAAAGATGCGATGGCAATAATGAGATCTACCATTAAAGAGACAACGGGTGTTGTAAATGCAGAATAAGCAAAGATAAATGTTACAATAAAGAAGATAACCGTTAAAATAATGAGAAAAACTTTTAAAGAACGAGTTTTTGACATTTTCTTTTTAGCAACTTCTAATTTTGCTAAAGCATCTTTATAAGCTTTTACGGTAAGCTTATTTCCTTCCACATCTACTTGTGATTTTTGAATCAGTTCATCGAAATAATCTTCAGCGTGTTGATGAAACTCATTTTTTAATGTTTTGTTATATAGGGATAGTGGCTCTAATAAATCGGTGGCCATAATATCAACTCCTTTGTTACTTTATATTTTATCATAAAGATAAAATGAAACGTTAGAATGATTTAAAAAATCTATAATGATTCTTTTTCTATTTCTTCTTTTAAAGTGTTTAATTTCTCAACAAGCCCTTTTAAAACAACGTATTGATTCATAAAATCATTGTAATATTTTTGGAATTTTTCCTTGTCATGGGCGTTCGCATAATAGAAAGCGTACAAATAAGTTCGGACAGCGCATTGATAGTTTGTTTTTCCAACGGATTGAAGTAATTGATCAATAGGTTCTTCTGAAGCGCCGAGCATTACGGCTTTTTGAATTTTATATTCTAATTGGATTGCTTTATAAACTTGTCGGTTTTTCTTATATTTCTCGGACAAAAAATGATAAAGTTGATCTAATTCTTCAAGTGTCATATTATTGGAAAAAGATAACAGATCATAATTGATTTGATAAGATTTATTTTTAGGACATTTCACTTGATTTCCATATTCTAAATACTTTTCCTTACTATAACTTGGTGAAAAAGTAACGAGTCTCATTAGATAATAATTTTTGGTTTCGGGGTGAATCTTTTCATTACTAAGAAGATTTAAAACATTTCTTTCTAATTTTTCATAATCAAGATCATTCATAAAATCCAGAAAATATTGTTCATCTTTTTTTACTTTGATTGCGAAAAAAAGAATATAGAGCGAAAAAAGTACAATGATGGGAATGATACACACTAACGCATTTTTTAATTCAAAAGCTAGAACAACGGAAAGTGCAATTAAAATGATGTAAATAAAAAAGTATAATCTAAACAAAATAGAGTCTTTTTTATTGGTTGATCCGACAAGATAATATTTTTTATTTTTATCGACTTCAACATACATACTTTCTTCTTGATTATTGTTGGGCACTAGGTTATTTGGTTCCATATTCAGCCCTCCTTTATACACAACAATCATACATTAAAACAAATATGTTTTAAAGAAATTATTCCTAAAAAAGAGAAGAATACAATTTAAAGAAAAAAACAAAGAAAACTTTGGTATAATACTTATATTGCTAGAAAGGAGAACACTATGATTTTTGGTAAATGGATTAATCGTTACTATAAAAAATATTGGTATCTTTTTCTTGCTGGAATTTTAGCCTTAATTTTAGTCGATTACGCGCAATTAATGGTGCCAGAAATTCTAGGAGATTTGATTAATCAATTAAAAGTAACAGGAACATTTACTAGTGAAATGATATGGAAACCAGTGGTTTATATATTACTCATAGGATTTTTTATCTTTCTGGGTCGGTTTGTGTGGCGACTTACCATTTTACGCGCAGGTTTTCGTGTGGAGGCGGACCTTCGTCAAGAAATGTTTTTGCATGCAGAAAAGTTATCTTTACGATATTTTCAAGAGCAAAAAGTCGGAGCATTGATGGCGCTTTTTACTAACGACTTAGAAATGATATCCCAAGTGGTCTCCGATGGCACAATCTTTACGATAGATGCATTTTTCTTGGGAGGGATGGCATTTGTAAAAATGTTTTTATCGAATTGGAAGCTTAGTATTGTTGCAACGATTCCACTTTTAGTTCTAGTGGCTTTAGGTGGGGTAGTGGGAAAAGCAATGGAGCTACGCCAAAAAGAGTGCCAAGAAGCATATGAAAGATTAAGTGACTTTACCCAAGAAAATTTCACTGGTATTTCGGTTATTAAAGCCTTTGTTAAAGAAGTACAAGAATTTCGTTCTTTTTCTTATCGAAATCAAGATATTAAAAAAGCCAACATTGCTTATGTCCGGTATGGCGTAATTTTAGATATTTTGATTGACTTATTAATTTATACCATTGGGGCTTTAATTATGGCAATTGGTGGCTATTATGTCATCAATGGTCAAAACTTTAATGCCGGAGATGTAACTGAATTCTCTGGCTATTTCACCACGATTATTTGGCCGATGCTTGCCCTTGCGCAAATCATTAATTTAAGAAGTAGAGGCAATGCAAGTTTGAATCGTATTGCTAAATTATTAGAAGAAAAACCAGAAATTGTGGATGCGCCAGGAGCGCTTCAAGAACCGTTACAAGGTGAAATTACCATGAAGCACTTATATTTTTCTTACCCCGGTTCTCTTGAACCTACTTTAAAAGATATTTCTTTACACATTGAAAAAGGAGAAACGATTGGTATCGTTGGAAAAATTGGAAGTGGAAAAACCACCCTCGTCCAACTTTTATTACGTCTATATAACGTGGATAAAGATCAATTGTTCTTTGATGCACATGATATCATGGATATCTCTTTAGATGTCATCAGAAAAGATATCGGATATGTTCCGCAAGATCAATTCCTTTTTTCAGGTACGATTGCGAGCCATATTTCATTTGGAAAAATGGATGCAAGTGAAGAAGAAATATCAAAAGCAGCGCGTTTTGCAGAAGTTGAAGAAAACATTTTAAGTTTTCCAGAAGGCTATCAAACGGTTTCTGGAGAAAGAGGTGTAACTTTATCCGGTGGACAAAAGCAAAGAATTGCTTTAGCGCGTGCGGTCATTAAAGATCCAACGATTTTAATTTTAGATGATGTTGTTTCCGCTGTTGACGTGAAAACCGAAGAACAAATACTTCGTCATATTGAAGAAGAAAGAAAAGGCAAAACGACGATTATTGTAGCGTCACGTGTTTCTACGGTTCGTCATGCCCATCGCATTTTAGTTTTACGCCACGGAAAAATTGAAGCTTTTGCGGATCATGATACTTTAATGGAAACCTCCAAAACATATCGAAGAATGGTCGAACTCCAAGAATTAGAAAAAGAAATGGAGGAGCGATAATGATGAATGATGTAAAAAAAGAACGCACGATGAAAGATAGTGAAATTATTCGTCGCACGCTTACCTATATTCGTCCCCATAAAAAGAAGTTTATCTTAGCCATTATCTATATGCTTTTTGTGATTGCTTTAGAGCTCATGGTGCCTTATTTATCCGGATTAATTATTGGTAAATTGTCGCATCCTGAAAATACGAAATATCTGACTATTCTTGCTTTATCGATAGGTTACTTAGGTTCCATTTTAACTAGCTTATTCTTTATGTATTTTGAAACGATGATTTTACAAAAAGCAGGGCAATCCATCGTATATCAATTAAGAGAAGATGTGTTTCATCATATTGAATCGTTATCCATTGATCAAATTAATGGTATACCGATTGGTAAACTCGTATCACGTGTTACAAGTGATACGAATGCGATTAATGATCTTTATACGAATATTTTAATTAATCTTTTAAAGAACATTCTTTCGCTATTCGGCATATTTGCCATGATGCTAGCGTTAAATTATCAATTAGCGCTTTATATGCTTATCTTTGTTCCAGTGGTAGGAGGCTTATCTTATGCTTACCGCGTCCTTTCAAAAAAAGCTTATCGGAGAGTGCGTCATAGCATCACCTCTATGAATGCTTTCTTAAATGAAAATCTTTCGGGTATGAAAATCACGCAAATTTTCCACCAAGAAAAGAGAAAAGAAAACGAATTCATTCAAGTCAATGAAGAAGTCGTAAAAGCAAGGTCGAAACAAAATATTATTTTTGCTATCTTTAGACCGATTATCTCTTTCTTATATTTTGGTGCGATTGCTACGTTAATTTATGTAAGCATTTATCAACTCGAATTAGGAACAACGGAAACGGGTGTACAAGTGATTTGGTCTTTCTATGAATGCGTAGGAAGATTCTTTGGACCCATTCAAACTTTAGCGGACCAAGTCAACGGACTTCAACAAGCCTTTGCTGCGAGTGAGCGTCTATTCTTACTTTTAGATTTAAAGCCATCCTATGAAGATGATAAAGATGCGATTGAAATGCCACCGATTCATGGAGACATTCAATTTGACCACGTTTGGTTTGCTTATGAAGAAGAAAACTGGATTTTAAGAGATGTTAGCTTTACCATCAAAGCCGGTGAAACGGTTGCGTTTGTGGGCGCTACCGGAGCAGGAAAGACTACGATTTTATCTTTATTAACGAGAAACTATGATGTACAAAAAGGTACAATTTACATTGATGGAATTGATATTAAAAAAGTGAAGATTCAAAGTTTAAGAAAACAAATTGGACAAATGTTACAAGATGTCTTCTTATTTAGTGGAACCATTCGCTCGAATATCTCACTTCGCGATGATGATATTCCAAATGATAAGATTGAAAAAGCCGCTTCCTTTGTTGGTGCTAATCAATTTATTGAAAAATTACCATTAAAATATGATGAACCTGTATTAGAAAAAGGAAGTAACTTCTCGATTGGTCAACGTCAGCTTTTATCGTTTGCTCGTACGATGGTTCATGAGCCAAAGATGCTCATATTAGATGAAGCTACCGCGAATATCGATACAGAAACCGAGTTATTAATCCAACAATCATTAGAAAAAATGATGAATATGGGTACGATGTTAATCGTGGCACACCGTTTAAGCACGATTCAACATGCGGATAAAATTATTGTTTTACAAAACGGAAAAATTATTGAAGAAGGCACTCATCAAGCCTTATTAAAAGAAAAAGGATATTATTATAATTTATATCGCCTCCAATTTGAAAATGAATAAAGGGAGAAAATCATGGAAAATTATGATTATACAATTGCGCTTTTAATTGATACCGAAAACGTTTCTGGTAAATATTTAACAGCGTTAAAAGAAGAATTAAACGTATTAGGAAAAGTAACGTATTTCCGTATGTATGGTGACTTTACGAGTAATACTTCCCATAGCTGGAAAACGTTAGTGAACGATTATGCGATTACACCGATTCAACAATATTGCTATACGACAGGAAAAAATGCATCGGATTCTAAACTCATTATTGATGCTATGGATATTTTATATTCTGGTAATGTCGATGCTTTCTGTATTATGTCTTCCGATAGTGACTATACGGGACTAGTGAAGAGATTAAAAGAATCCAACATCTTCGTTATTGGAGCAGGAGAAAAGAAAACCGCCTCTTCTTTCGTAAAAGCTTGTGACCGTTTCTTTTATTTAGAAGATCTTCTTGGAAAAGAAAATCTTGAAAAAGAAACAGCGAATAAAGTAACAAAAGCGAAGAAAAAGAAGAAAAAAGGTAGTAAAGCTTCAACGAAGAAAGCAGAAGAAGAAACAGTCATTGTTTCTCCTACTCGAGAAGAAGTAGAAGAATTTGCAGTTAAAATTTTAGAGAGCATCAATGGCCCTTACCCTATGAGCCAATTAATGCAAAAAGTCTATCAGAACTTCCCTGATTTTAACTATAAAAACTATCATGTTCGTAAAGCACAAGATTTCTTTAATGCGGAAAAATTCTTAGTCACCAAAGGAAAATCTACCGAATTATTGATTGAATTGAAGTAAAACTTGTTTCGGGACAAGAATCAAAAAAAATAGTAATCCTTTTTTCTTTTAGAAAAAGGTTGCTAAATCGAAAATAAAATGATAATATAACTAAGCGAAACTTTCTTTAAGCTCGCATAGAAGCTTAAGGCGGAAGGAGAAATGAAAAATGAAAAAAGGAATTCACCCAACATATCACAGATGCAAAGTGACCTGCGTATCCTGTGGTAACACATTCGAAACCGGTTCTACATTAGAAGAAATTCGTGTTGACACATGTTCGAATTGCCATCCTTTCTATACGGGAAAACAACGCTTTACCCAAGCAGATGGCCGTGTTGATAAATTCAACAAAAAATACGGACTTGGCAAATAAGAAGAATTTTGTATTTAAAACCGTTATCTCGTTTTGGGTAGCGGTTTTTTATTAGAAGAAAGAGGGAATATTGCTATGAAAAAGAGATATTACATTACAACCCCAATCTATTATCCAAGCGCAAATTTGCATATTGGACACGCTTATTGCACAGTAATGTGCGATACCTATGCTCGCTATAGAAGAATGCGTGGTTTTGATACCTATTTTTTAACTGGTTCAGATGAACATGGTGAAAAAATTCAAAAGAACGCCATTTTAGCTAATAAAACAGAACAAGAATTCGTTGATGAAATCGTCAAAGGCTTCCATCAATTATGGGATGCTTTAGAAATTTCTAATGATGATTATATTCGTACGACAGAAGCCCGTCATATTAAAGTCGTTCAAGATGTTTTCTCTCGTTTATTAAAACAAGGTGACATTTATCTAGGAGAATATGAAGGTTGGTATTGTACCCCTTGTGAATCTTTCTGGACCGATACCCAAGTAGGCGAAGATCATATTTGCCCAGACTGTGGACGTCCGGTTTATAAAGCCAAAGAACAAGCCTATTTCTTACGTGTTGGAAAATATGTGGACCGCTTATTAGCGTTCTATGACGCTCACCCTGAGTTCATTACTCCAGAATCTCGTAAGAATGAAATGATTAATACCTTCATTAAACCGGGCTTAGAAGATTTATGTATCACGAGAACTACCTTTACCTGGGGAATTCCTGTTAGAGAAGACCCCCGTCATGTTATCTATGTTTGGATTGATGCTTTGTTAAATTATATTTCTGCTTTAGGTTATGATTCTGATGATACTTCTTTATTTGATAAATACTGGAATAAAGACACAGAAATCATTCATGTTATCGGTAATGATATTACGCGTTTCCATACCATTTATTGGCCAATTATTTTAATGGCGTTAGATTTACCTTTACCTGATCGTATCTTCGTCCATGGTTTATTAATGATGAAAGATGGAAAAATGTCGAAATCGAAAGGTAACGTAGTAAGTCCTTATCCATTAATTGAAAGATATGGATTAGACGCGGTCCGTTATTATTTAGTAAGAGAAACCATCTTTGGTAGTGATGGTCGCTTTACTCCTGAAGATTTCGTTAATCGTATTAATACCGATTTAGTCAATGACTTTGGTAACCTTTTAAATCGTACGATTGGTATGATGATTAAATATTTTAACGGCCATATTCCAGCTTATCCTGGTGATGTGAATCCTCAAGATAAAGAATTAAGAGCTATGGCGATGTTAACCATTGAACAATATGAAAAAGCTTTTGATGACTTAAAGATTACCGATGCCTTTATTGCGGTGATGAATTTAATTTCTCGCGCAAATAAATACATTGATGAAACAACACCTTGGGCTTTAGCAAAAGATGAAACCAAAGTAGAAGAACTTAAGAGTGTAATGTCGCACTTAGCCAACGTCTTATATATTTCTGGCGTGTTACTTCAACCGGTATTAACCCATGCACCAAAAGAATTATTTAGACAATTAGGTGTGCCAGAAAGCTTACAAAATTATGAAAGCATTCGTACCTTTGGTGTTTTAGGTGATGTGGATGTAACCAAAGGAAATCCATTATTCCCACGCTTAGACGCGAAAGTGGAAGTAGATTTTATCGCATCATTAATGCAAAAGAAATAAAAAATAAGTCCCGCATATACGGGACTTTTTGAGATTTTAGGAGAAAAACATGAAGAAGAAAGTGGAAAAGAATTTAGGAGAATTTGAAGCGATATGCGAAGACTATTCCTATGATGGTAAAGGCGTTACGCACTATCAAGGAAAAGTTGTTTTCGTTAACGGTTTCTTTTTAAACGAAAAAGCCATTATACGATTAACCTATGAAAGAAGCGAGTTCTACATAGGTAAAATCATTAAACTTCTTTCGAAATCTCCTTCTAGAATTGAGCCAAAGTGTAAAGTATGCACTACTTGTGGAGGCTGTTCTTTTCAACAACTAGATTATGCTGCTCAACTTGAATTTAAAACGCATAAAGTAGAAGAAGCTTTCCGTAAAATTGGGAATATGAAAGTAAAAGTTCTCCCATGCTTAGGGATGGAGAATCCTTACTATTACCGTAATAAAATTCAAATGCCGGTAGGTTTAAGTCAAACTGGTAGAATTATTACAGGTTTTTATAAAGAAAAAACTCATGAAATTGTTCCTATTGAAACTTGCTATATTGAAAATGAAAAAGCGGAAGAAGTTTTAAAAACGATTCGTGAATTAATGAAAAAATTTAAAATACTTCCTTATGATGAAGATACCAGAAAAGGTATTATTCGTCATATTTTAATCCGTACATCCAAAGAAAAGAAACAATTAATGGTGGTTCTTGTGACCGCTCAAGATGTATTTGGTGGAAGAGGAGAATTTGTAAAAGCCCTCCATTTAGCGTGCCCATCCATTACGACCATCGTCCAAAACATCAACACACGGGATACGAATGTAATTCTAGGTGAAAAAGAAAGAATCCTTTTTGGTAAAGGCTATATAGAAGACGCTCTTTGTGGTGTGTGGTTTCAAATCTCTTCTAAATCTTTCTATCAAGTTAACCCGGTGCAAACGGAAGTTTTATATCAAACCGCTATTCAATTTGCGGGGCTAAGTAAAAAAGAAATAGTCTTAGACTGTTACTGCGGAATTGGCACGATTGGCTTAATTGCAGCACGCTACGCTAAACAAGTCATAGGCATAGAAATCGTAAAAGAAGCCATTTCTGATGCAAAAAAGAATGCAATTAGAAACAATATTCAAAACGAAACTTTTTATGTAGGTGACGCAAGTGAATGGATTGTAAATTACGCTAAAAATAAAGGTAAAGTAGATGTTTTATTTATGGATCCACCTCGTAAAGGATCAGATGAAAAGTTCTTATCATCCGTGTTGACTCTAAAACCAAGAAAAGTGGTATATGTTTCTTGTGATCCATCTACTTTAGCTAGAGATGTTAAATATTTATCTACACATTATCAAATTGAAAAAGTACAACCTGTTGATATGTTTCCCATGACGTACCATGTGGAAACCATAGTCTTACTTACTCGTAAAATTAACGGAAAATAATATTAAAATATAAATGTATAATGGATTTCTGACATCTAAAAATATTAGAAATCCATTTTTTCTTTGTGAAAACTAGGAAAAATGAAATTTAATTCGTATATAAAAATAGGTTAAGAGTATATTCAATGAGAAAATTAAAATATTCTTGACTAATCTTAAGTCCAAATGGTAAAAGTATTCATTATTCTAACCTTAAATTTTTGATAGAAATCCAAGCAAACATTTGATAATCTTTGATACATTTGTTACACTAATTATTGAAAGTGGTGATACCAATGAATCAAAGCTACAATGAAATTATTGAAAGAATGACAAAACAAGGCGATGGATCTATATCTAGAAAAGACGCAATTGCAAATGGAATACCTCCTGCGACGTTTGCTAGATATGTTCAATGTAACAAATTAATCAAAATTAGACCGGGCGTTTATGCAACAGATGCCACGTTGATAGATGATCTTTTTCAGCTCCAAAAGAGATATCCAAAAATTGTTTACTCTGGGATGACCGCTCTTTATCTTCTAGGCTTAACTGATAGGATACCAGATTTAATTGAGTTTACCATACCAAAAAACTATCGAATTAGAAAAGGAAAAAATGATTTGAGTGCGATTTGTCATATTGAAAACAAAGTTCATCTTTTTCAAAAAGGAAACATTATGGTAAAAACGATGTTTGGAAATAAAGTTTGTTGCTTTTCCAAAGAAAAAATGATTGTTGAGATGATATGGAAAAGAAATGAATACGATTCTGAATTATTTCTTAAGGCTATAAAAACATTTTTAAGGAAAAAAGATAAAGACATGGATTTTCTCTTTGAATATGCAAAAATGAGAAAGATAGAAGAGAAAGTATATCAAGTTTTGGAGGCTATGAATTATGAAAATTAACAAGGATTCGCTTTCTATGAAAGCAAAAAGCATTGCCAAAGAGAAAGGAATAGGTATAAATGTCGTCTACTCAAGATATTTTTTTGACTGCTTTCTAAAGCGACTTTCCTTTTCTCCTTATGCAGAAAAATTTGTACTTAAGGGAGGATTGTTCCTTTCGTCTATGCTTGGTATTGAGAATAGATCTACGATGGATATTGATTTCGTCTTGAGAAAAATACATATGGATCACGACTCCGTTATTGACATCATGAAGGAAATTTGTCAGGAGAGCGCAGATGATAATGTTATTTTTCAATATATGGGTGATTCAGAAATTAAAAAAGACGATATCTATGGTGGGTTTAGTGTTAGTATTGAAGGAAGATTAGAGAATGTTAAACAACGTTTCGACATTGATTTAGCCGCTGCTGATACTGTTTATCCAAAAGACTGTGATTACGAATATCAATGCTTGGTCACAGGAGAAACTATTCATTTAAAAACTTATTCAGTCGAAAGTGTGATAGCTGAAAAAATGCAAACTTTTTTGCTAAAGGGAATTTTAAATAGCAGAACAAAGGATTTATACGATATTTACGTTTTAGAAAGATTTGTAAAGAAAAATGATGAATCATTAAAAGAGGCATTTAGAGAAACTTGCCAAAATCGTAGATTTGAAATTGATAGAGAAAAAGCAATGAAAATCCTAAAATCTATTGAATCAAATGTAACACAGAAAAAAAGATGGGAAACATATGCAAAAAAGATGAGCTTTGCAAGAAATATTTCTTTTGACGAAGTGATTGTTTCCATTAAGCATATACTTGAAGTGATGCTTTAATAAAGTTTTTTAAAAAAAGATTAACAAATAATCTTCCCCTTTATTTTTAAATTATGAGAAATTTTAATAAGCTAATATTTTGAAGATTCTAACATATAAATTATGCGTATAGAGTAGAAGTATGCTTTAGTTGTAAAAAAATGCAAATACAATATAAACATATAATGAATTTAAGGCATCTAAAAATGCTAGGAATCTATTTTTTTCTAAAAAATAAATTTCATATATAGTACTTAAAGTTACATTGAAATACTCCATAAAATCCAATTTAATTGTATTTAGAGAAGCGAATATAATGATGATAAAGAAAGAACTCATGTTTATAGGTATTAGGCAAAACAAAAAGTGATGATAAAAATGAATTAAAATCTTGCTTGATGTTTGAACAAAATAGCGGAAAAGCTGGCTTTTTATGAAAGTTTTTGACATAGATTTTATTATAAACATTCTTAGATTTCTAGAGATGGCTTTTAAAAGTCACCCTGAAATTGTTGCTTTTTGCTAAAAAAGTCGCTCCGAATTTGTTGCATTTTCATTGAAAAGTCGCTCCGAATTTATTAAAAAATTAAATTATGAACATAAAATATTGATTTGAAATTTTTGCTTATAAGATTAAAAACGGCATGATTAAAACAATCTATAATAATACTGTAGACTTCTTTATAGAGCTTTCAGAAAATGAACTATAGAGAAAATTATGAAATACTAGTAATAAGATTTTGTTTATTCTTTAATAATGTGAAGGTATGTTGGAAACATTTTAGTGAAATATTCATTAATATTTTTTTCTTGCGTCACTTTATCAATAATAAGATCGCAGGCAAAATGTACAATTTCTTCCGTGTCTGTTCTAACAGAATCGACATTTTTAAAAATAGGATAGAATTGATGAATATCATCGTATCCAATAATTTTAATTTTCTTTTTCATTCTTTTTTGTTTTAAATAACTGATAAGTTCAATTGCTAACGAATCAGAAAAGCAGAAGACGAAATCGATATCTTCGGAAACGATTTTTTTATAAGCAATTTGAATGAAATCTTTTTGGTATTGATATGGAATGAAACTAAAGGGTTTATTTGATGCATTAACGACTTCAGAAAAGCCTAAAAATCTTCGGAAGCTTGTTTCCGAAATACTATTTGTTAGATAAAGAGCTTTAGTGAACTCATTTTGAACAAAATAATTTCCCACTTGTCTGCCACCATCAATATCATCGGTATAAACACAATCAATATATTCAACGTTAGAATTAATACCAACTAAGCAAAAAGGAATTTCTCTTTTTTTAAAGAAGAGAGCAACATCAGTGGTGGGTTCCACAAAAGAAATAACACCACAATAACGATTGATCATGATATTTTCAATATCATTCATGGTCATAAGGTTCGTGTCAGAATAAATAAGGTTACATTTGTAACCTTTTTCTTTGATGTAGTGAAAAACCTTTTCACAATAAATAGCGAAATAAGGATTATAGAAGTCGTTATATACAAGAGCGACAATTTTAGAATTGTCATTTTTTAAACTACGGGCCACACTATCGGGTACATAACCTAATTCCGTAGCGATTTTTCGCACTCTTTCTTTTGTTGGTTCAGAAATGTCAGGTGAATCTCTTAACGCTCTTGAAACAGCATTAATCGATATACCTGCTCTTAAAGCAATATCTTTTAATGTAATATTCTTTTTTTGTTGCATTTTTCCACCAACTTTACTGAATGTATAAAATATAATTTGCTAATAGAATTACTATTTATTTTTTACATAATATCATAGATGGTAAAATATGTCAATTTTCGCAGAATGATTAAAATACATGCTAAAATGATGTGTACTTTAACGATAAACTTTTTTAAAAAAATGCAATGAAAAATATTTACTTTAACGTTAAAGTATGTTAATATCCAATTAAAGAAAGCGGTTTCTTAATTACCGCGGGAAGGAAAAATTCAATGAAAATAAAGAAATGTTTACTATTATTTCCATTATTACTTTGTACCTGTACAACTTTGGCTGCTTGCAATCATCAGGATGCAAGTACAAGCATGTCAGTAACTACAGAAGCACCAAGTAATATCCAAATCAAAGTTACTTCAACCATCAAAGAAGTATCGGTAGGAAATACCATTACGATTCGTGTACTTGTTTCAGGTACTGCTAAACGTGACGTGGTTTGGTCTAGCTCAAATGAAGCTATTGCCACAGTTGAAGGTGGAAGAGTAACCGGTATTAGTGAAGGAAAAGCGGAGATTAAAATTGCTTTAGCTGCTGATCCTTCCATTTACACTTCAGTAGAAGTTACAGTTATTGCTGCTAATAGACCGACTAGTGTAAAAATTAACGGAGAAGGAAATGGCTTAGGTTGGGTTGGAGAAGACGCTACTCTAAGTGTTACTTTAACTCCTGAAAGCGCCGATCCACGTTTAACCTACAAGTCATCAGATGAAACGGTAGCGACCGTTGATGCAAATGGAAAAATCTCTTTCTTAAAAGCAGGCGAAGTAGAAATTACCGTCACTTCAATTTCGGATTCAACCATTTCTGATAAGAAAACTTATGAAGTGAAAAAAGGAATGTTCTTTACTAACAAAGGTGGATATGCCGATAACATGGACTATTCTCACCAAGCGGATAAAGAAGCTTATATTCAAACCAAAAATACATTAATTGAAGGTGATAACCCAGCCGCTATGGCATGGTTTAATGCATCACCATCCACTAAATATTATGCTGAAGTAACCTTCAACATCTTAGCATCCACTACGGATGCTTGGACGAGAGTGGGTATTGGAAGTGGCTCTAATGATAATGATACAAGAGGCTTCTATTTCTCACCTAAAGAAGGACAAAAGACCGTAATGATGGATTTCCCAAACACCTGGGGTGCTGCGGCCTCTCGTTCAATGATTTGGCAAGTCAATGGTATTCGTGATATGGATCCAACCAATCTTACCATGGGTATTTTAAGAGATGGTAATAATTACTATTACACCATTAATGGCTCTCTTTATTGGTATGAATCCAACAATCGTTTTAACGATATGGGAACTTTACCTGTTGTTTTATCTAAAGATACCTCCTTTACCGCTAGCGAAGCGAAATATGTAAATGATGAGGCAACTTTAAATACCATGCTTCAATCAGCGGATTTAGATAAAAAATTCTTTAATAGTGGTACTTCAACTGGTCAAGTCACGGTAGTGAGCAACACAGAATTCAAATTTAATAACATCTATGCAAACGAAGAAAATTATCGTTTCCGTGATCAATGTGTAAAAACCTATGGCGATAAAGGCATGATTGGCGGTAACTTTACCATCGAATTTGATGTCGAAGGTTATGAAAACTTTGCTGATGATATCAATTCAATGTTAGGTGTGGCTTTAAGAAGATATGACACCGATAGCCCTGTTGTGTGCGATTCCATTATGGTAGACGAACAATCTTTCCATTTTAGAACTTGGAATTATGATTCTCAATTCTCTTATGGCACGATTGCAAATGCCAGTTACAATTCTTCAAAATTTGAATCTTTAACCAAAGATTTAACAACCGTTCATGTGAAAATTGAAAGAACTGTAGGTAGCATTTCATCGACTTTTAAAGTTTATTTAAATGGTACAGAATATACGTTCTTTGACGCAAACAACAATGAAAAAGTATTAAAGATTAACTACACCGGAAAATACTTAATCATGATTGGTGCTAATCACGCAAAAGGTACTGTTAAAAACTTTGATTTTAAAGAAATAGAAAGTAACTAAGGAGAAAAACAATGAAAAAAATTACTTTATTCGGTACGATTTTAGGAACGATTTTAGGTACAGCAGGTCTTTTAACTTCTTGTGGAAATCAACCATCTTCTAGTTCAAACACGACACCTACTACCGTAACCCCAACAACGACAGTGCCACCGACTACTACGGTGACACCAACAACGACGGTAACGCCAACGACAACGGTAGAAACCCCAAAGGTTACAGAAGTAAAAATTACCAATGAAACCACCAAATATTTTGTGGGTGATTCCGTTCAAATTAATACAAAATTAACGACGACTGGAGAAAATGCAGATACAACATTAGTGTATAAGACCAGTAGTGCAACCGTCGCTACGGTTTCTGACACAGGACTTGTTAATTTCTTAAGTGATGGTTCAGTTACCATTACAGCAAGCAGTGCAAGTAATGAAACAGTGAAAGATGAAATTACTTTTGAAGTTTCTAAAAAAGTCCCTACCAAAATTGAAATTAATAAAGATTTCACTTCAGGACGTGTAGGTGATGAATTTGAACTTAGCTATACTGTTACACCAACAGAATGCAAAGAAGATGTTAAAGTTGAAATTAGTGATTCTACTGTTTTAGAAATGAAAGAAAACAAAATTAAACTTTTAAAAGATGGTTCTGCTACCATTAGTGTGGTTTCAAAATTCGATGATAAAGTCAAAGATGAATTAACTATCCAAGTCTTAAAAGCAGCGCCAACTTCTATTACGATTAACAATACAAAAACCTCTTATTATGTTGGTACTTCTTTTGAATTAGACTATACCATTTTACCAAGCACCGCTGATGAAAATGTACAAGTGACTATTGATCCTAGCGATGCCGCTTCCATTGAAGGAAATACCGTTAGTGTATTAAAAGATGGAACCGTAACCATTAAAGTCGCATCTTTAGTTAAAGAAGAAATCTTTGGTACATATTCCTTTACGGCTATTCGTCCAGATTTCTTAATTAATAAAGAAGGATATGCGAAAAATGTTGATTATTCTCATATGAATGATAAAGATGAACCTTATCTTCAAACGAGTGCAGTAAGTGATACCGATAACCCACACGCCTTTGCAATGTTTAATGCAAGTGGTACAAGATATTATGCAGAAGCGAGTGTCTCGATGATCGGAAGTTCTAACGATGGTTGGGCAAGATTTGGTATCGGTTCTGCAACCGATGACGCAGACGGACATGCAAGAGCATTCTTCTTCTCACCAAAAGAAGGACAAAAGACCGTAATGATGGACGTTCCTAATGGTTGGGGTGCAATTACCGCTCAATCCATGATTTGGCAAGCCAATGGTATTAGCACCATGGATCCTTCGGATTTAAAATTAGGCATTTTAAGAGATGGAGATAACTATTACTATTTATTAAATAACAAATTATATTGGTTTGAAATCAGTGATAAATTCCATGATGTGAATACTTATCCAACGATTATTACTAAAGATACACAAATTAATATTACCAACTGGTCTGTTACTTTAGATAACGCTACTATTGATGAAAAACTTAATACAGCTGCTTTTAAACAAATCTTCTTTAATGGAGATACGAGTGGTCGCGTTACCTTTGTGAGTGATTCTGAATTTAGTTTAGCAAAAGGAGACGTTTTCCAAAATGTTGCTGTTAAACCTCTTGGCGATAAAGCATTATTAAAAGGAAACTTCGCCATTGAATTTGATTTAAGTGATGTGGGTTCAGATAATGCAAATGATAATAATAACCGTATCGGTGTAGCCTTACGTCAAGTCGGTATTGAAAGCCCATATGTTGCAGATACCTTCGCGATGACCAATAACGGAGCACAAGCATTCGATTATCGTGTCTTTACATGGAGTAGTGGAGCTCATACTTATTGGGAAACACAAGACAGTGCGACTCGTGCGGATGGCACAACGGTTGAAGGTCATTATAAACTAGTAAGAACGATTACTTCAGAAACCAGTGCTACTTTAGTCTTATATTTCAATGATACAGCCGTTTTAAATATTACGACTTCTTATGTTGGAAATTATCATCCTATTTTTGGAGCAAACTATGCTTCTGGCACATTTAGAAACGTTACATTTTACGGAATAGAATAAGGAGAAAAGTATGTTGAATTTCAAAAGATTAACGCTGTTGAGTTTACTTGCATTTACTACCATTTCTATCAGTGCGTGTGGTAAAATGGAAGAAAATACAACAAGTAATACGACAGAAAATCCTCCAGATATCCAATATACAAATACGACTTACAAAAATTCAATTCAATTCGATATAGGGAAAGGCGAAAAGGGCTTCGGCCCTTGCGCCGACCCTTTTTGCCTTAAAGCGGATGATGGTTACTATTATTTATACTCGACAAACGAAACCGTTTTTAGAGGTGATGATAGTGGATATCGCTTCGATTATGGCCCCATTTGGAGAAGTATTGACTTAGTGAATTGGACTTATGTGGGAAGTGTGTTTGATGGGCAAGAAGATGTCTTAAAATGGGGACAACAATATGCCGGTATTGTGCCTGGTGTATGGGCGCCGAACGTGGTAAAAATTGCCGATCAATATAATTATTATTATACATTAAGTGCCGGCTCTTCTTATAATCCAGGCATTGGTGTTGCCACGGCACCTACTCCTTATGGACCATGGACGCACTATGGAAAAGTTTTCGATAGTGAAGAAATTGGTGTTTATAATTCATCCGATCAAGATGTATTTGTCGACGATGATGGCAGTGTTTGGATGATTTGGGGGAGTGGTGATGGAATTTACGTTGCCGAAATGTCTCCTGATGGCATTGATATGTATGGCGGATTATCTTATGCCAAAGAAAATATGCATAAAATTGCTGGTTGGGGTTGGGTACAAGGCTCCATTGATAACTTTGAAGCCGCGCACATTGTAAAAAAAGATGGTTATTACTATCTCTTCTTATCTCTTGGTGGATGGGATGGAGGTATTGATGCTGGTTATCATGTTGTAGTGGCCAAAAGCCAATCCTTACTTGGTGGGTTTAAAGATTCATTAGGCAATGACATGATGTCATCGGGTGACGGCGATATTGTCGTCACCAATAATCGTGAATTTGCTACAGGCGTCGGACATTGTTCGGTTGTAAAGGATGATATCGGCGATTATTGGATGGTTTATCATGGTTATGATCAAACGAGTTCCAACAAAAATACCAGAACATTATTTATTGATCAACTTTTATGGGATGAAAAAACATCCATGCCTTATGTAAAAGATAAAGTTGCGTCTTCTAATGAACATCTAGGCCCAACTTATATCGTAAAAGAGAAAAAGAAGGAGGAACAGTATTGATGAAAAAATTATTTCGCTTCTTTATTTTTATCTTCACGCTTCTATCATTCGCGGCGTGTGGAAAAAATGAACCTTCCACTTCAGTGACTTCTATTGACATTTATGAAGATGCTGGTGATATCAATAACATGATTACGAATCCCGGTGTCTTTTTAAAACCCAATGGTGAAAAAGAGTTTGTAGGAATAGCCGACCCCTTCTGTTTAAGAGGAGACGACGGATATTATTACTTATATTCCACCCAACTTGATTGCACAAGAGGAGAAAAGGGATATGGTTTTGATCCCGGTCCTATTTTCAAAAGTCGTAATATGCAAACGTGGGAATATTGTGGCTCGGTATTTTTAGATACACCGAACTATCAACAATATATTGGCTGGAATAATGGTGAAGGCGGCGTTTGGGCACCTTCTGTAGCAAAAATCAAAGACCAATATGTTTTCTATTATACCTTAGGAGCAGGTGGCTATTATTCGGACTACACCGGAATTGGAGTAGCAAGTGCCCCAACCCCTTATGGACCATGGACTCATTATGGAAAAATCTTTGACTCCAAAGATATAGGCGTTAAAAATTCCATTGACTGCTATGTCTTTATTGAAGAAGAAACCGTTTATTGCGTATGGGGTAGTGGTGATGGTATTTGGATTATGGAACTCAGCGATGATGGCTTATCGTTAAAAGATGGATTAGAAACACAAAAAGAAAATAAAGTGCAAATTGCTGGCTTTGATTTATATTATAACGATAACTATGAAGCTTCCTTTATTCAAAAGAAAAATGGTTATTACTATTTGTATTTATCGACGGGCGGATGTTGCGCAGGCTTACAATCTGATTATCACGTTGTTGTGGGTCGCTCAGAAACATTATATGGACCTTATGTAGGTCAAAACGGAAGAGCAATTGATGGACCGAATCGTGGCACAATGGTCATTCAACCGCATTTAAAAAGAGGTATGGGACCAGGTCACTGTGCAATTGTACAAGATGATAAAGGTTTAGATTGGATTGTCTATCATGCCTATAATCCAAGTGCTTCAACTACTGGTCAACAAAATACAAGAACGTTATATATTGACCGAATTTATTGGAATGAAAAAGGCTTCCCTATTTGTAAGGAAACCTATCCTAGTTTAGGTGAAATTCCTGGACCTTATATTAATTAAAAAAGGAGAAACAAAAAAATGAAAAAAAGATTTACCAAATGGATGGCATTATCCATCGCGTCTCTATCATTAATTGCTTGTGGCGGAACAACTTCTACAAGTTCTACCAAAAATGAATGGGTGGATGATTCTATTGATGATGTCGCTTATGATGAAAACGGAAATGTTGTTTTTGATAACATTGAATTAAGTATGTGGAGCGTTTGCACCAATCCGGATAGTGTGTATCAAGATCAAATCATCAACCAATTTAACGAGCTTTATAAAGGACAAATCAAAATTAATCCTTATCATGAATCACGTTATTCTATTTATGGCGCTTTAGCGCAATCGGTAACCCAAGATCCTGATAACGCACCCGATATTTTCTATGGTTATGGTGAAAAAATTGCATCCTTAGAAGATAATGACATTTTAGTGCCTATCGATACGTATTTAGAAACCGCAAATATTGGTTTTGATGCCTCTTATTTTGAAACCAATTTAATTTCTGCTTGCTTTGTTGGTGATCGTTTATATGGTCTTCCTATTTCTGTAGACTCTACGATGATTTTCGTTAGAAAAGATATTTTAGAGAAAAACGGAATCAATATGCCAACGAATTATGTTGAGCTTATGGGTGTCTGTGATACCTTAGTAGAAAAAGCAGAACAAGGTGAATTATGGGTAAGAGGAAATAATTCTTCTGCCGTAACGACCGATGATGTTTATAAATGGAGAAAATATGTTCCTGATTTAGAAGGACCTTATTATCCATTCCCTATTTCTTCTGGTGATATGTGGGTCAATGCTTATTTATCTCAAACCGTTGCTTTACAAAACGGTGGAAAATTAGTGAATGATGAAGGTAAACCTGCTTATAATACCGAAGAAGTGGCAAGAGGCTTACAAATTTTAAGAGATTGGTTCTGGCCAACGGAAACCAGTGTCAACCGTCATGCTTTAAGTAAACCAGATTTAAACTATGATGCGGGTATTTCTGAATTCCACTCAGGCGGATCTGCTTTCTATTTAGATGGTGCTTGGAGTGGTTATAAAGATACTGCTTTAATTGATAGTATGTACGCCGCTGATGGTGGAAGTGCAAAAAACATGGCTATCTTAAATTTTGGTAATTTATTTGCTTTAGATAATACGAAACCATACGCTAATGCAATCTTTGGTGATTCTCATACCGCTACAATTGTAAAGACCTGTAAGAGTAGAACCGAAAGAATTGCTGCCGCTATCTTCATCAACTATTTGGCGGAAAACTGTGGTGGCGTTTGGACACAAGCTGGACACCTTCCTGCTTCTTTAATTGTGCAATCTTCCGATGATTTATATTTAAATAACCAATACTATAAAAAATATGTTCAATATTATGGAAGCACAACGCAATATCAAATTCTTCCATCCACTATTTACTATGATGAAATCTATGAATCTTATCAAGTTGCGATTAAACAAGTGATGGCTTCTACTTATAAGAGTAAAACCATTAGTAGTATTCTTGAGACCAATTATCAAGATTGCATGCTTAGAATCTCAGATCGTGAGGACTTGTAGTTATGTTTTCATCCAAGAGAACAACCATCGAGGAATATACCAAACGCGTATCTAAAACGACAAGCTTTTTAAAGAAATATGGATTGGCCATTTTATTTATGGCACCCTACTTAATTTCTTTTATCGTCTTTTTCATGTACCCCTTTATTAAGGGGTGCATTATGTCGTTATATCGATATAATATTGCGAATGTCAATGATATTTCATGGCGAGGATTTTTAAATTATCAAAAGATCCTTTTTGATTCCAATACATCGTATTATAAAGACTTTTGGAATGGTATGAAAAACACGTTGATGGCCACCGCAATTATTGTCCCTCTTTGTATTTTGATTCCTCTTGGATTAGCGTTATTAATTAATGCCAAACCACCAGGATACAAAATCTACCGGGCGATTATTTATTTACCAGGCATTTTTCCTATTACCGCAACTGGCGTTATCTTTTTAAATATGTTTAACAATGAATATGGTTTTATTAATAACCTATTCAAAATCAATGTAAACTGGTTACAAAACCCAACTACTGTATGGATGATCATTATCCTTTTCTGTGTTTGGGGTGGATTAGGCACCAACTTTGTTATCTTTACCGCTGCCTTACAAAATGTGGATAAATCATTATATGAAGCAAGTGCTATTGATGGTTGTAGTAAATTTAGACAACGATTTGATGTTACTTTTCCACAAATTAAAAATCAAATGATTATTTGCTTATTTACCACGGTATGTGGATATATGAATCTTTATGGTCAATGTTACATTTTAGGTTCTTATGTTCAACCCCAAAATTCGGTATATACCGTGATTTATGTCATTCAAAACCAATTAAAAGGTACCAACTTTGCCGTATACGGAATGACTTCCGCTATGGCGATTTGTTTAGGTGTATTTATCGCTCTAATTTCGGTTGCACAAATGTTAATTACTAAAGAAAGAAAAGGAGGGGATAAGTATGCAAAACAATTTAAAACGTTCAAAGCATCTGGGAAAATACGTTAGTTCTGCTGTTTTATTGATTGTTTGTTTATTATTACTTTTTCCACTCATTTGGGGCGTTATCTCTTCGTTTAGAGACGCAAATGATTTACGCTTCTATCCAGGAAGTTTTCTTCCAACAAATTTAAAAGCATGGACGATTCAAAACTATATTGCTATTTTTTCTAGTGAAGAATATCCTGTATTCAACTGGATTATCAATAGTTTCATTGTCGCTCTAGCCACAACGTTTATATATTTAGCGATTGCGTCTTTAGCGGCATATGCCTTTGTATTTATGGATTTAAAATACGCGAATATCCTTTTTGGATTTTTAATTGCCACGATGACCGTGCCAGGCATTGTCAATACCGTACCGCAATTTACGAACATCATCCAAATGGGATTAAATAAAAATCTGTTAGGTTTAATTTTACCGGGATTATGCGGTGTTTATGGCCTTTATTTAATTCGTCAATTCTTCCTAGGTATTCCCAAAGACTTAATTGAAAATGCAAGAATGGATGGCTCAAGTAACTTCCGTATTTTCCGTACTATTGTTTTACCTTTAGGAAAATCAGCGCTTTTAGTACAAGGTTTATTTAGTTTCTTAGGCGCATGGAATGACTTACAATGGGCTGAATTAATCATTGGTAAAGCAGATAAAAAGATGTGGACTTTGGCGGTTGGACTTTCTAAAGTCATTGAAGGAAATCAATCCTACACCAAAGTCGGCATCCAATTAGCGTGTTCTGTCATTTCCATGATTCCGATTTTTATTCTTTATTGTATTATTCAAGATCGTTTAGTGGAAGGCGTATCCATGACAGGTATTAAAAGGTAGTGAGGACAAAATGATGAAAAAAGAAAAAAAGATTACTGTGAAGGAAGCAAGAAAACAATATAAAGAAAATCATAAGATGCTTCGTAATGAAAATATTCAAAGCTTTGTTTCTTTACAAGGAATTAATAAAGTTTATCCCAATAAAGTACAAGCTGTTTTTAACTTCAATCTAGAAATTGATCCTCACGATTTTATTGTTTTAGTAGGACCTTCTGGATGTGGAAAGTCGACCACTTTACGTATGATTGCTGGACTCGAAGAAATCTCTAGTGGCTATCTTTATATCAATCAACAATTAGCGAACTATTTACCGAGTAAAGACCGCGGAATCGCTATGGTTTTCCAATCTTATGCTTTATATCCCCATATGACGGTTTACGAAAATATGAGTTATGGATTAAGAGTAAAAAAAGAATGGTTACCTAAGTTAGATAAAAAGACCAAGCAACCAATTGTAGCCATCAACCATGAAAAAATTGAAGAATTAAAGAAAAAACTTTCTTCTTTAGAAGAAACAAAAGTAGAAGAAAGAAAAGAAATACAATTAGAAATTGAAAAATTAGAAAAGAATCCTGAACACATCTATGTTTTACGAAAATACACGGAAAAGGAAATTAAAGAAAAAGTGTTTAACGCAGCGAATTTCTTAGATTTAGGCGCCTATTTAGACCGTAAACCGAAAGAGTTATCCGGTGGACAAATGCAACGTGTTGCCTTAGGAAGAGCGTTAGTGAGAAATTCAAAACTCTTCTTAATGGATGAACCTTTAAGTAATTTAGATGCGAAATTAAGAGTGTCCATGCGAAGTGAAATTGTTCGTATTCATAAAAATGTTGGAGCCACTACGATTTATGTTACCCATGACCAAACCGAAGCCATGACCATGGCTACGAAAATTGTCGTTATGAACAAAGGATGGATTCAACAAATTGGGTCCCCTAGAGAAATCTATATGAACCCAGAAAATCTCTTCGTCGCAACCTTTATTGGGGCACCAGCGATGAATATCTTTAGTGGAACTTATAATCAAGGTATCATTACTTTAGAAGATGGTACAAAATTGGAGTACGCAAAAAGAATAGAAGATCAACACCAAGAATTTTATAAACAAAAACTAGAATTTTGGAAAACTTTATTAAAAAGAATCCATCATCCAGGTAGTTTAAAAGTGAAAGAGCAAGTGGAGAATCTTCTTTTAAAAATGAAAAACAAAGAACTTAAGGATGCTCAAGAGATTTTAAAAGAAACGTCTTTATTCTCTATCGATGAATTATTGGAAGATGTCGCTATCAAGGTACAAGACGAATTAGATGCATTAGAAGATATCAAAGAAAATAGCCTTTTTGCTAAAGCAAAGATGACGAAAATTCTTAAACGTATTTTAGAAATATTAAGCGATAAAGAAGATAGTGTCATCGATTTAGAATTACAAAAGATTCAATCCTTTAAAGCCTTTACGCAAAATAAGGATAGTGGCACTAAGCCCGTCGAAAGTATTCCAACGACGATGGAAGAAAAAAAGCAAAAAATTCAAGAGATTATTCAAACCTATGAACAATACTTAAAAGGCCCGCATGCAGTGAAAATTGGTATTCGTCCAGAGGATTTAACTTTAGTTAGAGAGTTAGAAAGCTCTTGTATTGACGTGAATACCACGATAGTGGAACTCATTGGTAGTGACTATTATGTGCATTCAGATTTATCATCTACTGATTTAATTGCTAAAGTACCGAACCATTATATCATTCGTTCAGGTGCCCATATTTTACTGAAAGTGAATATGGAAAAATTACATTTATTTGATCCTGTCAGTGGACAAAAAATAACAAGAATAGAGGAAGTGAACTATGTTGATTTACTATAACGAGAAAGAAAGATACTTTCATTTATTTAACCAAAGAATTTCTTATTATTTAGGAATTAATGATTTTAATTATCTTCAACACTTTTATTTTGGCCCCTATTTAGAAAACTTAGATTTACAAAATCTCACTTCTAGAGGAGAGTGGGGATGGCAATATTTAGATAAGGAAACCAATTCTGAAAAAATGGTGCCATGGGCTCATTTTCATTACTACGAAGATTTCTCGATGATGGAACTTCCTACCCATGGTGGTTTTGATAAACGTGGAGCGCCCATCATCATTCATAAACCTGATTTAAATACGAATTATACAAAGTTTACCTATGTATCTCATCAAATTTTAAAAGGAAAACCCGGAATAGAAACCCTTCCTTCTTCTTTTGGAAAAGATGAAGAATGTATGACGTTAGAAATCGTTTTAAAAGATGAATTAAGTGAAGCTTATGTTCATTTATTCTATTCTATATTTGAAGATTTAGATGTCATCACACGCAGTGCTTATATCGAAAATAAAGGAAAAAATTCCTTCCATGTCGTAAAAGCCTATTCCATGACTTTAGATTTACCCGATGACAATTATTATCTCACGCATTTTTATGGGGATTGGTGTAAAGAAAAAAATATATGTCGAAGAAAACTCCATGACGGAAAAGAAAGAATTCAATCAAATTATGGATTTACTTCCCATAATGAAAATCCAGTGTTTTTCTTAGAAAGGCCGGACACCAATGAAAAAGATGGAGAAGCGTATGCATTTTCTTTAATGTATTCTAGTAACTTTGCTTTTGAAGTTGATGTGAGTAAATGGAATTCAACGCGTATTTTATTCGGTATCAATGAAGAAGACTTCTCCTATTGTTTAGATGAAAATGAAAAATTATATTTACCAGAAGTCATTATGGCTTATTCTGATGAAGGAAGAGGCGCGTTATCAAGAACTTTACATGATTTTGTTCGTCAACATATTATTCGTTCTCCTTATGCCTTCATCGACCGTGGTATTTTATTTAATTCTTGGGAAGGCGCGACCATTGATTTTGATACTCAAAAAATCTGTGATTTTATCGAACATTCTAAAATTTTAAATACCGAAGTGTTCGTTTTAGATGATGGATGGTTTGGTGAAAGATATGATGATACTTCTTCTTTAGGAGATTGGACCGTTAATCCTAAAAAGATTGATTTAGAAAAAATCATTGCGACCTGTCACCAAAATCACATGAAGTTTGGTATTTGGTTAGAGCCGGAAATGATTTCTTTTCACTCGAAACTCTATCAAGAACATCCTGAATATGCTTTAGGTTTACCAGGAATTAAGCTATCTTTAGGAAGACATCAACTCGTCTTAGATATGACGAATCAAGAAGCGGTGCAAAATGTTTATACCCAAATTTGTAATTTATTAGATCAATACGCTATCGATTATGTGAAAATTGACTTCAATCGTTGTTTAAGTGAAGTGTATTCCACCACTTTAAATAAAAAGCATCAAGGCGAAGTGTATCATCGTTTTATGGAAGGTGCTTATCGTCTTTATGGTATGCTAGTGGAACGTTATCCGAATATTTTATTTGAACACTGCGCTTCCGGTGGTGGCCGTTTCGATATGGGAATGTTATCGTATTGTCCCCAAATTCAAGCGAGTGACTCTAACGACGCAGTCGAAAGAGTGTTCATTAATTACGCTTCGACCTACGGATATCCATTATCCTCCATCGGTTCTCATGCCTTTAGTGGTGCGTTACTTCCTTATTATGCAAAATGCGCAATCGCACTTTTTGGAACATATGGTTATGAAATGAATCCAGTGAACTTAAATAAAGAAGATATTGAACAAATTAACGAAATTGCAGATCTTTATAAAAAATATCATTTAGATTGTATTCAAAATGGTGATTTATATCGGATGGAATCTCCTTATGAAACCAATCATATGTCCATGATTTGTGTAGCGAAAAATAAAGAAAAAGCCATTGCACTTTTCTTTAATAAAAGAAGAGAAAGCAACTTATCTCGTTTCTTAAAATTCGATGGATTAGACGATGAAACACTTTATCAAAACTCATTAGATGGAAAGATTTATTCAGGTAAACAACTACGTTTAGTAGGCATTAATCTTATCAAATGGCTAGAAGAATTTGAAACTATTGTTATCACCTTCGATAAGGTAGAAAACTGAGAAGGTGAAATTATATGATTAAGAAAGAAGATCTTTATATTCGAGATCCATTTATTTATTTTGAAAACGGAGTCTATTATCTATATTCGGCCTATCAAAAAAAGGATGAGATTTATCCTTCATTTGTTGTTTATAAATCGAAAGATCTAGGAGAATTTACCGAACCCACTATCATTTTTCAAGGAAATTCTCATTTCTGGGGTAATAAAGATTTTTGGGCGCCAGAAATGCATAAATACAAAAATAAGTACTATCTGTTTGCCTCTTGTAAAGCGGACAATTGTTGTAGAGGAACCCAAATCTTTGTTTCTGATCGTCCAGACGGAGAATTTACATGTTTAACCGAACACGCAATTACGCCTAAAAATTGGGAATGTTTAGATGGAACCCTTTGGGTAGAAAATGGAATACCTTATCTTATCTTTTGTCACGAATGGCTTCAAATAGGAAATGGAACGATTTGTTTAATGCAATTATCGGATGATTTAACGCATCCCGTTAGTGAACCGAAAATTCTATTTTCAGCAAAAGACGCTAAATGGCCGATTGCCTTTCAAGGAAAAAATAACTATGTCACCGATGGCCCATTTATCATTCAACAAAAAGATGGTTTAGAAATGATATGGTCGAGCTATTCAAAAACGGGATACGCCATTGGTGTATGCCATAGTAAATCTATCAAAGGGCCTTGGATTCAAGAAGATCAACCGATTTATAGTGAAGATGGAGGTCACGCGATGGTATTTGAAAAGGACGGTCAAAAAATGATGACTTTCCATGCTCCAAATACCTTCGATGGTAATGAGCGTTTAGTGCTTTATCCCTATCATTCTAAGATGGAACCGGTTCATCATTAAAGGAGAAAAAAACAAATGGAAAAAACAAGAAAAAATAATATATTTTCAGTGCTTCTTATGACACTCATGTTATGTGCCTGTTCGAATACACCCGTTTCGACTTCTTCAAGCGTGCCTACCACGAGTGAAACACCAATGGTAAAAGAAGCCAATGTCATTATTTTATGCGGACAATCCAATGCGGAAGGTAATACTTGGAATCGGATGTTAATGCAAAAAGATGAAACTTTATTTAATAAATATTTTGAAGCACATAGTTCTAATACCAAAATCAAATTCCGTTGTAATGCCATGCAACCTACCCATTTAAATGAATCAAAAACCTTTTCTTCTATTCGTTTAGGTATGGGTTATGATTTTGAAAGATTTGGCCCCGAGATTGGTATGAATGAAGTTTTTGAAACGAAGACATTTGAACGCGATTTATTCATCATTAAATACGCAAGTGGAGGAACCACGCTTCAAAGAGATTGGTTATCGACTTCAAGTTCAACCGAAACTTTACCTGTAGGTGTCCTTTATTCCGGTATGGTCGATTATATTCATTCCTGTTTAAGTGAATTAGAAGATCAAAATTATTACCCCTATATAAAAGGTATTTGCTGGATGCAAGGTGAATCCGATGGTGGTTATTACGCGAATCAATATGAAAGTAATGAACTGAATCTTATCAAAGATTTAAGAGAAGAGTTTAGCTATTATGTTGAAGAAGGCGATAACAAAATTAAATTCGTTTCTGGTGGCATTTCCCCATATTGGGAAAATTATTCTATCATCAATCAAGGAAAGAAAAATAACGCTTTGTTAGATGAAGAAAATAATTACTACATTGATACAATTCAAAATCAACTTTCCTATGATAAAGAACCGGATAATGGCATTGATTACTGCCACTACGACTCACTAGCGATGGTGGAATTAGGAAAATTATTCGCTAATGCTTTGCTTTCTTTTGATGTCATTCATTAATTAGAAATTGTATAAAAAGACTTCGATAGAGTGAAAATAATTTTTAACTCTAAAGAGGTCTTTTATTTTTGTTATCCCCACTTAACTTTAGAGTATTTTATGTTTTAGAAATTTTCTTTAAGCAAAATTTAGGGAACAAATGATGATGAATGAAGTGAAAATGTTCCCTAAAAAACATCAGCTATTAGCCACGCAATTCTTCAAGTAATTTACAAAGTAAATTTTTGAGCATATTTGTTGTATTTCTCTTAAAAAGGACAATAATAAAATTGTTCAGAAAAGGAGAATGATGAACTATGTATAACATTCAAAATGTTTATGCTCGAGAAGTATTAGATTCAAGAGGTAATCCTACCGTTGAAGTAGAAGTGACGCTTGATAACGGAATGAAAGAAAGAGCGATTGTTCCAAGTGGTGCTTCTACGGGTGAAAACGAAGCACTTGAACTTCGTGACGGAGATAAGAAAAGATATCAAGGGAAAGGCGTTTTAAAAGCGGTTCATAATGTTAATGAAATTATTGCTCCAAAACTTGTGGGTATGGATGTCACTAAACAAGCCGCAATTGACCAAGTCTTATTAGACCTAGATGGAACACCATTTAAATCGAATTTAGGCGCTAATGCCATGTTAGGTGTTTCTTTAGCTTGTGCTAGATTAGCAGCTAAAGCGCATAACTTACCACTTTATCAATATTTAGGTGGTCCTAATGCTAAAGTGTTACCAACCCCAATGATGAATGTCATTAATGGTGGTGCCCATGCAGATTCTACAGTAGACTTCCAAGAATTCTTTATTATTCCAGCAGGTTTTAAAACTTTTAAAGAAGCGTTAAGAGCAGGAGTTGAAACTTTCCATTGCTTAAAGAGCGTTTTAAAAGAAAAAGGTTATGAAACCGGTGTTGGTGATGAAGGTGGTTTTGCTCCAAGTTGTAAACATGGTAATACTGAACCACTTGAACTCATTATGGAGGCTATTAAAAAAGCAGGCTATGTTCCAGGTAAAGAAATTTTCTTAGGTATGGATGTAGCAGCCAGTGAATTCTATAACAAAGAAACCAAAAAATATGATTTAAAGAAGAGCAAAGAAGGCTCTAAGACCAGTGAAGAAATGATTGCTTGGTTTGAAAAAATGGTGGAAGAATATCCAATTATTACCATTGAAGATGGCTTAGGCGAAGAAGACTGGGAAGGTTGGGAACTTTTAACTGCTAAGTTAGGCGAAAAGATTCAATTAGTCGGCGATGATTTATTCGTTACCAATCGTGACTTCTTAAGAAAAGGAATTACCCACCATGTTGCAAATAGCATTTTAATTAAAGTCAACCAAATTGGTACTTTAACGGAAACATTAGATACCATTCGTATGGCACAAACCAATGGTTATACCACCATGGTCTCTCACCGTAGTGGTGAAACCGAAGACACCACGATTGCTGATTTAAGTGTCGCGGTCAATGCCGGTCAAATCAAAACAGGCTCTGCTTCTAGAACCGATCGTATGGCTAAATACAATCAACTTCTTCGCATTGAAGATGAATTAGGCGAAACCGCTGTATTTGAAGGATTAAAAGCCTTTAAAAAATATCGTTTCTCTAAATAACGGAGAAAAGATTCTGCATAATATAGCTTTCTTTCTGCATAAAAAATAATAAAAAATATGCAGAAAATAAAACACATTGATTTTCTTGATTTAAATTGAATTAGAAGAGGGTGGCTTATAAGTCACCTTTTTCTATATCCAAAAATCTGTCTAGCAAGTGCAGTTGAATGAAATACTTTTTTTCCTTTCAAAAAAATCTTTTGTGGCAATAAATTATTCTACATAAAAATTTTCATTTTTTATGCACAAAGAAATTGCTTTTCTGCATAAAAAAATATAAAATATATGCAGAAAGAGGCGAAATAGATGAGAAAATTTGATTACTCTTTTTTAGAAGTTGGAAATTTACCAGCTAATTTAATTAATATTTTAACTAGTATTTATGCAATGAAAAGTAACAATGATAATAGAAAACAAGAATATCCAAAGGTTTTTACCGAATTAGAAAAAATAGCTATTATTCAATCAGTAAAAGGATCCAATGCAATTGAAGGAATTATCACTACTGACGAAAGAATTCGAGCCATTGTCAATCAAAGCAGTGCGCCATTAAATCATAACGAAGAAGAAATAGCGGGTTATAGAGATGTTCTTAATATGATTCATACTCATTATGATGATTTGAGTATAACTGAAGCAAATCTCTTATCATTTCAAGAAATTTTATTGCAAAGAGCTAAGCCAGGCGTCGCTGGTAAATATAAAACAAGTGACAATGTAATTATGGAAATAAGGCAAGATGGAACACGAAAAGTTCGTTTTTCTCCAATTTCCGCAAGTGAGACGCCAAAAGCAATGGAACAATTAATTTTGGCATACATGGATGCTAGAGATAATCCTAATGTTAATCAATTATTATTGATTCCTTGTGTAGTTCTTGACTTTTTATGCATTCATCCATTTTCAGATGGAAATGGAAGAATGTCTAGATTGTTGACCTTACTCTTGCTATATAAAGCTGGATTTGATGCAGGAAAATATATTTCATTTGAAGAACAAATTAATAAAACCAAAGGATATTATTATGAAGCATTAAAAAAATCATCAGAAGGTTGGCATGATAATCAAAATGATTATGCTTATTTTATTGATAATTTTCTTATGACTTTATTTACTTGTTATAAAGAGTTAGATAAAAGATTTGCTACTTTGAATAGTAAAAAAATAAATAAAACAACTAGAGTTGAAGCAACTATTTTAAATAGTATTCTTCCTATATCCAAAAAAGAAATTAGCGATATTTTACCAGATGTTTCGGTTACAACTATAGAGTTTGTGTTGTCTAAAATGGTAAGAGAGAATAAAATTTCAAAAATAGGCATAGGAAAAAATACAAGATATGTTCGTAAATGATTTTAAATTGTAAGATGAGGGTAGTATTTATGCTATCCTTTTTCTTTTCTCTTTTTTGGTTTTATGTATAATAAAAGTGACGAGGAAAAAACATGGATAAAAAAGAACGTTATGCACATTATCATTATTTTGAAGGATTAAACGCTTGGGAAATTGGCTGTTATCAAAAAGATATTCGTCCTATTGTGGTAAATGATGGACCTTTAGGAGTCAGAAAACCAGTAAAAAATGATTTTAGTGCCCAAGAAACTATATTAGAAACCGTGTGTTTATTATCACCTGCTGCTTTAGCAGCATCTTTTAGTCAAGAGGTTTGTTATGAAAATGGACGTTTATTAGCATTAGATTGCTTAAGTAAAAAAGTCGATGTCCTTTTAGCGCCAGGCATCAACATTAAACGTAGTGCTTTATGCGGTAGAAACTTTGAATATTTTAGTGAAGATCCTTATTTGACGGGTTTTTTAGCGAGTCGATATATTCAAGGATTAGAGGATAATGGTGCAGCAAGCTGCGTAAAACATTATGCTTGTAATAACCAAGAATACTTCCGTTTGACGAATTCAAGTGAAGTATCTTATCGTGCTTTAAATGAAATTTATTTATGGGCTTTTCATTATGTGATTCAACATGCCTCTCCAAGTTTATTAATGACTTCTTATAATCGGGTGAATGGAATATATGTTAATGAATCCGATTATTTAATTCAAAAGAAATTACGAAAAGAATTCGGTTATCAAGGTTTAATTATTAGTGACTGGACCGCGGTCGTAAATAAAGGGAAAACCATTCATACAGGTTTAGATGTGGAAATGCCGATTTCTAAACGAACGATGGAAGAAATTGATGAAGGGTTTCATCATGATTTCTTTTTAGAAGATATTGAAAATAGAGCGGAAGAAATTACAAGAACAGTGTCAAGATTAGCCAAAAAAGAAAAACCTACAATTATCTATGATTTTGATGAAATCCATCAAAAAGCAAGGGAATTAGCGGCAGAATCTTTTGTTTTATTAAAAAATGAAAATAATTATTTACCATTTAACAAAGAAGAAAAAGTATTAGTGTTAGGTTATTTTGCAAGCCATCCTCGCTTTGTGGGTGGAGGAAGCGCTTGGGTAAATACACACCAAAATATTAGCTGTTTACAAGCGCTTTTAAAAGAAAATATTCCTTTTGATTATGTAGAAGCTTATCGAAAGAATGAATATACATTAAATGAAGATGAATTACTAAAATACATTCATCAATATCAGAAAGTTTTAGTGTTCTTAGGACAATATGAAGAAGATGAAAGTGAAGGTTGGGATCGTGGTTCTTTAAAGATGCACAAAGAACAACAACAACTTTTATCATTCTTAAAAGAACATCATATTGCTTATGCTTCTATTGTCGTTACAGGTTCTGTGATTAATATTGATGAATTAAAAAACGATGCTTCAAGTATTTTAATCGGCTATTTAGCAGGTGAAGGCATGTATGAAGCAATAGGAGATGTAATTTACGGAAAAGTGAGTCCAAGTGGACGCTTACCCGAAACCTGGATTCGTTCTTTAGAGGCGAATCCGATTTATAAAGATTTTATCCAAAGACCTATTTATTATTCTTATTATGATGATGATATTTTTGTTGGTTACCGCTACTACGATCAACAAAAAGACAATGAAATTAACTATCACTTTGGTGAAGGTTTATCCTATGCTCATTTTATTTATTCAAACTACAAACTCAGAAAAGAAGAAAAGTCATTCAAAGTTGAACTCACGATTGAAAATACTTCTTCCTTTACGGCTAAAGATGTAATTCAAATTTATGTAGGTAAACGTGATAGCGTTGTTTATCGTCCGCTAAAAGAATTAAAAGCTATTACTAAAGAAGAAATTTTAGGAAATTTCAAAAAAGAAATTACAATTGAAGTTTTCTATCAAGATTTAGCCGTTTATGATGTTGTTTCTGACGAAATGAAAATTGAAGATGGAAAATATCAAATTTATATTGCTAAAAATGTGAAAGAAGTTTTAACCACATTAGAAATTGAAATTCATGGAGAAAAAGTTCAACAAAATAAAAATATTCCCCTTTTAAAAAGAAAAGAAATGCCACAAGAACCGGATATTACAACACCGATTCTAGAGGTAATTCACACCGAAAAATTTCAAAAAATGATACATGAAAAACATCCTGATTTAGATATAGATGAATTCTTTAAAAGCTACTCTTGGATGATGTGTGAACCGATAAAGAACATTACTTTTAATGGAGAGTTAGATATTGATTTTCAAC
Source organism: Caryophanales bacterium UBA7581 (assembly GCA_002477825.1). GTDB lineage: Bacteria > Bacillota_I > Bacilli_A > RFN20 > CAG-826 > CAG-826. The sequence continues at coordinate 38,315 of DLKT01000060.1, read as the reverse complement.
ATTTAAAAAAATACTATAGATAAAAAGGAGATTTTTTTATCTATGAAATTATCAAAGAAAAATTCTATCTTATTTGTAGCCCTTTGTAGCGCTATGCTTCTTAGTTGTGGAGAAACAAAACCCACATCAAATTCTACTTCTTTAGAACCGACAACCGTCACTCCAACGACGGAAACACCAACAACCTCATCATATCCTACTGATTATTTTGGGAAGGTGTCCTTTCAAAATGTTTTTGTTTACGATAATGACTTTGACGGCATTAAAGTCCGCCCATTTTTAACAAAGCCAGAAGAAGCCAAAGATGAGGTGTTTGAATACACCATAAAGAATGAAGATATTTGTTACATTGAAGATGACAAGGTGTTCTTCTTAAGGGAAGGCTCGACAACTGTGCAAGCACAAAGCGAACATTTAAAAGGAACATTCACTGTATTTGCTAAATCTTATTTTGACTTTAAATCACAAGGCACTTCAAGAATTGATCGTGCTAAAAAGAATATGAAGGCAGAAGATACCGTGTTTATTGGTGATTCTTTCTTTGAATTTTGGGCCAATAAAACAGGAATAGATGAAAAGTTTAGCGACGCTTTTGCAGGCTATGCAACATTAAATTTGGGCATCAGTGCTACCACAACGCATGACTGGCGTGTGATTAGTCGCAATATTATAGAAGGAACAAATGTTCAACCTAAAAATATTGTTCTCAATATTGGAATTAACAATGTGGACGATGATTTAGAAGGGGGGAAAACTTGTGGCCGGAACGTTCAACTTTTAATAGAAGACTATTTAGAGGCTTACCCAGAAACCAATATTTATTATTTTTCTATCACACGTTGTTCAGGAGGATTTGCTTCTAAATGGGATAGCCACGAAGGAAGTAATACTTATATGAAAGAGTATTGCGAAACCCAAGAAAGAGTCCATTATTTGGATGTCATGGCTTTATATGGTGATAATTATGCGAATTATGAGCAAGATGGCTTGCATCCTAATCAAGCAGGTTACAATTTATTTAAACAATTAATTCTTGAAAATGTCCCAATGGAGTCTCAGAAATAAGAATTGGAAAAAATCGCTACCCACATTATTTTTAATGTTTGCGATACCATAACATTCATATTAAAATGAAAGTGATGAAAGCGATTACAACATTTTTTAGTGTTCTAATCACTGAAATTAAAAGGTAATTTAGAGGAGGATAAACACAATGAAAATGAAATTGCCTATATTGGCTTTGTCTGCAATCTTGCTCGTCGGTTTAGCAAGTTGTGGTCCAAAACCAGCACCTACTACTTCTTCGGTAGAACAAATTACCGTTGATTCAGTTAAAATCTCAGGCTATGATGATTTGACTGTTTTAGGTGGTTCAGAATTAACTTTAAAAGCTGAAGTTACAGCCAGCAAAGAAAAGTTGAAAGTAACTTGGTCTACTTCCGACGAGACTGTTGCGGTTGTTAAAAATGGAAAAGTAAAATTCCAAAAAGTTGCGGAAGACAAAGAAGTTACTATTACCGCCACAAGTACTGACGATAAAACAAAATTCGATAGTGTAAAATTCAAAGTCGTACATACCGCTATTGATATCTTCAATTCTAGAGGAAATCTAGATACTTCTATGTTCTTAACAGATGGATCTATTTCTACGGAAGTTGAAGATGTTGCCATGGTTTATGATGGCGTCTATGGAACCAAATGGTATGTAGAAGCTAACATTATGATGTCTGATTTCCATGAAACCGATGGTTTTCCAAAATTCGGTCTTATGACAGGTACAAGTGATCATGGTTATTGGAACATTGCTGATGAAAAATTTAAAAATGCTTTCTTCTATGTTGATGCTCAAAAGAGCAACTTAGCAAAAGGTTGGACAGCATTTAACTTTGTTACTCAAACCGAATTACTTAACGATTGGAACTGGGGGGGACAAACAGGTTACTTCAACGTTTCAAACGATGATAAAGTTGAGCAAAACAAAGAATTTAGAATGGGCCTTTTAAGAGATGGTATTGATTATTATCTCTTCACAATGAAAGGTGAAGAAATCTACTGCTATAATCACGTTCAATGGATGGGTATTGCCGCTGATGAACCATCCTATGCTTGGGTTGGTGGCTGGGCGACCGCCGTTACCGTTAAAGATTTCAAAGCTCTAACTGGTGATGATGTGGATAAGATGTATGGTGAAGTAACAGAATTAAAACTCTCACTTGATGCAACCACATTATTCTTAAATGAATCTTATACTTTAAGAGTTACAACCAACACATTAAATTACAATAGAAATAAATTAACCTTTACTTCTAGCGATGAAACCGTTGCTACAGTAGACTCTACTGGTAAAGTTACGGCAACTGAAAAACCTGGTAATGCTGTTATTACTGTAAAATATGGTGACATTGAAAAGACCTTTAATGTTGAAGTTACCGATGATGCAAAATTCAAAGTTGTATTAGATGCTAAAATGGATGATTTAATTTGGACTGATACTGTTAAGGAAAATAAATATACTTTAACTTTAAAAGGCACAAATGAACACATTGACTTCTATGGATCTAGAAACTCCAAAGGTGTCTATCTCTTCGCGGATTACTGGGTGAATGCTCAAAAGAGTGGAAACGCTAGTAACGAATGGTGGATGAATGATAACTTTGAAACTAGATTTGTTGATAAGTATGGTATCATCGGTGGTATTAATCCAGATAAAATGGATGGTCAAGGTTGGATTAGTGGAAATAAAACCTCTAATTACACCGGTTTCTATGTTTCTTCACCAGCTGAAGAAAATGGACAATACCATATGGTGTTTGAAGTGTTCTCTTCTTATGAAGACATGAATAGAGGTAGAACTGAAAACTTAGTTACCAAAGACACTGTCATTGGTGTTTCTATGGGTTCTAACCCAGCATCAGAGTGGAAATCTTGTCCATGGTGGGGAAGCACTAAACTTGCTGAAAATCTTAAGATTACTGAGGATGGTCTTTTAGCTAAAGTTGATGAAACTTTAATTTGTCCAACAGAAGATAGCCACGTTTATGGCGCTTGGTATACTGAAAATGCCGCTACATGTACAGTAGATGGTAATAAACGTCGTGATTGTATTTTATGTGGACATTCTGAAACTGAAGTAATTGCCAGCAATGGTAAACACACTATTGATAATAACAACATTACAACAGTGGAAGCTGCTACTTGCTTAAAAGAAGGAAAAGGAACAACCAAATGTACTTCTTGCCATGAAGATGTTGAAGTTACTTTACCAAAAGATTTATCTCACCATGAAGGAAGTTACGCTGATGGTGTCTGGTCTTGCTGTAATAACCGCTTAGAGAAGAAAACAGTGTTTGATTATCCAGCTAAAACTGATTGGCAAACCAACAACTTTATTCTTGGTGTTATGAATGGTAATGCGGATTGGACGATTACCTTAGATGTCGATATGATTCGTACGAATGGTAATAAGGATGCAGCTCGTGGATGGGCTGGTCAAGTTCAAGTTGAAAATGATTCTGGAGAATTTGATAATAATGATACCCATAAATGGGTTTGGAGACAAGACTGGTGGGGATGGGGATATTACAATCCTGCTAACGGAAAAGGCCTCCCAGCAGATCAAGCAAATAAAGATGGAAACTGTGGCGGTTGGACTAATAACTTTGTTAATCAAGAAGAGGGCGGATTCGCAGCTTATAAAGATTCTGTTTTAGATAATTGTCATTTACTTCAAACAATTTCATTCTCACATGAAACGGGAAAAGTTAGCATTGTAACCATTGTTACTGCAAAAGCGGGCGATGAAGCAGGAAATTTTGCAACAGTAACCTATGAAAGCCTTGCTTTCCCAACTGATAAGAAAATGGAAGTTTGCTTTGGCATGTTATTCCAAATGGAAGGAACCCATACAATCAATTCTGTAAAGATTACAGGTAATATAATCGAAGGTCCACATGCCAAAACTGGCGCAGTCGGTTTAGTGGATTAATTATTTCTAAAAATTAATATAAAAGAGAGAGAAATTAAGTCTTTTCTAACTTACTCTCTCTTTTTTTCTAGCAAAATTAGATCATCATCCATATTTTTAATTCAAATTTTTATTAGCACCCTATTTGAAGGTACTCAATTAACTTGAAAGTAGGTTTATTATTAGCATTTCTCTTTTCTTTAAAAAAATTGAAAGGATTGTTTTAGCGTGCTTATAATTAATGCTTTCAAGTAATGCCATCCTTTTCAAATAACAAACTTGAAAATAAAGTGGATTTCTTTTAAAATATATATTGTTAAAATCATGCGAAAGGAGAATCATAATGAATCCTCGATCAACAGGTTTAAAAAGTATTGCTTATGAATTAGGTTTATCGATTAATACAGTTTCTCGTGCTTTAAGAGATTGTGATGATATTAGTGACTTAACCAAAGAAAGAGTACGTCAAAAAGCCTATGAATTAGGCTATATGCCGAACAATGTTTCACAGTTTATTAAACGGGATGGCAAGCGCTTAGTAGCGGTTATTGTCAATAGTTTGAAGAATATGTACTTTTCTATTGTTTGTGAAAAATTAGTTAGTATTTTCTCAGAAGAGAATTATGACTTTACGATTGTTTATGCTTCCAGTAAAAGACTAGAACTTGATGTGTTAAAACAATGTATTTCCCAAAGAATTGATGGCATTATTACGCTTCTAGAACCTGAAGATTCCGTAATTGAAAACGCAAAATTAAATCACATTCCACTCGTCATTATTGGTCGTCAAGTCAACAAAGATTATATTGATGAAATCTATACCGATGATGAATTAGGTGGTAAGTTAGCCGCTAACTACTTAGTGAATTATCATAAATTAGATAAATTTGTTTATATTAAAATGCCAAATGTTGAATGCTCTAGAAGAAGACAAAAAGCTTTCCAACAAACATTGAGCACCTTACTTCCTGATAGTGAATGTTTGATTTTAGATCAAAAACAAATGAATAGCCAAATGATTAATTTAATTAACCAAGGTTATTTAGGCATCTTCTGCTTTAATGATGAATTAGCGTACACGCTTTTAAAGGTATTAAATAAAGAAATTCCTAACGTTAGAAAGGTGTATCCACGTTTACATATTATCGGATTTGACTGTTTATCCACTCGTGTATGTGGCTTAATGGATATTACTTCAATTGACTATGATTATGATGAAATTTGCCATACAGCCTTCACGCTTTTACAAGAAAAATTAAAGAATATGAAACGTGAAAAAAAGGTAGTAAAACTACCTGTTAAATTACATCAAAGAAAGTATTTCTAAAAAAGAGGCTCAAGCCTCTTTTTCTATGTCTGTAATTTGATCTAACGAGCGAAGATTTTTAATAAAGATAATGTAGATCACACTACCACCCATGATAAGAGCACTGACCACCCAAGCGATAGGAGTGGAAAAGCATATGCCTAAATATGATTCATTGCTCATTGGATTAGAAGGATTAATCCATTTTGGAATAAATAAGCAAATAGCAACACGAGCAAGTAATTCCCCTATTCCACTGAGAAAAGGAATGACAGGCTTTTTAATACCTTGTAAGCAAGATCTCGACATCTGGACAATACCTTGCATAATTAAGAAAGGGATTAATATTTTTAAATAAGTGGAACAATAATACATAATTTTGCTTCCCTCTTCACCGGTCAATTCGTTTTTAGGAAGGAAGATATAAGGAACATAAGGAATAATGATAAAACCAATGATGACGATAAGAGCGTAGCAAATAATGTCGATTACAAAGACATCACGAATACCATTCTTGATTCGCTTTTTTTCTTTCGCACCGTAATTTTGTCCAACATAACTTAATAAACTAGATGCCATAACACTTAAAGGAATGGTTAAATAGCCTTCCATTGGAGAATAGCAACTAACAGCTTTTGTGGCTAAGCCACCAAATCCATTGACCTTTTGTGCTTGGATGAAAGATCCTACAAAAAGAATAGACCATTGTAATCCTAAAGGAAGTCCCATCTTTAATAAGTTGCCGATCATTTCCTTCTCAATCTTTAGATTTTCTTTTTTTAAACGTAAGAAAGGATGCTTTTTATAAATATAGAAAAGCGTAATGCCGGTATTAAATAGGTTTGCGCTGAGCGTTGCTAAAGCGACGCCTCTAGTGTCTAAATGGATAGGGCCAGTAAGTAAGAAAGCCATACCAATATTTACTAATGTGGCGCCTAATGAAATAACTAATGGAATAGAAGAGTTACCTATAGCTCTTAAAAAGTTACCTAAAAAGTTAGATAGCATCATAAATACAAAACTACAAAGAATAATTTGATAGTAATTACCTGCTTTGGTTAGGTATCTCTCGTCAATATTTAATAATTTTAATAAGTCTTTATAGAAGATTAAACCAATAATCATAATCACAAGAGCGAGGAGTAAGGAAAGAAAAATGGAATGATAAAAAGACCTTTTCACGCCATCATCATCTTTAGCGCCGTGCTGATTGGAAGCAATAACGGCAAAGCCACTACTACAACCATAAGCAAAGTTAAATAGAATGCTAGAGATAGGAGAAGTGGAGTTAATGGCAGTAACACTATCGCCGCCGACATTCACTTTTAAAACTAAAGCATTAATTAAAGAAAAAGCACTATTAAGAATCGTAGAAATTAAAATTGGAATAGCAAATATTAAGATGACTTTCCATGGTTTGCCCTTAGTTAAATCTATGGGTTTAAAGAAATTTTGAATTGCTTTTAACATAAAGAAAACGTCTAACTCCTTACATGAAATACTATATAGTATTTCTTTTTAAATTTGTATTCATTATAGAGCATTAAAAATAATGTGAAAAGTGTTTGAATCACTAATAAAATTAAGAAAAAGCCTACAATAATGGGCTTTTTTGCCATTTTTCAAAATTTTTAAAGTTAAAATTGCTGTTTGACAACTGAAAGCGATTTCATTAACATGATATTGTATTTAAAAAAAGAAAAGGAGATACGACATGAAAAAGAAAATCTTTAAAAGTTTAGTTGCTTTATTCCTTCTTGGAAGTACACTTAGCGTGGCTTCATGTGGTGGAAAAAGAAACGATCCAACTACTGGAGGAGATCATCCTCAAACAACAACTGCACCAACTTCAAATGAAGAAAAAAGCGTAATTAAAAGTTTGACAGCATTATCAGAAAGTTTTGAAATACGTGTGGGAGATAAAAAGGCAGTAAGTGCTTTTTATGAATTAAAAGGTTATGCTTCATTAAATAACAAGCAAAAACAATGCACATATGTGTCCGATAACCCAGAGGTAGTTTCAATTCCGGACAAATCAAAATACCTTTTTGCATTAAAGAGTGGCTCTGCTAATATTACTGTAACTTCAACTGCAGATACGAAGAAAACCTGCTCTTTCAAAATTACAGTTAAAGATGTTTATTTCAATCACGAAACATCCACTATTTCATCAGACGATGACTTCTCTAAAGAACTTATAGAAGATGGTGGTATTGTGGAAACGAAAGCAATGCAAAGTGGCGATTACTTTGTCAATGGTATTGATTCCACTATTTGGATGACAGAAGTTGAAGTGACTATTAAAGAAGTTTATAAAGATGAAAAATATCCTAAGTTTGGTATTGTTGCTAGTGCAATGGATAATGCCGCTGAAGGATCAGAAAATAGAGTATACTTCTTCTTAGATGCTGCAATTGGCTCAAAAGAAAATTATATTTGGAAGAATTTTGGATTCTGCGAAGTATATAATGGTGGCTCTTGGGCTTGGAATGATGGCGTAGGCAATTCTATTGCTCGTCACGCAGATGCTTGCTATACCTTACCAGAAGGACAATCCATTACATCAACATCAAAATTTGAAGAAGGTTCAACTGCAGCTACAAAATTTAAAATGAAAGTAGCACATGATGGTTATGATTTCCATATGTGGGTTAATGATAACTATGCTGCATCTATGAAGGTTTTACCTTACCTATTCACAGATAAAGATGGTAATGCAGTAAAATCGACTTGTGGTTTCTTCCAATTCCAATCTGATGCTGTATATCAAAATTATTCTGCTACACAAGATGCAGAAACAGTTCGTGCAGCAATTAATAGCATTGAAAATGTAAGATTCCTTGCTGATTCTGATTGGGCAGCTGACTAGTCAAAGAGCTTATGAAGATCAACTTTGAAACAACTCATGAATTATTAAAACGTGCTTCCCCGGCTAAGCCTGGGAAGCGTTTTGTGTCTTTTTGCATTGATTTTGTTATCGTGTTTTTTGTCTCTTATCTTATTTTCTTGGGTGGGTTCCAAATCACCAAGAATAGTGGAAGCTACCATAATGCACAAAACAAAATTCAAGAAGAAGTTAAGTATTATAATGAACTTTTTTCTGACACAAAAGTTGTTGAATTCATTGACGAAGAAAAGAAAATAAGAAAAGATGAGGATGTCCTTGTATTAGAAAATGCTTGTCGTGCAATTTTACATGCTTATAATCATTCATCAGATCCTGACTTTGTTATTCCAGAAGATCAATTGTTAGGTAAAGAAAAAACAGTAAGTAATTATGGAGAGGCTTCTTTAGATAACGATACTATTTCTTATTTTTATACCAATTATGTAGTAAATCATGGAGATATGCAAATCGTGAATTTTCATGGGCAGACACCATTAGAATATTTATATAGTGTTTATAATACTCAGTTTGAATCAAAAGAAATATTCTTACGAAATAATGATGGCGTGAATGTTCCTATGCTAACGAGTGCAGCGGCAAACAAAATGTACCATTACCTATTTGTAGATGAAAATGATGATTTAGGTAATAGCGGAAAAGATGTTTACTTTTCCTTTTATACGGGTTATTCAAATATGTTAAGTAATGCAGAAATCCTTTTAGTCCGTAGTGAACCCTACTATACAACACATTACCTAGAATATCGTGCAGCCTTTAATCAACAAGGGCAACTCGTAAATTATACGCTTTTAAGTAGCATGGTTTGTGGTTATCTTCTTGCTATTTTATTACCAAAACTTCTTTTAAAAGACGAAAGAACTATAGGTCGTTTGGTGATGAAATTAGGTGTGATTGTGCCTGAACGAGAAAGATTACCTTGGTATATTGTATTAATACATTCTATATTAGGAGCAATAGGCTTTATGTCCACTATGCTATTTATGTATCTTCTACCGCCATTCAATGGCATTTATGATTTTATATTTATTCCACTTTTTGCCAATTCTAAAGTTTTAACCATGGCGTTTATTCTAGTTATAATAGCCGCCGTCAGTGTCATAAATTATGTTTCCACATTATTTATGCACTATAAAACAAGTGTTCTTGATTTAATTGGCCATAGTTATGTCGTTGATTTAAAGCATATCGATGAAGGCGATTTTGATGACCAATACGAAGGAAAAACTTATTAACAATTTAAAGAAACCTGTTTTGTATGAAATAGGTTTTTTCTTTTTTAAAACTTAAGTAGAAAGAAAAAAATGTAAAAAAGTTGCATTAATCTTAATGTAAACATTTACTTGAAATCAAAGAGAATTTTTTAGAAAATAAAGGTGTAAGCACTTACAATATAATTGTAAGAAAGGAGAAAAAACAATGAAAAATTCAAAAAGATTATTGACAATGACTCTTTCGGTTTTACTAGCATCGTTAAGCCTTGGTCTAACATCATGCGGTGGATCGGATGATCCGTCTACTCCACCTGGCCCAGATGATTCAATTTTTGAAACAGATTCAATCGTTGATGATGTTACAAAGGACGCAGATGGTTTAGTGGAATTTGAAGAGGAGGTCCAAATTAAAGTTTGGTCCATTATTGGAGACCCAGATCAAGTGAAGTTCCAAGCAATCGTAGACCAATTTAACGAAGACTATTTAGGCGAAATTAAGATTAACTTAGTTTATCAAGGTCACTTCGACTATTACACTGCATTAGACACCACATGGAAGAACGACTTTGATGATGCTTTCCCAGACGTTTGCTTCATGCACAATGAAAAAACTACAGAATATGCAGCAAAAGGATATTTATATCCATTGGATTCATTATATGACAGAGCAGGCGTTCCTATGGACTTTAGCAATGTTTATGAGAACATTGACCGTGTTACTCAATATGAGGACCATCGTTTTGCAGTTCCTGTGGACGCTCATGGATTCTTAACCTATTTACGTCAAGACATTATTAAGAAAAATGGTTTAGGTTTTGAAAATAACACACGCTTTATTCCAAATTCTCGTGCTGAATATCAAAGCTTATTAGAAGGACTTAGAGCCAAAGCAGATGCAGGCGAATTATTAATTCGTAACATTAACCGTGGCCAAAATCATGCTTGGAAAGTTGCTGATAAGAATGCTTTCTTCCCAAGTTTCCATCAATCTACTGACCCAGATGGATTAAGCGCATTATATGCAAATGGTGGCTCTTTAATTAACGGAAGCCAAACAAAAATCGGCTTTGACAAAAACGAAGGCTTTGTAACTTATATTACAGACCAAGTTGAAAGATTTAACAATAGGCTCATCGGTGAAAGTGCATCGAACCAAGAAATGTTTGCATCTGGCAACACCATTATGTTTACAGAAGGACCTTGGTGGGCTTCAAACACCTTTGAAGGCTCTTGGAATAACTCCGAATTAAAGACTGCTAGTGATGCTTCAGGCGTAACTGCAGAAGATGCAGCGGATCCAGTATATAGCAAACCATTCGTTGCTTCTCACCCAAATGGTTGGTGGACATTAGAAGAAAATGCTTCTTTAGAAAATGCAAATAAATGGTATGGTAACGGACATGCCGTTTCTATTACTAGACACGCAAAGAGCATGAAAAAAGTAGCTGCTGCTTTAACCTTTATTAAATACTATACTCAAGGTTTTAATGAACAAAAGAAAATGTACAATTTGACCAACTGGTGCTCCTCTGGACACATTCCAGCTTGGAAAAATGTTTATGAATCTGATGATTATAAAAAGATGGTTGAAAACAATGTTACCTGTAAAGCATTAGGCAACCCAGAAGACATTATTGCTATGGAAGGCATTGTCTATGAAACAACAATCTTTAATGCACTTGCTGACGCGGTTGCTTTAGTACAAACAGCTTATAAGAGCAAAAATGGATGTACAGTTGAAGAAGCAAAAACCATTATTAAAGATGTAGTTGAAGGCGCAGAATCCCTACTCGAAATGATGTAGAAAGAAAAAGGAATTTAAAAATGGAGAAAACTGTCGTTTTAGAAGAATATGCTAAAAGACGGTCAAGAAGAATTGGAGCGTTGAAAAAGTATGGTGTCACCATACTTTTCCTTCTTCCATTCATGTTAGCGTTTATTGTATTCTTCGTTTTACCTTTATTTTATGGAATTTATATTTCCTTGACAAACTTTAATTATTCGGTTCCAGAGAAGGCAACATTCAACGCTTTTAGATGGTATCGCATATTGTTTGTTAGAGGCTATAATAAATTAATATTTGAAGCCTTTTGGCGCTCATTTTTGCATACTTTTGTATTCGCTTTAATCATGGTGCCTATCGCGGTTTTATTACCTTTAGGATTAGCTATTCTTGTTAATTTAAAACCGCCAGGATATAAAGTCTTTAGAGCATTGATTTATATGCCATCTATTGTTCCTTTAACAGCGGCTGGTACAATTTTTACCTTATTCTTTTTACCTAAAACACAAGCGGGCTTATTTGCTCAGATGTTCAATATTGACATACAGTGGTTTGTTGATTCTTGGTTTACTTTTAAAATCGGAAAAACCACATTTGATGTCGCATACGCTTGGATTCCTATTTTCCTCATGTGCTTATGGGGCGGATGGGGTGGTAACTTCATCATTTTAAGCGCAGGTTTACAAAATGTTCCTAAGAATTTATACGAAGCTTGTTCAATTGATGGATGCTCTAAATGGCAAAGAACAAAAAGCGTTACTATTCCAGGAATTAAAGGACAATTAGTCCTTTGCTTATTTACAACTATTATTGGTTACTTAGGTTTATATGGACAGAACTTTGTTTTAACTGCAGGATATCCAAAATTTACGAAACTCGCATCAGTCCCTGGCGGTGGAAAAGTTTCTACAGTCATTTACTTCATTCAGGATATTGTTGCGAATAACCCAAACTTTAAAGAAAAATTCTATGGCTTAGCAGCCGCAGCAAGTATTATTTTTGCTCTCTTTGTAGGTCTTATTTCTGGTATTCAAATGTACTGCACAAGAGAGAAGAAAACTGGCACAAAGATTTCGGAGGCGTATGAAAAATGGACAAAAGCAAGATAACCATCGAACAATACATCGGCTTCGAAAAAAAGAAAGCCATGGGCGAGCACAAGAAAATGAATTGGGGAAAGATTCTTTCTTTCGCTTTCTTAACCATATTTTGCATCATTTGGATATCACCCTTCTTAATTATGTTTTTTGGATCATTAAGAGGATTCCAAGATGCTATGGCATATCCTAAAGAATTATTTAGACCTCATAGTGGCTATACACTAGAGAACTACAAAATCTTATTAACAAATGTATTTCCTGACGGCATTATTCATAACAAAACACAAGATTATCAAATTGGACGTTGGTTTTTGAATACTTGCTTTAGCGCTATTGGGGGAACATTATTATATTTAGTTGTTGCTTCTTTAGCAGCGTACGCATTTGTATTCTTAGATTTCCGTTATCGCAATGTTATCTTTGGCATTTTGATTGCTACCATGGTTATTCCAGGTGCAGCAACTGCAGTTGGTAACCAAAGTATCGTATTTGGAATGAAACTACATAAAGTGGGCGTTCTCGCTTTAATTATTCCAGGTTTAGGTGGCGTTTACGGTATGTATTTAATTAAGACATTCTTTGAAGCCGTACCTAAGGATTTAGTTGAATCCGCTAAAATGGATGGATATAGTAATCTAAAAATCTTTAGAAAGATTGTTCTTCCATTAGGAAAAACAGCTTTATTCGTACAAGGCTTATTTGGCTTTATGGGTGGCTGGAACGACTTAATTTGGCCACAAATGTTATATGGAACAATGGATGGCAAGCGTTGGACTTTACAAGTAGGTATGGCCTATATTATTAACAACTCAAAAAGTGCAAGCTTAGTCGGCACCGCTTTAGCGGGTGGTGTTATCTGTTTGGTTCCAGTATTGATTGTTTATATTATTGCCCAAAACAAAATTATTGAAGGCATGGCGGGCGCGGGTATTAAGCGCTAGGTGAATAAAATGAGAAATGAATATCCAAGGCCTGATTTTGTTCGAGATTCCTTTATCTCTCTTTGTGATACATGGGATTTTGATTTTGACGATCAAAATATAGGTCATAAGCAAAAATGGTTCAATCACCATGAATTTAGCAAGAAAATTGAGGTACCTTTCTCTTTTGAAACTGAATTAAGTGGTATACATGATGTTACATATCATGACCATGTTTGGTATCATAAGCATCTTTCATCGATTGCTTTAAAGAAAGACGAAAGATTAATTCTTCATTTTGAAGGTGTTGACTATTTTTGTGAAGTTTATGTAAATGGATGTTTTGTTAAGTCACATTATGGCTCTAATGGTAGCTTTAAAGTGGATATCACAAAATATCTAAAAAAAGAAAATGATATTGTTGTTTATTGTTTTGATCCATCAAAGGATCGTTCTATCCCTAGAGGTAAACAAGATTGGGAACCTTTAGGACATGCAATTTGGTATACAAGAACAACAGGTATTTATAAACCAGTTTGGTTACAAGTGGTTAATGAAAAACATATCGATGATTTCTACATTCAAACGAAATTAGATAAATATCAAGTTTCTATTGATTTAGAAACCACTACAGATTGCGGCGCTGTTGAATTCATTGTCCGTGATCAAGGCTCAGAGAAAGCATATCGATTTGAATTACAAGGGAAGAAGGCTATTTATACCTTCCATTTACCCAATGACTTTGTCAATGATCGAATTTGGACTTTAGCGAATCCTTTCCTCTTTGGTTTAAAGATTCGTTTATATGATGAAAAAAATGAATTAAAAGATGAAGTTCGCTCTTATTTAGGAATTCGAGAAGTAATAACAAAAGATGGTTATGTACTTTTAAACAATGAGCCCATTTATCAAAAACTTGTATTAAATCAAGGTTATTATCCACGAGGTGTTTTAACGGCACCAACCATTCAAGACATGGAAAATGACATTGATTATATGATGAAAATGGGATTTAATGGATGCCGAATTCATCAAAAAACAGAAGATCCTTATTTCTTATATTTATGCGATAAGAAAGGATTCTTAATTTGGCAAGAATGTGCATCCAATTATGGATTCAATTCCTACAGTCAAAGACGTATGCTCAATGAATGGATCGATATTGTGAAAAATAACTACAATCATCCTTCTATTATTTGTTACACGCCATTAAATGAATCTTGGGGTGTTGAAGGCATTCCTTATGATAAAGAAATTCAAGCCTTTGCAATGTCACTTTATTATTCAATTCATTCATTAGACTCTTCACGTTTAGTGGTTTCAAATGATGGCTGGGAACATTGCAAAACGGATTTAATAACAGTTCATAATTATGGACATGGTGGAAAAGAAGAAAAAGAAAAATATCTTCGCTTTATTAGAGATTTATCTTCAAGAGAAGAGATTACAAAATTTGAAATGATTAATCGCTTCATTATTAATCCAGGTTTCAAAGATGAAGGACAACCCATTATTCTTTCTGAATTTGGCGGAGTGGCCTTCAAAAAAGATACTGGTGGAAAAGCTTGGGGATATACCACAAGCAGCAGTGAAGAAGAATATGAGGCGGATTTAAGAAGAATTTATGCAGCTATTCAAAAATCAAGTTGCTTACAAGGAATCTGCTATACGCAACTAACAGACGTAGAACAAGAGGTCAATGGTTTAATGACTTTTGATCGAAAGTTCAAAATAGATCCATCTATAATTAAAGAGATGAATGATAGTTTAGAAGTTAATGGTTATAAAAAGGAAAGTAGATAAGGAGGAAACAAAATGGAAAAAGAAGAAAAAGTAGGCTATGAGCCAATTGATGGAAGCACAGTTGTTCCAGAAAAAGACGCCAAAAAAATACTTAAAGAGCATGGTAACCTTGTGAGTAATGGCGATGTCGAAGCCTTTGTCACCCTAAAAGATATTAACAAAATTTATCCGAATGGAATCCAAGCAGTTTATGATTTTAATATTGATATTAAAGAACATGATTTTATTGTTTTAGTTGGACCATCTGGATGTGGAAAATCGACAACGTTAAGAATGATTGCGGGCTTAGAAGACATTACAAGTGGTTATCTTTATATTAATAAAATTTTATCCAACTACCTTCCAAGTAAAGACCGTGACATCTCCATGGTTTTCCAAAGCTATGCATTATATCCTCAAATGACAGTATATGATAACATTGCTTTCCCACTTCGTGTGCGTAAATATCGTAAACCAAAAAGAAATGTGACTTTAGTTGCATGGAATGAAGTATTACGTTTGATGGAAAATCCACACGAAATTGCCGCTGCAATCGTTGATGCAAAAGATAAAAACTTAAATTACACGACACGCAGGGGCTATGTAAGCACTCGTTTACATATTTGTGATAAAGCATCGGATATTATTTTAAAATATCCGATTGTTAATGAATCATCTTTTGATACTCTTTTAGAGGGTGGAATTACTCTAAAAGAAAAAATTAAAAACGACGCTCTACAAGCAATCGCTCAAGAAAATGAACGTATGCTTGCGGAAGGCTTTAAATTAGATGATGAATACCGTTATCTTGATGAAAATGGAAATCTTATTTACCAAGAAGAAAGATTAACTAGCGAAGAAATTCGTAATAAAGTATTTGAAGCTGCTCGCATTTTGGATTTAGGACCTTATTTAGATCGTCGTCCTAAGGAATTATCAGGTGGACAAATGCAACGTGTTGCTTTAGGAAGAGCTATCGTTAGAAACGCAAAATTATTCTTAATGGACGAACCTTTAAGTAACTTGGACGCTAAGTTAAGAGTACAAATGCGTAGTGAAATTGTTCGTATTCATGAACAAATTGGTGCAACAACCATTTATGTTACGCACGACCAAACCGAAGCTATGACTATGGCAACCAAAATTGCAGTTATGTCCAAGGGTTGGGTACAACAAATAGGTGAACCACAAGAAATCTATTCTCATCCAAAAAATATTTTCGTTGCCACTTTCATTGGTTCGCCAGCAATGAATATTATTAAAGCTACCTATAAGAAAGGTACATTAGTGTTACCTAATGGATATCAAATCAAATTAGGAAAAGAATTTGTAGAAAAACACGATCGCTTCTATCAAGAAAAACTTGCTGATATGGAAAGAATGCTTTCTTTACCAGATTTCAAGAAAATGCATGCTTTAAAGATTTTAGACGGAGTATTCCACACGAATGACTTCTTTGAAATGGACCATTTTGAAAAAACTATCCGTAAATTATTGGATGATTTAAAACGTGTTCCATCCAATTATACCGATCAAATGAGTGCTCTTTTATTGCCATTCATTACGGATTCAAAAGATGCATTAAAACATGATTTAGAATATGTTAAGAAGATTAATAACATTAAGAAGATGGAAGAAATTCTTGAAGTAACGAAAACGATTGAAGATGAATATGGCATTAATGCATGCAATATTCTAACCGCATATCTAAGTAAAGCTAATCAAGAACTTGCTAGTTACTCAGGAGATAATTCACAAAAAACCTTCTTAGCTTATCAACAAGCAATTCAACAAGCAATTCATTTAACAGAAGAAAATGTTGATAAAGGAGCTGAGCCAATTATTCGTGCATTAACTGCGATTAATGGTGAAAAAGTTCTTTCTAAAAACATTAAAAATGAATGGATGCCTCAAGTTCGCCGCGAACTTTTAACCTTCGAAAAGATTGCTTCAGAGGATATTGGAAAACTTCACAATGCACAAGCATTCTCTGAACAAGAAGAAAAACAAGAAGAAACGCTTTATTATCAAAAGAAAAAGGGTAAAGACAAATCAAAGGGAATTAAAGTCAACCTCAATTCTGTCAATATTGCCTTTATCAACAATCTTTATGATGTTGCGTTAAATCTTTATCATCAATTTGAACAAGCTTTAACGGGTGTTCATCCAGTCAAAATGGGTATTCGTCCAGAGCACATTCATCTTGATGAAGAATACACAAATCCTAAAAAGACCAAGGCTTTCACAGTTGAAACCGGCGTTGTTGAATTAATGGGTAGTGAATTACTCGTTCACACTCCATGGCATGGAATGGATTTAATCGCCAAGATTGCTACGGGAACTCTAGTGAAACCACACACCGAAATTCAATTAACCTTCAATGGTGAAAAAGTGCTTGTTTTTGATATCGGTAGTGGAGATACCATTAAGTAATTATGGAAAAGGGAATTCAATTCTATAAAAATATTATGAACCGAAAAGGAAACGGCGGCGTTAGTAAAGGCGCCGCTGATCCTTTCATTTATAAACATAACGGCTTTTATTATTTGCTTTGTACAAAAGACAAAGGCCTTGTGCTACAAAAATCTTTTGACTTAATTCATTGGGAATATGTTCATGAAGATGGCGTTGTGGCAGAAGATGAATATTTAAAACATGCTTTTGCTCCAGAGCTTACTTATGATAATGGCTATTTCTATATCGTAAGTTCACCTTCAGGAAATGGGCATCGCATTTATCGTTCAACTTCTTTAGAAGGACCATATGAACCTTGGCACGGAAATATTCAAGAGCTTATTGATGGAAGTTTCTTTAAAGATTCAGATGGTGAAAAGTATTTTTTAAGAGCAAGTGAATCAGGAATTACAATCAAACGTTTTAAAGAAAGCAAAGAAAAAACGGATTTCGATTTATTTGATGATTATTATAATTTCGATGAATCATCTATTGGAAACTGGACAGAAGGTCCTTATTTATTAAAACGTTATGGAATTTATTATTTGACTTATACAGGTACACATTTTTTAAGTAATGCTTATCGCGTTGATTACTCAAGTGGAAAAAAATTATGTAAAGATGGCTTAAAGTTTCAGGACACTTTACTAATTTCTACTTTGGATCAATTCTATGGACTAGGACATTCAATGACATTCCTAGGTCCAAATTTAGATAGTTATTATTTGGCTTATCATAATATGATGCCCAATCATAATCGATATTTGAATATTACGCGTTTGATGTTTGATTCATATGGGCAAATGTTATGTAATGGTGTTTCTATTGAGAGAAATATTCAATGGGAACGTCCCTATTTTGAAAAAAGAATTCAAACTTCAAATTATCTTTCATTAGAAAAAATGCCGAATCAAAGATTCTCTAGTGAATATAACTTCTTAGGAAAAGATGTGCGCTTAATTCTTTCCTATGAGAATGAAAATCAATATCAATATCTTCAAATGTTTGAAGATCATATCGATATCATAGCGAAAGATCATGAAAAAGAAACAATTCTTTTTTCTCAAAAACTAAAAAAAATATACAGATTAGATGTATTTCATTCAGTTCGCATTCAATATGCAAAAGAAAGAATTACTATTTATCTAGACGATATGGAAGTCACTTTAAAAAAGAAAATAAAGATTGTAGAAGGTCAAATTGGTTTCTTCAACAATCAACTCAGTGAATCCTATTTAGCTTATTCTTTCCATGCTTATGGTAGCAGTGATCAAGAAGCGATAAAGAAAGAAAATTTCTTCTTAGCAAATACCATAAGAAAGAAAAAACATTATGAAACAAGTTTATTAGTGGATGTTTCTCAAGATTACGATGTATTTCTTTCAAGTGAAAAAGAACAAGAAATTGAATTGCAAATCAATCAACAAAAATATTCTATTTCTTTACATAAAGGAAAGAATTACATCACTACTTTATTTTTGAAAAAAGGAAAGCATAAAATTTCTTTTTCAAACATAAAACCAACAAAAGAAGTTTTATTCATTCGACAACATGATTATCCAGTGGCAATGTTGCATCATGACCGTTTCCTAAAGCACGCGGATATTTTATATCGATATCTACCGATGGAAAATGGCTTTTATTTTGAAAATGATCGCAATGCAATTTTGACAAAGGAAAAATATTTGTACTATGAATTGGAAGCCAAAGTAACTTTAGTTGGAAATCCTACAAAAAATGATAGATTTATTGGCTTAGTGAGCGACGTTTCTCATTATGGAAAAACAAACGAATTCGAAAATGCCTATTCTTTAATGGGCTGGATGTTTGTGTTAAATCAAAATGAGTTTCAAATCATTAACGCAAACTATGATCATAGTAAAGTCGTTTGGAAAAAGAAAAAAAACAAAGAAAATACCTTTGTTTTAAAAATTCGTAAAGAAGAAAAGAAATTACGATTCTATCTCAATGAACAAATGGTTTATGAGACAGAAGATATTTTCCGTCATTTGCCTGGACAACTGGGCATGATGAATAACCACGCAAGTGGAATATTTAGAAATTATCATTTCATCAACTTAGATATTAAGGAGGGCGCAAGATGAAAAAGAGTAAATTATTAATCGGAACTTTAGCTTGTTTAGAAACGTTATTAGTAAGTTGTGGAACTAATCATCCAACAACAGAAGTTCCAACAACTGCACCGACAACAACAGCACCAGTAGAGTATTATAATGAAGTTTATCAAAATCCTGTAGCGGTAACTTATAGTACTGGAAGCGAATATAAAGGCGGAATCGCGGATCCTTCCATTGTTAAAGGCGATGATGGCAACCTTTATGTATTTGCCACGGGTGGTGTTTTATTAAAAAGTGAAGACGGATGTAATTTTGAATTAGTTACACCTAAAATCATTGATATTCCAGGTTGGTGGAAAGATATCTATCCAAATGAATCTGGCGCTGGCTTTGGTATTTGGGCACCTGATGTAATTAAGATTGGAGATACTTGGATTTATTATTATTCCTTAAGTGCTTGGGGAAAATGCTGTGGTGTTGGTTACGCTACTAGTGAAAATATTGATGGGCCATATGAAGATCACGGAAAACTATTTGATTTAGATGAAATCGGAATTCAAAACTGTATTGATCCACAAGTTATTGTTGATGATGACGGAAGAGTCTATATGGCTGTTGGATCCTTTCAAGGTTTATATCTTTTAGAATTAACCGAAGATGGTATGGATTTATATAACGGTATCGAATATCAATATGACAATAAAGTTTTAATCGCAGGACGTCCAGGTGGTTGGGATGGTTCAACTTATGAAGGTAGCTACATTATCAAAGAAGGTGAATATTACTATTACTTTGGTAGTGCAGGAACATGTTGTGAATCTAGCAATTCCACCTATCGAGTTTATGTAGGAAGAAGTAAAAATATTGCAGGTCCTTATGTAGATGCAAGTGGAAAGAAATTAACCGCATCTGGTTCTGGACAAACATATGGAGAATTAGTAGTTTGGGCAGGAACAAGCTCGGATAAAAAGGTTGCTGGCCCTGGTCATAATAGCATCTTAAAAGATGATAAAGGTGACTTATGGATTTACTACCATTCTTTTAGTAAGGATGATAATTTCCGTGACAGACATTTATTTATGGATAAATTACGTTGGGATGACAAGGGATTCCCATATGTCTCCTATATTGATCCAGAAACAGAAAAAGAAGTAAAGTATAAACCTTCTTATGGCATTGAATTGGATGGACCAAGTTTTATTGGTTAAAAGGAGTAGATAATTTTATGAAGAAAAGAAAAATAATGAGTATTGCAGGACTATTACTTTTGCTCGTGAGTTGTGGCCCTACCGATCAACCAGGCACTTCAAAGTCAACATCGACGGTTGAAACTTCAGAAGTAGCTTTAGAAGATCAACAAAAACCAACAAGTACAAATTTGGATTATGAAGATTATAGTATGGGAACAAAGGCAGATTTTGATACTTCAAAATGGTACCGTAACGATTTAAAAGCCATGCCTTTACCTGATCCATCTGTTATTGAAGTTGGTGATAAATACTATGTTTATGGTACGACGGATCGTACCGGTTCAAAAACGCTAGATTGTTATGAAACAGAGGACTTCAATAACTATAAACTATATATGAATATTGAAGACACCCCTGATGACTATTGGGGGCAAAAGATTCTTTTTGCACCAGAAGTGTATTATTATGCTGATCTTTATTGGCTTTATTATAGTGATAATTCAAAAGAAACAGGCTTACGTTATATTAACGTTATGACTTCGGAATCACCGACTGGACCATTTGTTCCTTATAAAGGAAAGAATGCCCATAATCAAATGGTTGATGGTTCTAAAGAACCACTTTTCCGTCACAATGACACCTTAGGATTAAGTGCTTTAGACCAAACCCTATTATTTGATGATGATGGCAGTATTTATATGTATTATTCCATTTATGATACTGGAATTATGCAATACATCGTTGGTGTTGAAATGCTTGACCCAGTGACTCCAAATTGGGATACATATAAAATCTTAATTCGTCCAGGAGAACCAACACCTAAAACAATAAGAAGCAATCTATTAGTTTGGGAAGCTTATTCTGGATTTAAAGTTGCAGAAGGCCCATTTATGTTGAAATCTCCAAATGGCCTATATTATTTAACTTATTCAGTAAACCACTACGACGATCGTTATTATACGGTCTGTTATGCTTATTCTGAAGAACCTTTAGGCGACTATGTGAAACCTTATTGGAAAGATGGAAACTGGACAAATTTATTATTTGGTTATGCTGGTGGTATGGCGCATACAACCGTATTTGATCAATGGGATGGATTTATGTCTGGTACAGGACACCATTGCTTCTTTAAATCAGGCAATCAATATATGATTGGATATCATGCGCATAAAGACCGCCATGGTAAAGTCAATCCAAATGATGGTTTTGCAGGTAGAATGTTCGCCATGGATTATCTTTATTTCGATGAAGATGGTGTTCCATATACAGAAGGACCTACTTATTCTATTCAACCTTTACCATCCAAAATTAGTGGCTATGAGAATATTGCTTTAAATGCTAAAGTGAAATCTACGAATGTTACTCATCCAGAAAGAATTAATGATAATTACATTGTGGAACATTATAACTTAGAGCAAGAACAAGATAGAGAAGTGATACTTTCTGCTGGACGTTCTTATATTGAAATTGATTTTGGTAAAGAATATCATATCGGAGGAATTAGTGTTTATAACTCTGCATTCTACGACTACTATTTAAGCTCGATTGATTTTATAAATTTCTTTGATGGAAATGCTATTTTAGATGCTGATTTCCCATCTAGCTATGTTAAAGATGAACTTGAATTTATCTTCCCTACCAGTGCCTTTGTCTTTGATTTCAATGATATTGTTGCCTCTCGCGTTGTAATTGGATTTAATACAACTTCGGAAGTGCACTTAAATGAAATTAGAGTCTTTGGATATTAATAAGGAGAAAGAATATGAAAACAAATAAAAAAATATTGCTTCTTGCCCTTTCGCTTATGTCTTTGGCTTCTTGCCAAGGAAATGTCAATCCTTCTAACAGTAATACGGGGTCTAAAGTTATTGATCCCGATAAATATATCGAGCAAGACCCTGTATTAGCGCCAGATAGTGATTTTCAATATTTTGATGATATTAACGTTTTTGATAATAAAACGAGATTACCTTCGGCAGCGGGCAGTACGGAAGTTCCTGATCCATTTGTTTATCGTTTTAATGGTATGTATTATTTATATGCCACAACGAATGGCAAATTCATTAAAGGATACAAATCTTCTGACTTGATTGAATGGGAAGTTGTAAATAATGGTGAATTAAAAGAAGGTTATGTCTATTCATATAGTGAAGATTCATCTAATTTAAAGCCAGCAGATGCAACACCTTTTGCCCCTGAAGTTATTTATCGTAATGGAAAATTCTATTTAATTGCTTCTCCAAGCGGAAATGGACACTACGTCTTTGAAAGTGATTCGCCAGAAGGCCCATTTACATGTATTTCCAAAAATATTGGTCTTGCTATTGATGGAAGTTATTTCATTGATAAGGATGAAGAAGTTTATCTTTATGGTTCAGGATTAAAAGTCTATGCCATGGAAGATGATATGAAAACAGTTAAAAAGAATGCCGATAATTCCAATCAAATGATGAAGTTATCAAATTGTACTGTAGGTAACTGGGATGAAGGACCTTATATGCTTTTACGCAATGGTCAATATTATTTTACCTATTGCGGAACACACTATCTTTCTAAAAGTTATCGTGTTGATTATGCCTATTTAAAAGAAGGCTCAGACTTAATGAAGAGCAGTAGTTATAAATCACAAGGAAGCCTTTTGCTTTCTACCGCTGATGACTTCTATGGTTTAGGCCATTCCTGCATGGTTTTAGGGCCAGATATGGATAGCTATTACATTGCCTATCATAACCTTGAAAGTAATGCACAAAGATACTTAAATTTCTCTCGTTTATCATTCAATGGTTCAAGTATGGTGGCCAATGATGTAAAAACGGAAAATGTACTAGGATTAGATGCTTGTGATTTCTCAAACTATGGTACGGATGGATTAACTGAAAATGGTAATTTCTTATTAACAGATTCAGGCTCCAACGAAACCTTTACGGTTGAATTTAATACGGTTGGTGAAGGAAAAATGATTTTCTCTTACATCAACGATAAAAACTATTCCTATATGGAATTTGCGAATAATGAAATTTCAATCTATAAAGTAGTTGATGGTAAAGAAACTAAAAGACATCAAACAACATTACTTCGTGAATACGATACAGATGTTTTACATACATTCCGTTTACAACACCATAAAGGAAAAGTAAATCTTTATTTTGATGGAATTGAAAAAGAAAGTGGTTTAGACCTTTATTTCAAGGGTGGAAAAATCGGCTTTGAAAAGAATCATGGCTTTGAGGAAGTAGGTTATATTGCTTACTCTAATGTAGGTATGGGTTCTAGTGACCAAAAAGCATTCAATAGTTATTCTATCTTAGCTAATGCATATGATGAAAAACTTTCTTATTTAACAAAAGGCTCTGAACTTGAATTAGTAGAAAAAGATGCCGATATGATTCGCCAAAATAGTTATAATTTATTATTAGCTAATGAAGGTGATCGCGCAACTTATAGAGTTTACCAAGAAGGTGGTACATATGCATTAAATATGCGTCTTACCGCTAATAGCATTGGCAAAAAAATAGGCGTCCGTATTGATCGTGGAGATATTAAAGAATATGCGATTACGAGTGATACACCACGTTTAAAAAATGGCGATATCGTTTTGACAATTGATGATATAGAAATCAATGAAGGACAACATTATGTTTCTATTTATGGAACAGGTGATGAAGTACGCTTTAGTGAGATTTACTTTGAAAATGCCTCTTATGATGATGATTTCTCACTCGTCTTTGATTCTAAATTTTCATTGAAGGATTACTATGTTAGAAATGAACTCAATCTTTCTAATAAAGGAATACATTCAGATAATCAAAGATCATGTGGTATTGTGACGAAAACCAATCACTCAAATATTTCTTTAGATGCTGATTTCACATTGAGAAGCATTTCAAACAATGGCTTTGTTTCTATATTATTAAACGTTAAGAATTATGCGAAGAACTATCCTGGTGACGCTGATGGTGGAGATAACAATAACACATTCCAAGGATATCGACTTGAATTCGATGGCTCTTCCTTATATTTACGCTACGTGGATTATAATCATAGTTATTTATTGAAGAGTGCCTCAGTTAGTTACACTATGGGAAAAGCGGCTAATTTAAAATTAGTGCAAGAAGGAAATGTCTATTCTGCCTACTTTAATGACCAATTAGCGTTATCCGTTGTTTCTAATATTGGCAATTTAAATGGTGCGGTTGGTGTGTTGATGGCGTCTTGTGATGCTTATGTGGATATGTTAACTACTACGGCTTTATAGTTCTATAAAAACTTGTTTGTGGGAAGTGCTAATGCCCTTTAGCACTTCCTTTTTTCATTAAAAATAATGAGAAAAGGAAAAGATGAAATATTTTTTTCATGGATTTTAATGATATAATACAAATGAAAAGGAAGAGTAATAGAAATATAATCACATTATATTTCAAAAAGGAAAAAATATGGCGAAAAAAGAAGAAAGACAAAAACCATTAGTCTTTGAAAATTACTATTTCGGTAAATCAGGTATCTGGTTTTTCATGCCTGATAATTATCAGCGATTCAAAGAAAAAAAACGAACGCATGGATTTGGCATGGTTCGTTACGATGAAGGTTCTATCTATGTTGGAGAGCTTATTTTTGATGGAAAAAATTATAATAAAATAGGTATAGGTAGACAAGACTTTGCAAATTCCTTTTTAGGAAATGTAAGCCTTCCTAATCAAAGAATACTTTGCTATATGGGAAATTTTGATTATCGTAAAACCGACTGGATTTATGGAAATGGTGTTATTTATTTAATTGATCAAACAGGGAAACCTACTCATTTTGTAAAAGGGTTTTATGATGGACTAACAAAAGTAGGGCCTTATATTGGCGAATTCGACTATGATAAACTTTTAGAAGGCTATACGAAAGAAATGGAAACCGAATATTGCCCACGAGATAATATTTTTTATCAAGAACTTAAAGCTTACGTTTTCCAATCCGTATTGGAGGCTTTATTTATTGGTGATTCCTATTTTGAATTTTGGCATTATCGCCAATTTACGGATCAACTTTTTGAAGAAACTTATCCTAAAGAAACCCATTTAAATCTTGGATTAGGGGGAACGAAATTCAGTGATTGGATTCAATATGTGCCAAAGATTCAATTAGACAAAGCACCAAAAAGAGTATTTATTCATTTAGGCGTGAATGATACGCATTCCTGTATTTCTAACCAAGAAATATTTAATAACTACAAAAGCGTTGTTCGGCTATTAAAAGGAAAATATCCACTAGCAAAGCTTTATGTATTTACCGCTACAGAATCACCTGCTTTTGAAGCGAAAAAAGTTAAAGTAGCCAGATGGAATGCCTTATTAAAAAAAGAAGCCCCAAAAGACGAGGTAACCATATTAGATATAAACGAGCGATTAAAAAAGAAATATCAAAAAAATGGTACGAATTTCTTCTATGAAGATGGTTTACATTTGAATACAGAGGGTTATAAAGAAATTGTGGAAATGCTAAAGGAGGAAGTAGCATGATAACTTTTAACGAAAAAGCAAGAATTTTTCATTTAACGAATCAAAGCATAAGTTATTATATTTATTTAAACCAAGAGCAAAGATTAGAAAAACTTTATTTTGGGCCTTATTTAAGTGAGATAAGTAATGCAGATGCCATTCGTAAAGCAAATGTGGATAATAATTCCACGCAATTTTATGATGATAAAGATCATCAAGAAAAGACTTTTGCGGATCAATTTAAAAGTAACTACGCTCTTTTAGAGTTATCGAGTCATGGTGTTATTGATAAAAGAGGAGCCCCCATTATTCTTCGTTATAAAGATGGTTCTCGTATTACTGAATTTTTATATGTTGAACATCGTATATATAAAGGTATTCAACCCTTAAAAGATATGCCACATGCTTTTGATCATGATGATGCTGAGACTCTAGAAATTCTTTTAAAAGAAAGAAATCACGAAGTTTATGTAAAATACTTTTTAACGATTTATAAAGATAAAGATATCTTAGTGAAGAATTTTGAAATTATCAATCGTGAAAAAGAAGAAGTACAAATTGAGCGTGCTTTCTCAATGCAATTAGATTTACCGAGTATGGATTATCGCCTCGTTCATTTTAGTGGGCGCTGGGCCAAAGAAAGAGACTATAAAGTCAACGATATTGTTGATGGCGTTCAAGAAGTTACGAGTAATTATGGAAGAAGTTCTCATGAAGAAAATCCTTTCGTATATTTAATGGAAAAAACTGCAACGATGAATCAAGGTGAAGTCATTGGCTTTAACATGATTTATAGCGGTAACTTTAAATGGCGCTCGTTCACCGATTATTTCCATAATTTACATATTACTTATGGTATTAATGATGAAGATTTCTTATGGGTTTTAAATCCGAATGAATCTTTTGTTACTCCACAATGCGTGATTTCTTATTCTTCTTGTGGCGTGGATAAAATGTCACAGAACTTCCACGCTTTTATTAAAGAAAACTTAATTACCTATCCTTATGAAAAGGATTATAAACCTATTTTATTTAATTCATGGGAAGGCTGCTATTTTGATTTCACCACCGATTCCATTGTTTCTTATATTGATGATGCAAAAAAAATCGGTTCTGAACTATTTGTCTTAGATGACGGCTGGTTTGGAAGAAGAGATAACGATTATGATGGCTTAGGCGATTGGTATGTAAACAAAAAGAAAGTAGATTTACATCGCGTTATTGAACATTGCCACAAGCAAAACATGAAATTTGGCATTTGGTTTGAACCAGAAATGGTGAATCCACTTAGTGATTATTATCAAAATAATCCACATTGCATTTTAAGAGAAGATAACAATCCTTTAACCATTGCTAGACATCAATTCCATTTAGATTTTTCTAATCCCAAAGTTGTAGATGATATCTATGAACAAATGGTGAAGATTTTAGATGCTTATGAAATTGATTACATTAAATGGGATTATAATCGTGTGGTTTATGAAACATATTCCTATGCTTATGGTAAAGAAAGACAAGGCGAAATTTATCATCGCTTAGTGTTAGGCTATTATTCCTTACTTTCTCGTTTAATTGAAAGATATCCGCATATTATGTTTGAAGGCTGTGCGTCTGGTGGCGGTCGTTTTGACTTAGGAACTCTATATTATTGCCCACAAATTTGGTGTAGTGATGAATCGAATCCAATTCAACGTATGTTCATTCAATATAACACCTCTTTAGGCTATCCATTATCCACCATGGGAGCGCATGCGAATGCCAATCCAATTACTTCATATCAAACCAAAGCGCAGATTGCTTTATTTGGCACATATGGCTATGAAATGAATCCTAATCGCTTGAGTGAAAAAGAAATAGAAGAATTAAGTGAGGTAGCCAAAATCTATAAAGAATACCATCAATCCGTGATTGAAAATGGTACGCTTTATCATATTTCTTCACCCAATGAAACGAATTTTTTAGGGCTTCAATCCGTAAGCAAAGATCAAAAATCTTCTTTATTCCTATTGATGAATTTGTTAAAAGAAGGAGATCGTTATCGCTTTATTCGTTTACAGGGTTTAGACCCAGAAGCTTATTATTGGAATAGCTATGATCAACAAATTTTTAAAGGCGAATATTATTTAAAAGTCGGTATGAATTTCTCTAAAGATTGGTTTGATGAATTTAGATGCTTACTAATTCAGCTCAAACGTGTAGAAAAATAACATTATTTTTATTGTAACAAATTTATAAAAAAGTAAGATTAAAACTTGTTTTATGTTACTTTTTTTGCTAGAAAAGTAACCGTTTTCAAGCAATCTTACTTTTTTTATTCTTTTTCACCATTTGCAATTTTATTCAATTTCCCGTTAAATAAACTTGTAAAGTTTATCGCTTAAAAAGGAGAAAGAAACTTATGAAAAAAAATACAATATTTGCATTATCGACTCTTCTACTCTTAGCATCTTGTGGCGGAGGAGGAGCATCTAGCTCTTCAACGCCAACAACGATCAATGTACCTCCAGAAGATAATAAAGTACACCTTATTATTCTTACAGGACAAAGCGGAGCAAGAGGTAAAGCCCTTAATTCTCATTTAACTGATGAGCAAAAAGAAGTAAACGATGAAGTCGATATTATTGCGGATGGCTTAACGATGCCAGCGTTAAGTAAAATTCCAGAAACGATTTCCTCGCGTGCTAAAATTGATGAACTAGAGCCTGGATATGGTGATAGTGGAACTGAATTTGGCCCTGAATTAGGTATGGGGGAAACCATGAGAAGTCGTTATTTAAAAGATGGCGAATTAAGAAAGTCGGTTATTGTAAAATATACCGCTTGTGGATCCACATTTACTGATCACTGGTATTCTGAATCATTATTAGCTGATGAAGAATTAAGTTCAAAATTAAATTTAGACCAAGTAAGAACTAACGAAAAAACCCAAAAACAAACAGGACCTTTAACCAATAACTTATATCAATTAATTGACGCAACGATTCAACAATTATCCGACGAAGGTTTTGAGTCCGTTATTGATGGTGCGGTTTTTCTCCATGGTGAACAAGACGCTAAATTTGACGTGAATATGGAAATCTATGAAAAAGCCTTAGAATACTTTATTCAAGATTTACGTAGCTATGTTGAAGATAACACGATGCCATTTGTTATTTCCGAAGCTTTAACGAATAGCGCAAAATACTCTAATCGTCTTAGAGAAATTCAAAAGACCATTGCGGATAGAGTAGATAACACTACCTTTGTTTCTAATGAAGGTCTTTATACCAATACCTTTGAACCATGGCACTTTGGTGCACAAAGCAATATGGAATTAGGCAATCGCTTAGCCGCAGAAGTGATTTCTCATTATGATTATCGTAAAGTGAAAACTTTTGAAGATAAGACGATTACTGTTCCTCAAGGCGTAAAAGTGAGTCTTCCAAAATATATAAAAGCAACATTTGAAAATGATATGGAAGGTATGATTAAAATTGCATATACGAGCGATTATGATGAAACCAAATTAGGTGAACAAACCGTTTCATTTAAAGCTACCACAGTCTATGGTGACTTTAATGGCACCTTAAAAGTTGTCGTTAATAATGAACCTTATGTCGATGGTCATCTTACCGAATATGCTAATATGAAGAAACACACCGTTGAAGGTATTGGCGAAATCTATGTAGCACAAGGTGAAAATGGTTTATATATCGCTGCGAAAGTGGGCGATGATGATCTTTGGACCGATGGCGAAGCCTGGCACTCAGGTGACATGGGCCAAAAAGGACAAAACGATGACTTTAGAATCTTTGTAGCTAGCACAGATGATGCGGAAAATAGAGTCACATTATGCTTAAGCGCTGCTAACTTATTAAGAGTTTATGAACCAGGTACAACTTTAGAAGATAAAGGACTAGAAAAGAAGAATCTTGTTTATCAAAAGATGTTAGAAGATTATAGCTACCGCGTTACCACCAAAGGCTTAACCAATGTTGAGGAAGGCGGAGCTTCTAATGGCTTTGATCTTGAACTTTATATTTCTTATACCGACTTAGGCATTGATCCAGAAGATATGTTCTTATGCTTTGATTACAATAATATAACCAAAACATCAGGAACAAAAACTGCTACAGATCATTACTTCTCTAAAACCAATCAAGCTAATTCTGAATTAGATATTGCAAATTATTTCTCACTCGCAGAATTAATTTAGAAATGAGTTATTTATGAATGTTATAGGTGCAGATCCCTACGTTTTATTTGATGAAAAAAGCGGATACTACTATTGCTATGCAACGAGCAATACGGGAAACAATTTTCAGTTCTATATTTATAAATCAAAAGATTTAATTGAATGGGAACATGTAGGTTACGCTTTAGACACCAACCAAGAAAACAACTGGGGAAAGGATTGGTTTTGGGCACCTGAATGTTATTACAATCCAAATAATCAACACTACTACTTATTCTATAGTGCATTAGTGAAAGATGAGTTAGTTGAAAAATACTTTGAAGAACCTCATTACTTAGAATGTGCAAAAATTGGTGTAGCGGTATCTTCTTCTCCAGAAGGACCCTTCATTAATTTAGCAAATCACCCTATCGAATATTTCCCATATGATAAGGATTATTGTAATGTTGATCGAATTTGCGATAATGTTTTTACTTCAGAGAATCCCAAAGATTTATTGAAGAAAGCGCCCAAGGGAACTTATATTTCTTCCATTGACGTGAACTTATTCTTCGATGAAGATAAAATTTATTTATATTATTCTAGATGTTGCTATCATAACGTTGTTTATGATAAAAAATTAAAGAAGTTTATTGAAGAAAGTAATATTCTTGCCGTGGAACTTGAAACGGATTGGTGGTTTGATAAAGAAGCTAAAATGATGCCAACAATTCGCCCAAGTTATGTTGATTATAACGAAGATCATACGCGCAGATGCGACCGTTTTGTCGAAATCATCAATTATCAAAAAGAACCACAAGATTGGGAGAATGGACATATCGATGATTATGAAACAAAGCATTTAAGAAATCGTCGTTGGTCCGAAGGTAGTACAACGTTTGTAAGAGAATTAAATCACGAGAAGACCTATTGTATTACTTATTCATGTAACTGCTTTGAGAATGCGCTTTATGGCGTAGGAATTGCATTTTCCTCTTCTCCATTAGGTCCATTTAAAAAGTATGATAGAAACCCGATTATCCATCAAAAACAGGAAGAACATCTTTATTCTACCGGTCATGGAACGATTATTCATAAAGGTGATCATATGTATTATTTCTTCCATGGACGTGATGATGTAAAAAAGGCTCGCATTCTCTATGTCGCAGAAATCGTTATTCACTCAAAAGAAAATGTTGAAGTGAAAGAACCGATGAAATGTAAATTAAAATAACTGTTGAAAAGGCGCTCTAAAAAAAGGACGTCTTTTTTCTTTATATAGAGAACCAAAATAAATCGTGATAGAATAAAAAAGAAAGAGAGAGTGACGAAGAATGAAACTACGTTATTTAGGTACCGCGGCTTATGAAGGAATTCCATCTTTGTTTTGCCAATGTGAATTATGTAAAAAAGCCCGTGAATTAGGCGGAAGAAATTTACGTTCTCGTTCCCAAGCTTTGGTGAATGATGATTTATTAATTGATTTTCCACCTGATACGAGTTTACATTACATGAAATATAATTTTGACTGGATGAAAATACAAAACTGTTTAATTACGCATAGTCATTCTGATCATCTTTACGTAGAAGATATGGAACAGGCAAGAACGGATTATTCTCATGATTATCAAATGAGACTCCATTATTATGCCGATCGTTCGGGCTATAAAAAGATGAAAAAAGTATTTGAGCGTTGGTATATGCAGCCCGTAAGTGAAGTGCATCTTCTTTCATTAGGTAAAATTTTTAAAGTGGGTCGTTATGACGTGATGGCGGTTCGTGCGGATCATGCACGTATGACTTCTCCTGTTATTTATGCGATTTCTGATGGTGAAAAGAAAATGTTATACTGCCATGATAGTGGCTTTTTAAGTGAAAAAAGTTTAAAACAACTCCAAAAATTTGGAAAGTTTGATTTACTTTCCTTAGATTGTACAGGCGGTTTACAAAAAGGATGGGTACATAATCATATGTGCTTAGAAACGAATGTTTTGCTTGTAGAAAAATTAAAAGAATTAGGTATGGCGGATGAAAACACCATTTGTATTTCTAACCATTTTTCCCATAACGGGCAATCGACGTATGAAGATTTAGTAGAAGAAGCCTCTAAACATCATTTCCTCATTTCTTATGATGGAATGGAAGTTGAATTTTAATTGAAGTGGAGAAAATGAATGATGATTAAAATATTGTTTGTCTGCCATGGTAATATTTGTCGCTCGGTAGCGGCTGAATATATTTTTAAAGCGATTGTAAAAGAAAAAAATAAAGAATCTTTATTTCAAATTTCTTCTAGAGCTACTACAACGGAAGAAGAGGGAAATGATATTTATCCACCGATGAAAAAGGCATTAACCCGCCAGCATATTCCTTTTTCTTCTCATCATGCGAAACAGATAACGCAAAAAGATTATGATGAATATGACTATATATTTTTGATGGACACTTATAATACACGGACAATTCGCTACGTCATTCCTCAAGATGATAAGCATAAGATAATGTTATTATCCGACTTCGTTCATGCTTCAAAAGAAGTCGATGATCCATGGTATACCGGGTTATTTGATGAAGTCGTCTTACAATTAAAAGATTATTGTTTAAAATGCTTTACCCGTATTTTAAAAGAAAGCGAGAAAATATAATGAAAAAAACATTTTTACCTTTATTTTTACTTTGTTTCATGATGGTTTCTTGTGGCACAAAAACGCCTTCATCAGTAACTTCACTCATTACGACAAGTGAAGTAAGTGAAAAAGAAACTGTGTTAGTCGAAAAAAGTTTTTCTTCTAAGGATGATTCTTTTGAATTCTTTCAAAGTGGATGGATGACAGGGAATTCTAAATTTGGCACGAATAGTATCCGATTAATTGAAGATGAAACTTGTGCATCAGGTTCTGGTATGGTAAGAACGCCAACTTTTGAATCAATAAATCAAGGAGAAGTTACGCTTATTTTTCAACCAACAGGTTTTAATAATATAGAGAACCGAGAAGTATTTATAGATCAAACTTTTTCTTTTGCGGTTGATTTTCTTTTGAAAGAAAATGATGAATATATGGTAAAAGAAACAAAGACCTATGCACATAAAATCACAAAAGAAGATGCAGAACTAGGCTATTTTTCTGATTTAAAGCCATACGCAACTTCTCAAGAAAACGCGAACCAGATGACGTTTACTTTAGATAATCAAGACTTTAACTGCGTAAGAGTGCGTTATCTTTCAAAGCCTTATTATGCAAGTGGAAAACAAGGTATGAACTTAGAAATATTCTATCTTCAAGTCAAAACGAAGATTGCATAAAGAAAAATAAAAAACTTATACTAAAATAGAAAGGAGAAAAATGATGCAGAAATCACATATTTTCCTTTGTATTGATTTGAAATCCTTCTATGCTTCGGTAGAATGTGTAGAAAGAGGATTAAATTCTTTAACCACCGATTTAGTGGTTGCGGATGAAACAAGAGGAAAAGGGGCGCTTTGTTTAGCGGTTTCGAGTAGTTTAAAAAAGAAAGGCGTTAAAAATCGTTGCCGACTTTTTGAAATTCCTCAAGGACTTTCTTATCTTATCGCAAAACCACGAATGAAAAAATATATTGAATATAGTGCGGATATCTATAGTCTGTATTTAAGATATATTGCCAAAGAAGACATTCATGTATACTCCATCGATGAATGTTTTTTAGATATTACTTCTTATCTTCAACTCTATCAAAAAACGCCGATGGAAATGGCAGAATTTTTGATGAATCTCATTTGGAAGGAAAAAGGAATTCGCGCTACCGCGGGAATTGGAACGAATATGTTTTTAGCAAAAGTTGCTTTAGATATTGTCGCTAAAACCTCCATGAACTATATGGGCTATTTAGATGAGGAAATATTTAAAGATACACTTTGGCACTATCAGCCTATTACGGATTTTTGGAATATCGGAAGAGGAATAGCCAAAAGATTATTGAAGTATAATGTTACGGATATGTATGCTTTAGCGCACTTAGATGAAAAAATATTATATAAAGAATTTGGTATTAATGCTTTGTTTTTAATTGACCATGCTTGGGGAAGAGAAAGCTGTACGATTCAAGACATTCATCAATATGTTCGTGAGAATCACTCTTTATCGAGTGGACAAGTATTATTTGAAAATTATCGAACAGAAGATGCTTTTTTAGCGATGAAAGAAATGGTGGAGCTTTTAACCCTTGAACTAGTAAAAAAGCATATGGTTACGAATTCAATTCATCTTTCTATTGGGTATGCGGATGAAAAGATTCCCTACTCTAAAGGTCATCGTAGTTTAGATGGTTTTACTTCCTCTTATCGAAAACTTTTATCTGCTTATAAGAAATTGTTTTATGAGATTGTTTTACAAAATACTTTAATTCGTAAACTTGGTATAAGTTTTGGTCACGTTGTCGATGAGTCTTATAAAACATATGATTTATTTGAAGAAGAAGAGGAGGAAAAAGAACATCGTTCACAACTCGCTATTATAGAGATTAAAGAAAGATTCGGTAAAAATGCGATTTTAAGAGGAATGAACCTTGAAGAAAAAGCGACGACTCCCAAAAGAAATAAATTAATAGGAGGACATAATGGTGAATGAAAGAGCTAAACAATTCTTGCCTTTCCAATCATTAAAAGGTTTAGAAGCAGAATTACGGAAAAGAGAAAAAGTAAAAATAAAAAAGAAAGAGTTATCATCAGATCAAGAAGAAGAGCTTTCTTATCAACTAAATCATCTTCAAAAAGGGATGATTGTTCGAATTATTTATTATCAAAATGAAGCATATTTAAAAAAAGAAGGTATTGTTGTTAAAATCGATAAACAAGAACGTTATTTAGTTATTGTTAAGGAAAAAATTAATTTTAATGACATTTTTAAAATCGAAGAAATTGAATAAATACGAGGGTAGATTTTTCTATATTTTTAGGGAAAGTCTACTTTTTCTTTTTTATATTGTGTTACAATAAGAAAAATTTAAAAAAGATTTTCAATATTCCAACATCATATGAGGAGAAAAACTATGAAAAGAAAAGCAAAAATAAAGGGGAAACTCCTATTTTTCGCGCTTGTTTCTAGTTTACTATTATGTGGAAGTTCTTATACGTATCGTAAAGATCATTCTAAAATAGAACCTAGAAAACAAACTGGACTTAAAGGAGACCCAATTTTAGACGACACAACCATCCAATCTTACTATAGTAGTGTGAATTTAGAATCGACAAGTTCTAGTTTACTCAATGCTTTGCACACTTTAAACTCGAGTAAAAGAACAAAAACCGTTGGCTATAGAAACATGGGAACTTATTATCCAAAAACGGATGGAGACCCAAGTAATTCTAGTAATTTAATTCTTTTTTACTCAGGCTCAAGCGCAAAGTTTAGTGGCAGTTTTAGTGGAAATATCAATCGTGAACACGTATGGCCTAATTCACGTGGCGGCGGAAATGTTGAAGATGATATTCATATGCCTCGACCAACATTGACGACGGAAAATGGTTCTAGAGGAAGCTCGTTTTATGTAGAAGGTAAGAAAACGAATAATAACACGGGCTGGGATCCCGCTATGGAAAGCTTTGGTGTAGAAAAATATCGTGGTATTGCTGCACGTATTATCTTCTATTGCGCGATTGCGGATACGAGTTTAACTTTAATTGATGCAACTACAGATTCTGCTAGTAAGAAAACCATGGGAAAACTATCTGATCTTTTAAAATGGAATTTAGAATATGAGATTGATAGCACAGAAATACAGCGAAATGATGCAGCACAAGATATTCAAGGGAATCGTAATCCTTTTATTGATGACCGCTCGTTAGCGTGTAAGATTTGGGGAAATACCAATACAACAACACAAGCAGTATGTTCAAGTTATACGGAAGAGGCTACGCCAACTTCTTTAACTTTAAAAGCAGGTTCAACATCTATTGGAGAAGGTGGAACAACGGAACTTGAAGTTACTTCTTTACCTTTAGGAAGTTCTAATTCAGCCAAATTTACTTCTAGTAATGAAAGTGTCGCTACCGTATCAAGTAAAGGTGTTGTGACGGCAATATCAGCAGGTGATACAGTGATTACTGCTACTTCAACTTTTGATGAAACGGTTAAAGCAACAATTACCATTCATGTGAAAAAGGTAAACTCTATCAGTGTTTCAGAAACACCTAATAAAACAACTTATGTTGAAGGAGATACTTTTGATTTAAGTGGGTTAACCATTACCGCTCTTTATGATGATGGGACTTCTGAAGTGGTGAATCCTAGCGATTGTTATACTTTAGATGGTGTTACTGGGTTGCAAACTTTATCTATTGGTACAACTTCTGTATATATTTGGTATGGAACCAATTATGTGTTGTATGAAGGAATTGAAGTCACTGAAGCACCTGCAATAGAAAGCTACCGTATTGAATTTCAATCAAATGGCGCTGATGAAAGTTCTGCGCTATCTACGTCATCTATAGCAAACCAAGTAACTAGTGGCTCAGAATATATTGATTCTTTTGCTGATGTAAGCAATGTTTATTCGGGAAAAAATGGCTTGAAACTTTCAAGTAGCAGTAAAAATGGCTCATTTACCATCAATTTATCCTCGTTAGGAAAAGTAAAAGCCAAGACTTTAAAATTAGGTTTAGCGGCCTATAAAAACGATGCTGCTACAATTACCATCAACAATCAAACGATTACTTGTTCTTCAAGTACTTCAGTAACCGAACATGAAGTGAGTTTAGATGGAAGTGAATTAGATGCATTAACTATTTCATCGAGTGGACGTTGCTATTTATCTTATGTTGAAGTCGGTGGAGAAGCGAGTGAAACACCTAGCGTATCATTTACTTCTTTATCAAAAGAGGGAACATTAGCTAAAACAATCTATAAATATGGTGAATCTTTTGATCCAGCAGGATTAACAATTTATGCGAATTATAGTGATGACACGAAAAAAGATGTTACAAGTGAAGTCCAATGGTCTTCCTTATCTTTAAAATCTACTTCAGTTACCGGTTCTTATACCGAAGATAATGTAACGAAAACCATTGAAATTGATGGCCTTTCTGTTATAGATGATACCACGGGCGAAGAGACTTTTGAAATTACGCCACTTCCAACCGAAAAAGGTGAAGAAGCTTGGACGTTAGTAGAAGATGATACGACTTTACAAGTAGGTGACAAACTCGTATTAGCAGAAAACACGCAAGGAAAAGTAGCGTCTTCTTTATCAGGTGCATTTCTTTCTTCCGTTGATGCGACTTTCTCTTCAGACAAAAAAACGATGGACGCTAATGGTGAGGAACTCATATTTACTTTAGGTGGAGAAAGCGGAGCATGGACTCTTTCTAATTCAGATGATGAATTATTAGGTGCAACCGGTAATAAAAAAGTAGCCTTTGGAAATGGAACTACTACTTGGGCAATCAGTATTGATAGTGATGCGAAGGCAACCATTCAAAATGCTACTTCAGGCAATGGGCGTTTTTTATATAACGTGCAAAGTCCACGTTTCACCACATATACTTCCAATACATCAGCAACTATGCTACTTATTCAACTTTATCGCTTTGAAGCGGGGACAACAACGACCTATACAGAAGTTGGTCAATTAATGAAAGATATCCAAGACGCAGACTTCTGTTCAGACTATTCTTTAGCGAATGGTTTCTTAACACGATATCAAAATTTATCCGATGAAGATAAAGCTTTCTTTGAAAGTGCAATTATCTCTACCGATGGAACCACGTATTTAGAACGATTAAATTTCTTTGCAAATAAAGCCAAGCAAAATCAATTAACATCCTACAATTTTGTCAGTAATGAACATCAAGATCTTTACATAATTTTATTCATTGTTGGAATGGGTATGGTATCTATTATCATTTATGCCTACATTCTTAAGAAAAAAAGTTACCAATAAATGAGGAAAAAGTGAGTAAAATTTGAGATTTTACTCATTTCTTTTAGTTAGCATTAATTTTTTGGA
>DLKT01000017.1 GCA_002477825.1 Caryophanales bacterium UBA7581 | reverse complement strand
TTTTTTTCGTTTTAATGCATAAAATTGCAAACTTTAACACAATTACAAGTAATAAATTATTGACTATTTAAAAGCATTTATATAAATAAAAGTGTGATGGAATAAGTATATATAATGAGATAAATTGCATTAAAATTGAGTTGCTATGTAAATTTGGTAAACTACAAATAAAAGCACAAAAAAAGGTTTGAAATAGCAATTTGTACTATATCAAACCATTACTTTTTATATGGTGCCGCCGGCCGGACTTGAACCGGCACGTCATCACTGACAATAGATTTTGAGTCTATCGCGTCTGCCGATTTCGCCACGGCGGCTTAGATAGCGTGTTTATTGTATCAATATTTAGAGAAGAAAACAAGACTTTAGAATAATTTGGTTCTACTTAATGTTTAGTATAAATCATATATATTTATCGTAAGAACTATGCTAAAATAAGGCAACACATATTTGTGAAGAAAGAGAGAAATTCTTTATGGATGAAAAAGAAGAAATTACTTTAGAAAAACATACAACAAGATCATGGTTTAAAAGTTCTTTGCTCGGTTTCTTTATTGGCTTAGCCGTCATTGTTCCCGGTATTAGTGGTTCAACTGTTGCTATTATCTTCAAACTCTATGATAAACTTCTTTATGCAGTGAGTAAAATCTTTAAAAAATTTGCCATTTGCTTTATGTTCCTACTTCCAATTATTATTGGAGGAATTGTTGGATTCGCTCTTGGATTTATTGGCATTCAACAATTGTTAGCCATCGCTCCATTTGCGGTTATTGGCTTATTTGCCGGATTAATGATTGGCGCTTTCCCCGCTGTTAAAGATGAAGTGAAGGGATCAGAAAAAAATCCTCTTCGTATTTCTTTACTTATTTTAGGTGTTTTAATCCCAATTGCTTTAGGTGTTTGTAGTGCACTTTTCCAAAAATCAACGGGCGGAACTGCGGATAGTAAATTCGCTACGATTGAATGGTGGGAATATCTTTTATTCATTGTGATTGGTTATCTTGTTGCAATTACGCAAGTTGTGCCAGGTTTAAGTGCCACTGCCTTATTAATGGCGTTAGGTTACTTCTCACCCCTTATGGATTCTTTCCATATGACATATTGGAAAGGTAATCCTGCTATTTTTGGAATTTATGTAGCGTTAGGTGTAGGCTTCTTATTAGGCCTTTATACTTTCTCTAAGTTCTTAACGTATTTATTTAAAAAGGCAAGAACCACAACCTATTACATGATTGTGGGCTTATCCTTAGGTTC
The DNA here is from genome assembly GCA_002477825.1 of Caryophanales bacterium UBA7581. Classification (GTDB taxonomy): domain Bacteria; phylum Bacillota_I; class Bacilli_A; order RFN20; family CAG-826; genus CAG-826. Next base: position 14,389 of record DLKT01000017.1, on the reverse strand, counting down.
TGTTATTTCAATGTTCTTTAACCCTGACACTTATGAAATCTATCAAAAGTGGGGCAGAGGCGAAGGCAATATGAAAATTGATTTACCGATTGGTATTGTGTTGTTCGCTATAGGTATGGTTTTAGCCTATCTTCTTGTTCTTTATGAAAGAAAAAAACAAGGACAAGATAATCAAAAATTAGAAGTAGAAAAATAAAAAAGAAGATAAAAGGGATTTACTCCCTTTTTCTTTTATCATATGTCTTATCAAAGGAAAGAAAAATGTGTATAATATAAACACAAAATGAAAAGGAGAAAAAATTATGAATCAATGGGATTTAACGTATTTATTTAAAACACAAGATGACTTTGAAAAAGCCCTTGTTGTTTTACAAGAATATATCGAAAAATTATCATCCTATGAAGGAAAATTACACGAAAAAGAAAGCTTTAAAGCTTATATGCTTCTCAATAAAGAAGTCGATGCTTTACTTTGCCGAGTTTATCAATATGCGCACTTACGCCATGACTTAAACAAAAAGGATTCGAAAAACGCACAAGATTTAATGCGCGTTATCGCTTTATTAAATAACTTATCGGAAGCGATGTCCTTTGATTCTCCAGAAATCTTAGCGGTTGGAGAAGAAACCATTTTATCTTGGGTGGATAGTGAAGAGGAACTTCATGAATTTAAGTTCCCAATGCAAAAATTATTCCATGGTAACGAACACGTTCTCGATAAGAAATCCGAATATTTACTTTCTTTATATAGCCCACTTACCAGCATTGGTAGTGAATTATATGATACACTTGCGATTGCAGATAAAAAGCCAAAGACCATTACTTTATCGGGTAAAAGAAAAGTTACCGTTACCCAAGGAAATTGGCGTTCATTAATTGCGGGAGAAAAATTAGCGAGTGATCGTAAAAAAGTATTCGAAGCGATTTTCAGTGCCTATGATGAAAACAAATTTACTTTTGCTAAGATTTATCAATTGGTCATGCAATCAGAAAAATCCATTGCAAAAGCGAGAAATTATCCTTCTATCTTAGATGCGAATTTATTTAACAACAATATTCCTACTTCTGTATACTTTAATCTTGTTAAAGTAGCGGGAAGTAAAAATAAAGCCTTAAAGAAATATTTGAAATTACGTAAAAAAGCTTTAGGTTTAAAAGCGCATCGTACCTATGATCGTTTTATGGAATTAGCGAGTTCTTCTAAGAAATATACTTATGAAGATGCAAAAAAACTCTTCTTTGCTAGTATTGGAAATTGTCCAAAAGATTTCCAAGATAAAGCCCATGAAGCTTTAAAAGAAGGTTTCGTTGATGTGTATGAACAAGAAGGTAAGGCAAGTGGTGCTTATTCAAGTGGCCAAGTTGACTTACATCCTTACATTCTTTTAAATTACAATGGTTCTTTAGATGATGTCTTTACCGTAGCCCATGAAGCTGGACATTCCATTCATACTATGTATTCACAAACTCAACCAGCCACTTTACAAGGTTATACGATTTTCGTAGCAGAAATTGCTTCAACATTCAATGAACATATGTTATTAGACTACTTAATGAAGTCTGAAGATGTGACAAAAGAAGAGAAGATTATGCTTCTTCAAAAATCCATTGATGAAATTATGGGTACATTCTATCGTCAAACCTTATTTGCAGAATATGAATTAGAAGTTTCTCGTTTAATGGAAAAAGATGAACCGATTGATCACGAAGTACTTTCGAACATTATGATTCGTCTTTATAAGAAATATTATGGTCAAAATATTGTTCCTGAAAAGTTCAAACAATATGTTTGGGCCTATATTCCTCATTTATTCCATACCCCATTCTATGTTTATCAATACGCTACGAGCTTTGCGGCATCCTTTAAATTATATAAGAATGTAAAAGAGAATGTCCCTGGCGCTTTTGATCGCTACATTGGACTTTTATCAAGTGGTGGATCCAAATACCCAGTCGACCAAGCCAAAGAAGCTGGCGTTGACTTTACCAAAATGGATACCTTCTTAGCGGTTACCGAAAGAATGGAAGAATTAGTCGACCAACTCGAACAATTATTACAATAAAAAATTAGAAAGTAGGAGATTCGTGTGGATAAAATTGAAATCTATGAAGATGCTTTAGAACTACTAAAAAGAGGAGAAATCTTAGTGTCTTCTTCTTTCGGTGGACCTGTTACTTTTTATTCATTAGGCGATGGCTATGTGCTTTATAAAAACGAACAGTTACACGCTAAAATGACTTTAAAAGATTTTCATGAAGACTTCTTTAAAGGCACATTTTATCTCTACGAGAAGAAAAAAGACGAAATAGAAATTGATCAACATGATCCTTATTGGAGGCAATAAAATGAATAACGAACAATTTGCAAAAGATTGGATAGAAGCAATTTGGAATAATGAAGAAAAAACGATGTATCATTCCATTGCCAAAGACACGGTTTTCTTTTCTATTGAAGATAAAAAAGAAGCAAGTTTAGAATCTACATTGAACGTCATTCGAGATTTTAAAGACGCTCCTATGGAAATCATGTCATCGGCTGTTTGTGTTAAGATTCTCTTAAAAAAAGACGAAAAAGAATTGCATCTTTTCTTTCAAATCTCTAGAAATCGTTTAAGAAGAGTGGAATTCTGCTATCATTGTTAAAATAAAAAGCTCTCAATATTGAGGGCTTTTTTTACTACTTATTTTTGTTTATATTCACGCTTATAAGTTTCTAATAGTTCTTTAAAGCGTTGATAGTGAACGACTTCACGTTGTCTTAAATAAAGCAATACTTGAATGACATTGGGATCGGTAGCTAAATCGATTAAATGTTCATAAGTTAAACGGGCTTTTTCTTCGGCGGCTAAATCTTCTTCTAAATCCGCCGCCCAGTCTCCGGTAGCGCCTAAGTTAGCAACACTAAAGGGAACACCATTTACATCGCTAGGGAATAAGCCGAAACCATGTTCAGCATAATGTTTATCTAAACCAACTTTCCTTAATTCATCAAGTGTAGCGTCTTTGGTCAATTGATAAAGCATCGTGCATATCATTTCTACGTGGCCTAATTCTTCAGTTCCAATATCGCTTAATAAGGTTCTTCCTCTTTCATCAGGCATCGTATAACGTTGATTTAAATAACGTAATGCGGCGCCTAATTCACCATAAGGACCACCGTATTGGGTGACGATGAATTTTGCCATTTCTAAATCTCTTTTGGTGATATTTACAGGATAAAGTAATCTTTTCTCGTATTTAAACATAGTAACCTCCTACATTTTAAGCCATGGACTGGCTGTTTTCACGTACGCAAACGCTCCATTTTTTTCATAGGAGTGCATTGGACATAAAGGTGCATATTTTTCTAAATAAGTTTTTTCGACTTCTAAATATTTGCTTTTATAAGTTTTAAATAAACTCATGGCGGTTTTATCTTCTGGGTTGACATCTAGAAGTAAAACGAGGTCATGTAACATACCACCATAGACCATCATTAAGAGTAAAAGATTTTCTTTTTCATCTTTTCCCATGGGCATACTGGGCTGATAAGAACGATAAGGATCATATTGTGATTTAATTAAATTACCTCTGCTAAAGGCTTCTTCGGGCGTAAAGTATAAAGAATTGAAACTATCGTCAGGACGTTTTCTTTCTAAAGATACCATTTCCGGATAACTTTCCATATAAGGATTAAAATAGTACATAAAAATACCTCCACTCTTTGGTATATTGTTTTTTTATGAAACAGTGTATGCTTTCGCCTAGATTGCTAAAGAAATATGTTTTCATAAAGTTAGAAAGAATGAGGCGAAAAAAATAAATAAAAAAAGTATTGCAAAACGTTGCAAGATTCGTTATTATAAATAAGCCGATTCATTGCCGGCATAGCTCAACTGGTAGAGCAACTGAATCGTAATCAGTAGGTTGGGGGTTCAAGTCCTCTTGCCGGCACCAGTCGTAGTTATTATGGGTGTTTAGCTCAGCTGGGAGAGCATCTGTTTGACGTACAGAAGGTCAGGGGTTCGATTCCCTTAGCACCCACCATTTGTTTGATAAAGTCCAGTATTCATGGGCTTTTTTTATTGCTTTTAAAGAAACTTGATACAATTTTGATACAACTTTGTTTTAACATTTTCTACTAGTTATTTCTTATGAAAAATCATAGTTCTGTTAAAAACAATTTGATCAGGTCAGGCACAATTACTGTTTTTTTTGATTGATTGACCAGAAATGAACAAAATATAAAATATCCTTATTCAAAGGTCCTTCATAGCGAAAGCTTCATAGCGAAAAAAACAAAAAAATAATAGAATTATAAAAAAATATAGTATTTTTTAATTTTTAGTGTTAATATAATATTACAAGTAAAAGAGGAAACTCTAAATTTGAGAAAGGTTTTTGGGTAGATATGAAGGGCAAAGTCAAAATGTTCAATGCGGAAAAAGGCTACGGTTTCATTCGTACAGAAGAAGGAAAAGACGTCTTTTTTCACTACACATCCTTAGTCATGGACTCCTATAAGACTGCTGAAGCAGGCGAAGAGGTCGAATTCGACGTAGAAGAATCCGAACGTGGTCCAAGAGCTACGAACATTCATAAGTTATAATTAAAACTAATGTATGTTGAAAAAGTCGCAAAAGCGACTTTTTTCTTTGCTCATTTTGCGATATACTTATAACGAAAAAGGAAGTGTCATTTTATGTCATATAAAGCAGGAATTGTCGGATTACCGAATGTTGGTAAATCGACCTTATTTAATGCAATTACCAACTCCCATGTAGAAGCCGCTAATTACCCATTTGCTACGATTAAACCAAACACGGGTATTGTTGCGGTTCCCGATGAACGTTTAGATCAATTATCTGATTTATTTCATCCTAGAAAAACCATCTATACGACTTTTGAATTCTATGATATTGCTGGCTTAGTGAAAGGCGCTAGCCAAGGAGAAGGTTTAGGCAACCAATTTTTAGCCAATATTCGTGAATGTGACGCAATCGTACACGTGGTACGTTGCTTTGAAAATCATGAAATTATTCACGTGGAAAATACCATTGATCCCGCTAGAGATATCGATATCATTAATATTGAACTCGCGTTAGCAGATTTAGAATCTGTCAACAAAAGATTAGGCAAAGTTGAAAATAAAGCCCGGGTTACTAAAGATAAAGAAGCAAGTTATGAAGTTTCTTTATTACGCCCTTTAAAAGAAGCATTAGAAGAAGGTAGACCCGCTCGTTCCGTTGCATTTTCTAAAGAAGATGCTAGTTACGTTAAAGCCAATTTCTTTCTTTTAACAATGAAACCAGTCATTTATGTCGCTAATATTGCGGAAGATGACTGCGCCGATCCTGAAAGTTGTTCTTATTTTAGAGTCGTAGAAGAAATCGCTAAAAAAGAAAATGCTGTAGCGATTCCTGTTTCTTGTGAAACCGAGTATCAACTTTCAAGTTTATCCAAAGAAGAAAAACGCGAATATTTAGATGCAATTGGCGCTACCTATTCGGGACTTGATTTAGTGATTAAAGGCGCTTATTCATTATTAGGTTTATCCACTTTCTTTACGGTTGGTGAAGATGAGTGTCGGGCTTGGACTTTTAAAACAGGCATGTTAGCTCCACAATGCGCAGGTGTTATTCATACCGATTTTGAAAGAGGTTTTATTAAAGCAGAAGTTTATACCTACGAAGATATAATGGAATATCGTTCCGAATTAGCGGTACGTGAAGCTGGAAAATTAAGAATTGAAGGAAAAGATTATGCTCCAAAAGATGGAGACATTATGCATTTCCGTTTCAATGTATAAGGAAAAACATTATGTTTAGAATCGGACAAGCAAAAGATATCCATGTATTTAAAGAAGGACGAAAACTCTTTCTTTGTGGCATTGAAATTCCTTATCATTTAGGACTCGACGGACATAGTGATGCCGATGTCGCCCTTCATGCAGTAGCGGAATCCATTTTAGGTGCCTTAGCGTTGGGTGATTTAGGACATTTTTTTCCTAATACCGATGAACGTTTTAAAAATAAAGAATCCTCTTATTTTGTTTTAGAAGCAGTCAAGATGATGAAAGAAAAAGGTTATGAAATCGGAAATATTGATCTTTCCATTACCTTAGAGGAACCTAAATTATTTCCTTATATCCAAAAGATGAGAGAAAATCTTGCCAATCTACTCGGCGTTTTTATTGATCAAGTTTCGATTAAAGCTGGCACCAATGAAGGCGTAGATGGCGTAGGAAAAAAAGAAGCTATAGAGGCCTTTGCAATTGTATTATTATATGAAAAGAAATAAGCCGTTTGGCTTATTTTTTTTCGTAGTAAGTATATGATGTTTTTCCGTTTTTACCTTGGTAATAAAATGGTAATAATCCAGTAGCGCTATAAAAGGTATCTTTTTGTTTCTCCATCAAAGTATTAGCGATTTCTTTAAAAATAATTTTCGCTAAAGCACCGTCTTGAATCGGAGAATTGTCATCATTACCTAACCACACACAAATCGTATAATTAGGATTATATCCCACCACCCAACGATCGGCATCAGTGGTTCCGGTTTTAGCAGAGAATCTCTTTTCAGGAGCATATTCTAATAAAGATGGATTGGCGTAGGACTTAAAAGCTTGATCAAAAGGGGAGCGGAGCATATAGTTAAGTTCAATGACGCTTTCTTTATTTAAATAAAAAGAAGGGGTACTTTTTCTAGAAGAAATTTTTTCATGAAAAGAAGATTCAACGCTTTGATAGAAACGAGGACGATAATAAGCGCCTTCACTAGCGAAAGTATTAAATAAACTCGCTAACTCTAAAGGTGTCATGCTATTGGTGCCTAACCCAATGGTAGGATTACTTTCAACATTTTGAGAAGTAAACCTTTGTAAAAGATGAGCAAAAGGTTTTGAACCAAGTAATAAAATCGTTTTTGTCGCATAGACATTATCGCTTAATGCGATAGCTTCTACCATCGAAATATCGCGATTTGCATATTTTTCATTCGCATTTTTAGGTGCGTATTCTCCAATACCATTAATATAAAAAGTTGTGGGTTCACTTTTCATTTTGGTTAAAGGTGTCATTCCATATTCTAAACCTAAATAATAGAGTAGAGGCTTAATAGTCGAGCCTGTTTGACGAACGGCGTAAATAGCGCGATTATAAGCACTTTCCTCATAGTTTTTTCCACCAATCAACGCTAAAACATCGCCTGAATAAGGCTTCATAACTACCACACTAATCTCGGAATTTAAATGATGACTTTTTACGATATTTTCAATCTTGTTTTGTACTTCCATATCAATACAAGAATAAATCTCTTGCCCAATCTTATAGTAATTAGAAGTAGTAATTTGGTCTTGCTCTAGTTGTTTTTTAAGCGCATCATAGTAAAATCTTGTTTGTGTTGACGGTTCATTTTGAAAAGAAAAATCATACTGAATATTTTCATCTAAAGCGTCAAAATATTCACGTTCTGTAATCATTTTTTCTTTTTTCATTGCATTTAGTACATTTCTTTGTTTTTGCTTTGCAAGGAGTAAGTTAGTTTCTGGTGAATAATAAGTAGGAGCGCTTAAAATACCAATTAACATCGCACTTTCCGCTAAAGTTAATTCACTAGGCAGTTTATGATAATAATAATCACTCGCGCCAACAATTCCATAGATGTTATGACCGAAATAAGCGGCGTTAAGATAACCTTCTAAAATTTCGTCCTTTGAGAGAGTTTGTTCTAATTTTTTACTAATCCAAGCTTCTTTAATTTTTCGCGTTAAAGTCTTTTCATTGGATAAAAATAAAGTTCTAGCGTATTGTTGCGTAATTGTAGAACCACCTTCTTTAATTTCTCCTTTTTTTAAATTGTTAAAAGCGCTTTTGATAATACGAAGATAATCAAGACCATGATGCTTATAAAAGCGTTTATCTTCAGAGGCGACTAAGGCATTTTGTATATAAGGACTCATTTTTTCTAAAGGGGTATAAGAACCATATTCATTGAAGTGAAAAGAAAAAGCAAATTGATTGTTTCTATCATACACTATGTTTTCTTCAGCATGATAAGCGTAGAAATTAGGACTAAGAAGTAAGGCAATATTGAAAATAACAGAAAGAATAAAAGATACGAAAAGCGAAAAGAGAAACCAACGAATCCAGTATTTTTTGGGTATCTTTTTCATAGTTTTTCACCTCAAATGTAGTGTAAACACAAAAAAACGTTTTATTCTTATGATTTGTCTTTTTTTTATACTTCTTTTGAAGTATAATAATTTCGGTGATTTTGTGGAAAAGAAAAGAGTAAAGATGATACGTGAACAAAAAATAGATGAAGAACTCTTGATTGAAGAACAAGAGATGGAGGCGTATCAAATTGATGAAAACGAAATCATCTACGAAGGCAAGACCAAAGAAGGCCCCTTTATGATGAAATTTATGTTCATTGAAGGTGGTGTCTTTGTTAAAATTCATTCTACCCATTATCAAGCCATGATTCCTTTTATTCTTCATTCTAAACAAGAAGGAAGCTATCAAATGGGGAATCATGTCATGAAATTAGACTTTGTACTCAGGGAATTTGATAGGAAAGGTCTTGCAATTTATATGAAATATGATATATTTTCAAAGCAAAGTGTTATTTCTAATAACAAATGGAAAGTGAGTGTGATATAAATGTCTGTCGATTTAATGCTAAAAGAAGTCATCCAAAAGGCATTGGAACAATTAGGCGTTAATGTCTCTACTGATCGCATTGTTATTGAGAGATCAAAAGAAAAAATTCATGGAGATTACGCTACCAATGTAGCAATGCAAATGGCCAAAGAATTACACAAAAATCCTTTAGTGATTGCCGAAGAACTTGTTGGTGCTATGGACAAAAGTGCTTTTGAAAAAGTGGAAGTTGTGCGTCCAGGATTTATTAATTTTTTCATGAAATCGGAATCCTTATCGGATGTTATTACAAAAATTTTAAGTGAAGAAGATCACTTTGGTGATTCTGAATATGGAAAACATCAACGAATCAATGTAGAATTCGTTTCCGCAAACCCAACGGGTGATTTACACTTAGGTCATGCTCGTGGCGCAGCGATTGGTGATACAATCTGCCGTCTTTATAGCAAAATTGGTTATGATGTAACTCGTGAATTCTATGTGAACGATGCTGGAAACCAAATTACCAATTTAGGAAAATCCATCCGGGCTCGTTATCATCAATTATTTGGAGATCAAGTAGAAGTTCCGGAAGATGGATATCATGGAGCCGATTTAATTGAAATTGCAAAAACCATGAAAGAAGAAGTTGGCGATAAGTATTTAACCGATACGCCAGAAAGTGAAAACTACTTCAAAAGACATGGTGCAGAATTAGAATTACAAAAATTAGATCGTGACTTAAAAGATTTTGGTGTTCATTTTGATCGTTACTCCTTTGAAACCGCCATTCGTGCCAATCAAGGCGTAGAAAAAGTTCTTGAACATACCAAAGAATACTGCTACGAACAAGATGGTGCTTTATTCTTAAAGACTTCTATGTTCGGTGATGATAAAGATCGTGTCATTATCAAGTCGGATGGTAGTTATACTTATCTTTTACCTGATATTGCCTATCACTTAGATAAGCTTTCACGTAATTATGTACAACTCGTCGATGTATTAGGCGCTGACCACCATGGTTATATTAACCGTATGAAAGCTGCTTTGATGATGTTTGGGTATTCTCGTGATGTCTTAGATATTGAATTAATTCAAATGGTTCGTTTGTTTAAAGATGGCGCAGAATATAAAATGTCCAAAAGAACAGGTAATGCGGTATCTATGCGTGAATTATGTGAAGAAGTTGGGGTGGACGCAGTCCGTTACTTCTTCGTTGCAAGAGCGGCCAGTGCGCATTTAGATTTTGATTTAGATTTAGCAAGAGAGCAATCGAGTGCCAATCCAGTGTATTATGCACAGTATGCTTATGCTAGACTCTATAAAGTATTAAATTTAGCAAGTGATATAGACATCGAGTTACAAGGAAGTTTATTAACACAAGCTAAAGAAATGGATTTAATGAAACATCTATCCGATTATCCAAAAGAGGTATTAGATGCTGCCTGTACTCGATCCCCTTATAAAATGGTTGCGTACATTCAAAAATTAGCGGGCTTAATCCATGGTTTTTATACCGAATGTCGTTTAATTGATAGAGAGCAACTTGCATTAACGAAATCTCGTTTAGCTTTAGCAAAAGCTGCATCTATTGTTATGAAAAATGCTTTATCTTTAATTGGTGTATCCGCACCAAAAGAAATGTAATAGGAGGAAAAAAAGATGAGTGAAAAATCAAATTTAGACGTTGCTTTTGATTTAATCGTTAACACGGGAAAAGAAGTTTCTTTTAAAGAAATTTGGGAAGAAGTTATTCGTGTTCAAGGCTATGATGAAGAGATTGCTAAAAGATTAATGGGTCAATTCTATACGAATTTATCCTTAGATGGTCGTTTTGTGACCTTAGGTGATAATAAATGGGACTTACGTTCTCGTCACACTTTTGATAAAGTTCATATTGATATGAATGATGTCTATAGTGATGTTGAAACGACTTCTGATGAAGATGTCGATGAAGAAGATGTCGAATATAACAAGATGTTAGAAGGCGATTCAGAAGAAAAAGATGAAGAAGAAGGTCTCGGTGAAGACGAAGAAGAAAAGGAAGAAAACTCAGAAGATAATGAGTTTTAAATAAAAGAAAAGGAGATTTAAATTTATGGCATTAGTTAGTATGAAAGAAATGCTTGAAAAAGCACGCGAAGGCAAATACGCTGTTGGCCAATTCAACATTAATAACGTTGAATGGACACAAGCTATTTTGGATGAATGCGAAGCTTTAAGAGCTCCTGTGATTTTAGGTTGCACAAGCGGTGCGGCTAAATACATGGGCGGATGGAACACAGTGGTAGGATTAGTCAAAGGCTTAATCCAAGATCACCACATTACTGTACCAGTGGCCTTACACGTAGACCATGGCGATTCAGTAGCAACTTGTAAAGCTGCAATCGACGCAGGTTTTACCTCCGTTATGATTGATGCTTCTCACTTCCCATTAGAAGAAAACATTGCGCAAACTAAAGAAGTCGTGGAATATGCCCATGCTCGTGGTGTTTCTGTAGAAGCAGAATTAGGCCGTGTTGGTGGACAAGAAGATCACGTTGTCGCCGAATCTATGTATGCTGTTCCTGAAGAATGCGTTCGTATGGTAAAAGAAACAGGTCTTGATTGCTTGGCCCCAGCTTTAGGTTCCGTTCATGGCCCATATCATGGTGAACCAAAATTAGGTTTCAACGAAATGAAAGAAATCGCTGATTTAGTCAAGATTCCATTAGTGTTACACGGTGGTTCCGGAATTCCTGATTTCCAAATTCGTATGGCAATTGAAAGAGGTACTTGCAAGATTAATGTAAACACCGAATCTCAACAAGCTTGGACAAAGATTGTTCGTGAAGTTTTAGCCAATGATAGCAAAGTCTATGACCCACGTAAGATTATTGGTCCAGGTAAAGAAGGTATTCGTCAAGTTGTTCATGCAAAGTGCGAAATCTTTGGTTGCATTGGAAAAGCTGATTGCTAATTGATTTAAAAAAGCATAAATAAAAAGAGAAGAGCAAGTCATTTTACATGATTTGCTTTTTTTATGTTATAATAAAAGGCTAGGAGGTTAAAACCATGGACTTTCAACCCTTAATTCAACGAATTGAAGCCTATGATTCCATTGTTATTTTTGGACATATTCATCCTGATGGAGACTGTTATGGCTCACAAATTGGCTTAAAAGAGGCTTTAAAAATGCGTTATCCTGATAAAAAAATTTATGCAGTAGGAACAGGATATCGGAAATTTTTAGAAATGATTTCTCCAATGGATGAAATAGCTTTAGATATTATTGAAAATAGTTTGGCGATTGCGTTAGATTTTAATTCGATTGATCGCGCGGAAGATCAAAGAATTTTATATGCTAAAGAGCAAATTATGATTGATCACCATATTGAAGGTAATTCCTTTGGAACTGTACGCTGGATTGATGACGCACGTGTCGCAACTTGTGAAATGATTGCGGAACTTATTATTGAAAATCATTGGGAATTAAATGAAACAGGGGCAAACGCTTTATATTTAGGCTTAGTTACCGATTCAGGCCGCTTTCAATATCAACCTCTTACCGTAAAAACGTTCAATTACGCAGCCTTTTTGATTGAAAAAGGCGCAAATTCCAATGAGATTTATCATCGCTTATATGAAATTAATGAAGATTCTTTATTATTAAAAGGCTATGTTTATTCTCATTATATGAAAACAAAAAAAGGCGTAATTTATATTTACTTTACTCCAGATGCTTTAGAGCTATTTAACTTAGAATCTCATCATGCCTCTTTGATGGTTAACTTTATTTCTAATATTAAAGGATTCCCTATTTGGGTATGTTTTGCTGAGGATGAAAGTGGTGTGATTAAAGTGGAAGTAAGAAGTTCAGGGCCTTTTATTCAACCAGTATGCGCTCGTCATGGTGGCGGCGGTCATCCTTTAGCGGCTGGTTGTACGGTGAAAACTCGTGAGGAAACTTTAGAAATTTTAAAAGAATTAGATGAACTAATTGTTAAGGAGTAAATTATGGAAACTTGGAAAAGAGAATTAGAAATCGCTTTAGAAGCAGTAAAAAAAGCGAGAATTGAAATTTTAAGAATCTATCATGAAAGCTTTGAAGTCGAAATTAAAGCGGATAATTCCCCCGTCACTTTAGCGGATAAAGGTGCAGATCAAATGATTCGAACCATGCTTCATGAAAACTTTCCAAATCATGCAATTTTAACCGAAGAATCGGAAGACCATTTAGAAAGAATTAAAAATCCTTATTGTTGGATTGTAGATCCTGTTGATGGAACGAAGGATTTTGTAAAACGCGATGATGAATTTACCACGAATGTTGCTTTATCCTATCAACATGAAGTGATATTAGGTGTTATTTCCATTCCTGTTTCGGGTGATATTTATTATGCAATAAAAGGACAAGGTGCTTATCATATTTATCCGGATGGAAAAATTGAAAAAATCCATGTCAATGATAAAACCACAAATTTAACGATGTTAGTGTCTCACTTCCATGTATCTAAAAAAGAGGAAGAGTATTATCAAAATCATAAAGATTTAATTACTTCTTATGAAGCATACGGAAGTTCAATTAAAGCTTGTCGAATTGCTTCTGGACTCGCTGAAGTTCAATATAAATGGGGAACAGGAACTAAAGAATGGGATACCGCAGCAAGTCAAATTATTGTAGAAGAAGCGGGCGGTTTCTTTTTAACACCTAAAGGTGAAAGAATGAAATATAACCGCGAAAACGTAATGAATGAAGAAGGATTTATTATTATTAACCGTATGGAAAACTTTCCAAAAGAATAAAAGCATTCTCTTAGAGAATGTTTTTTTTATACTCGTGCATATAGTGAAATAAGGTGGTGATAATATGCGCGCTTTTCTTTTTGATCAATATGGTTATTATCCTCCGCATGAAGATGATAGCGAATTTGAATTAGAAGGATGGACTTTTAAATTAGAAGCGATTCAAGATCAAAAAGAGGAAGAACTACAATCGCTAAATGAATTTTTACAAAGGTTAATGCAACTTTTTCCGACCATGGGTGCTCAAATCATAGCCAATCGAAAGGGTACATTCATTAGTGAAGATGATTATGGAAAAGTTATTTTAGTGGCCACGAAAAAGCAAAAAATGAGGATTCAGGACATTATAAAAATTCATCAACAATATATGAATTCACCATCAGAAGTTCCTTATACGACCACTTATTTATCAAGTTTATGGGAAGAAAAGATTAATTCGATTGAACAAAAAATATTACCATCCATTCGGGTGGATGGCTTTGCTTATCAAAAGATTATGGTTGCCGCTATTTATGCTCTAGGTTTAGCAGAGAATGCTTTACAATATCTCACTGAAATTGCGATTGATTATGGAAAAGAAATATCACCATTAACTTTAAATCATCGAAGATTAGAATCACTAGATTCACATACGGTTTTTGATCCCTTAAATTTAATCTTAGATTCACCAATTCGTGATATTGCCGAGGCTTGGAAATATAAGGTAATTACCACAACAGAACTCCTTCAAATTCTTCCTTCTTATCAATTATCTATTCAAGAAGTTAGTTTGTTATTTGCGCGTATGCTATTTCCAACGCGATTTTTTGATTTATTAGAAAAACATTATGGAGAAAGAGTCGATGTAAGGAAACAGATTCTAGCGTATTATCGTGAGATGAATCAAGATTTGCTAGAATTAAAAAAAGTGGAACAACTTTTGGTGAAAAACTACGGAATACGACCGATTTCGTGGCTTTTAAATGCACAAGAAAAGTGATTGT
>DLKT01000024.1 GCA_002477825.1 Caryophanales bacterium UBA7581 | reverse complement strand
TATGCATTAAAACGAAAAAAAGGAATTTGGTATAATTTAATTATACTTGGCATACTATGCCAACAAAAAATTGAAGGTGAAAAATATGAAAAAATTCTTATTAGGATTAAGTTGCCTCATCGTTGCTGGGAGTTCAGCTATTTCCATCAATCAAAAAATGGAAGCAAAAGCGGAAGGCACAATTGATTCTTTAAAACAAGACATTGTTTTCAATTGGGATGGCGAGGAATTTAGTGGCGCCGAAGGTGGCGGAACCAATATTTATCGTTATAACACTGAAGGACAAAAAGAAGTCGTCACTCGCTTAAAGTTATCTGGCGACTATACATATGCCGGTATGACTTTACCCAACATTTATGATGAGCCCACCGGAGTTGCCCAAGGCTTCTCATATGCAAAGCATAGTTCAGCTAGTAGACTAAAAGGACCTGTTTACACAATTGATGATGAGGAATATCAATACTTATCTTGTGATGCTGAAAGTCAATCATTAACGATTTCGTACTGGGTTAAAAATACGAATCAAGAAAGTGACCGTTGGGTCAATGATACGACATTAAAAACCTTATGTGGAAACTATGAAGGCATCTTTTCCTTCCGAAGCAAATCTATTACTGATGGAGAAATCGTTGGCCTAGATTTAGGCATCGGTGGTCTTTATTATTATTCAGAAAAAGCAGAAAACGATACGGATATTGCTAATATTTCTGCACATCAATTTTTCACACCATCTACCACAAAAAGAAAAGCAAACGCAACCTACAGAATGGAAAACGGCAATGCCGAATTCATGTCCGAAGACTGGGAAATGATTACCTATGTTTTTGATGTAGATAATGGCTTTGCTGTTTATAAAAACGATACGAAAATTGCCAGTTATGTAGGTTCAACTTTATTGATTAAAAATAATGGCACTAATATCACGCTAGATCAATATCGAAACCTTTTAGCGACTATGCTCAATAATTCGGATACAGAATTCTGCATTCATCGTGGTTTCAATCGAACTAACACTTATGGTCAAGTTTATCGAAATGGTATTGGCATTGATGATATGAACATCTTCAAACGTGGCCTAAGCGATGATGAAGTTAAAGAATTCTATAATTCCTATGGAACATTGAACTATGTGGATCAAAGCGAAACAAAAGCAACTTATCATGATCTTGTTGGAAATCAATGCTTCACATTAAGAGCTAATGGCACCCATAAATCCTATGGTAAAGAGTTAACCAAAACCATTGGAGAAACCGATTATAAATGGTATCGTTGGACGGAAGATGAAAATCTTCAAAAAGAAGTCAATGTAGATGAATTAAAGATTTCCTCTACTCCTATCAATGTTTATCTTGACTGGAAAAATCAAACGACTTCAGTAACGGATGGTGGAATTATTTCCGCTAAAACCTTTGTGAGTGATTACATGCATATGGATGATTATAATACCAACTCTGGTTGGTGTAAAGACACTGAGCATCATTATTATGAAACTGCAAAAAATGCCTATAATTCTTTAAGTGATGAAGGTAGATTTGCTTTTCAAAATGATGAGACGTTCGCAGATGCAAAAGCAAGATTAGATGCATGGGCAATAGCTAATGGAGATACCTTTGATTTCACTGCTAATCAATATACCAAAAACAAAATGGCAACTAAAGCTTTTACTTCTCCATTTAACGGAAATGATTCTTCATTCCTTTTAATTATTTTCATGGTATCATTAGGAATCTTAACTGTATTTATCTATTACACGAAACGCAAAAAAATTATAGAAAAATAAACTCTTTATTCTTTAATTCAAAGACAAAATAACATTTTTATCATTAAATCTTAATTAGGATATGCACTGTATCAATTCATATCCATAAAATAAAGGCCTAATGTAAAAGTCAGGCCTTTTATTATTCTCTTTTTATTTACGCAAAGAAGCGTTTATTCATTCGTTTTAACTTTTTTTGACATACAGAACACTACGATTATTGTTGTTATTAACTCACTAATTGGGATTGCATACCAAATCGAATCACTGCTTAAAATTAACGGTAAAACGAGAATTAAAAGTCCGCTGATAAAAACTCCTCTTGCTAAAGAAATCATAATCGATGTTTTGGTTCGAAGAATCGCTTGAAAATAATAAGTGGAATATACGTTAAATGGTAAAAAGATAAAGGCTAAAGCATAAATACGCATAATGTTAGGGGCTATAGATAAAACACTTTCTGTTGGATTCATAAATAAATGAATAAATCCATTAGGGAAAAACATTACAGAAGTTACAAAGATTCCACTAATGACGAGACAAGAATACACATTATATAACAACAATTTTTTTACTCTATCCATTTGTTTAGCGCCATAGTTTTGCGATAAAATTGGTTGAGCGGCTTGTCCTACTCCATAAGCTGAGCATTGAGCAAAGGTACTAATATTAATCAAAACACCATAAACCGCTAACGCATCGCTATTTAAGTATTTCATGATTTGTTGATTAATTAAAATAGTTAAAATCCCCATAGCCACATCAATAATAAATGTTGAGAATCCACTTTTAGCAATCGGTAAAAAATGACAGAAATATCTTTTTTTGAATGAAAAACGTAAAGTGTTTGATTTTTTAAAAAAGTGTATCATCATGACAAGTAATGATGCTGTAGCGCCTAAAGCCGTAGCAATACCCGCTCCTTCAATACCTAAGTCACAAGTAAAGGTTAAAAAGTAATCACCAAAAATATTGAATATGCCACCAAAAACTACCGCAAGTGTTGCTAAAATAGGATCTCCATCATTTCTTAAAAAAGCGGCCATAATTTGCATGAATATAAAAACAGGTACCGATACTTTTACAGCTTTAAAATAAGATCTACATAATGGCATAAGCGTGTCATCTGCTCCAAAAAGACGCAATAAAGGTACTTCAAAAATAATAATAGATATCCACGCTACTACGGCTATAATGATGCCAAATATAATAGAGCTAGAAAAGAATTGATTGGGATTAGTTTCTTCCTCTTTTTTTCCTTTTTGTACACTAAAAAGAACTGAGCCACCAATTCCCACTAATAAGCCTAAACTATAAATAATATTCCAAATCGGTGCGATGACCGCCATAGCGGCCGAACCATTAGGTCCATGATACTTTCCAACGACAATCATGTCCACTACACCATAAATGCTCGTGATTAAGGCACTACCAAAGGCGGTCAATAAAAATTTAAAATAAACTTTCGATAACTTATCTTTTAATAAATCCATACTCAATCCTCCAAAAAAAAGCTAGATTAGGAACATAGGTATTTCAACCTATCACCTTATCTAGCTTTTCATTTCTAAAGAATGAATCACCCTCCGAGTGAACATTGTTCATTTTACCATAGATAATTTATTTTTCAAGCATAAAATCAGTTCTTTTTTGATGGATATTAAAAAGTAAGAATAGATAACTACTTTCTTATCATCTCACTAGTTTTTAACTCTTTTCCGTTCTATAATAAAAATAGAGGTGACGTTTTATGAATGAAACATTAAAAACCATATTAGAAAGAAGAAGTATACGTAGTTTTAAAGATACAATGATTGATGAAGAAACCATGCAACAAATTTTATTAGCGGGAACTCATACACCTACTGCAAGAAATCTTCAAACTCCAATTATCATTGAAATCACCGATAAAAAAGTACGAAAAGAATTAGCGAAAGAAAACGCCAAAATTGGGGGTTGGCCTGAAGATTTTGATCCATTTTATGGTGCACCTGTTGTTTTGCTCGTTATCGCCAAAAATACACCAACTGCGGTTTATGATGGTAGTGCCGTTATCATGAATTTACTAAATGCCGCTTGGTCTTTAGGGGTTGGATCTTGTTGGATTCATCGCGCTAAAGAAGAGTTAGAAAGCGATTTTGGTAAAGCATTATTAAAGAAATTACATATCGAAGGCGACTATGTAGGCATTGGTCATATTGCCTTAGGATACATTAATGGAAAGATTCCTGAAATGAAGCCTAGAAAAGAAAATTGGATTTATAAAATTTAAGTTAATAAAAAGGCACTCTAGCATTATCATATGGTGATAAGAGTGCCTTTTTTTATTTAATTTCAGTTATCACACCAAAATGTGAAGAATAGGAGACAAAAGATTGATGCTTAATTTCTAATAAATCATCCATCTTTTTCGCTTGATGATAAAATTTAGCTTTCATAAAATGTACAAGAACATAATGTACATTTTTTATTTTTCCTTTATTTTGTTTTAAAAACGCTTTAACAGGAGCGCAGATAGAAAATGCCCAAATCGGTGTACAGATGGTTATTTCTTCGTAGCGGGATAAATCTAAATCACATTTTTCAATGGGCATTTCTACTTTAGAAATAGAAAATCTTCCACACCACCAAAAGCCTAAATTTCCTTTAATTTTTTCTTTTGTTTTTATTTCGTATAAACTAGCTCCTTTTTGAGAAGCAATTTGATATGCAATTTTTTTCGTATAACCATCTCTAGAAAAAAAGATAACCAATTTCTCTGGATGTTCATTTGTTAAAGGATAAGCTTTTTCATCAAAGACGAATTGACTTTGCATATAACCAACAAAGCAAAGATAGCCAATGATAAATTCTAAAAATCCAAAGATAAAATAACTAATAGACAATACATTCATCGGATAAATAAAGAATTGAATCGAAATCCATAGCATTAATATAATTCCTAAAAAATAACTGAGTACTGCACCAACTTTTTTGTTCTTAAGCAAAAAGAAGAAACAGGCAATTTGTGGAATACCATTAATACAGAATAACGCTATTCCAGGAAAAAGAAGATCTTGATAAAGAAGTTCAGCCCCTGGTAATTTTTGTAAGCCTTCTAAAAGCCCATGCATAGACGTTTCTATTCCACTTGCGTCAATCCACATAACGATTGCCCCAAATACAGCGCCCACACCAATAAACATAGTTTCTATCAAAAGAAACATTCTTGCTCTTTTGTAACGTGAATTCATTTTTTTCCTTCTTATTGTTCTTTTCTAAATTTTTGAATGAGAACATAAATAGCAATTAATAAAACGATTGTACCAATAAAAACACTATACATTCCTACAATTGTAACGGGATGAGAAAAGAAATCAAACGTACAATCAATGCTTCTTTTTACACCACTTAATATTCCTTTCATTTGATTCTCTTCAATTCCTTGCGCTAAACCTTGCTTATTCATCTCAACAAAACTACCTTGCATCATATGGTTACGTATTAAAGAAGTTCCGTATGTTCCTGGTAAAAGAGATAAAACTTTTTGTAATCCTGAGCCAAAATTAGAAATTGGCATATAGGCGCCACAAATAAAACCATATCCCGAAGACACAACCGTACCTACGGCTGAAGCCTGTCCACTTGTCTTTAAGAAACAATTTACGATAGATGAAAGGGCGACACCAAACATGGATAATAAGAATACATCTAAAATGACTAGAAGTACATCAACAAAAGATAGATACCAACCTTGTACAGCGATATAAATAAACGACGCTCCTAAAGCAACATAAGCAACAATTAAAGTTGCAATTAACGAACTACAATAATACGAAAGTGCCATAATGGAACGTTTACAAGGGGATACAAGCATATCTTTTCTAGCGCCACTCACTTTATCATTAACCATTAATAAATTCGAGCAAAAGGCAACGGTAACACAAGAAACTGCTAATAAAGAAGAAACTAACTCTCCGCCTACCATGCCGTTAATTAAAGCATCGCTAAACGCAAAATTCTCGGGGATATTTCCTACAAAATTATCACGATAAATATTGGCTAAAAACGTTGAATATAAAATTAATAAAATAATCGGAGTAATTAAAGAAGAAATAAACATGCCCTTATCTTTAAAGAACATTTTGACATTTCTTTTGGTTAATGCTAAAAAGGTTTTCATATTAATTACCTCCTTCTAATTTCTTACCAGTAACGGATAAGAAAACGTCATCCATTTTTCCTTTTGTGATTTCAAAATCATCAAATAGGCTTGGATTTTCTAGGATTAATTCTTTAGCAGTTTTCGTATCTTTTACTTCCACACGATAAGCATCTCTAATCGCTTGATAAGGTAAATTTAATTTTTGAATATCCTCTTCCTTAGTATGATAAAAAGTAATGTAGTCCCCCGTATATTGATTCTTTAATTCAAGTGGTGTTCCCTCCACGACTATACGCCCACTATCGAGAATAATCACATAATCGGCATCAGCGGCTTCTTCCATATAATGGGTAGTTAAAAAAACGGTCATATTTTCTTCTTTTCTACATTTTTCTACGACTTCCCATAAAAGCCTTCTTGTTTTAGGATCTAAACCGGTAGTTGGTTCATCTAAAATAAGAATTTTAGGATGATGAAGAAGAGCGCGAGCAATGTCAATTCTTCTTCTTTGACCGCCGGATAATTTACCAACAATTCGATTCATTAAATCTTTAAAATCTAATAGTTCTGCTAGTTCATCGATTCTTTTTTTTGCTTCTTTTCCATAAAGACCATAAAGACTTGCTCTTGCATATAAGTTATCTTTTACAGATAGGCAACCATCTAATACTGAATTTTGAAATACAACACCAATAGTGTCTTTAATTTGATCCATTTCCGTATCCGCATTATGTCCTTCAACGTAGATTTCTCCACTATCTTTTTTTAATATTCCACATAAAATGGATATCGTTGTAGATTTCCCCGCTCCATTTACTCCTAAAAACGCAAACAATTCTCCTTTATTCACATGAAAAGATAAATCATTTACCGCATGAACATCGTTAAAACTCTTATGTAAATTTTTTATTTCTATGATATGTTCCATATATTTCACCTAATTTCCGAACATTTCTTTTGCTTGTTCTTCACTTAATCCCATAATGAGATTTACTACTTTTCTTAATTGATTGGTTGTTTTTTCAACATAATCGGCATCTTCATGGAGAATGACACTTCCAATACCATGAGCTAAAAAGATTGCCATAAGATGAACATCCATTTTTAATTGAGCACCATGCTCTACTAAAATTTGAATAATTTGTTCAATATAGGGTTCAATTACTGTTAACGCTTGCTCTCTTATCGCCCAACGGATTGTACGATGCATATTAGCGCTATACTTTTCTCTAAACTCAATGACTTTTTTCTTCATATATTCAAAAAAGCGTAATAAAGCACGATCTTGCTTTATTTTAGCCTCTTCTACCAATGCTTCAAAGTCAACTCGATAGGGTTCAAAAAAATGTTCCATTACATCCGTAAATAAATCATCTTTTGTTTTGTAGTAATAATAAAATAAACCTACCTCGCAGCCTACTTCTTTTACAATGTCACGAACACTTGTACCCTCGTAACTCTTTTCAAAAAACATTTTTGTGGCCACTTCTAACATTCTATTTTTCGTTCCACCATCAAATTTTGGCTTTCTAGGCATAAAAATCTCCTTTACTGAATTCCGTTCAATTATAATAGTACTTATATTACTTTGTCAACAGTCCAAAAAAACTCAGCCGTTATGCTGAGTTTCATTTTTGCTCAATTATTGAGGTTTTACATCATCATTTGAATTTTCAATGGTATTTGTTTCCGCTGGTTTTGGTTCATTATCAACATGTGGATTGAACATATTTCCTGGGGCATATGTATTGGTCGCTTGCGATAAAGTCACTTCAACGTTAGGACCATGCTTCATACAAAGAGAGACGATCATAAGAACACAAGGAATAGCAATAAGTAAGCCATACAAAACTTGGTTACCTGATAATTCCATAAGTGCCATAATACCAGTCATAATTGAAATCGTAATTCCTAATCCACGACGATTTTTAATTGTTCCTGTTCTAGAGTCAACTTTAGGAGCAGGACATAATAAACTCGCCACAATAATAAGAGCGATAGCAATTAAGATAACGATAATAGAAGATGTTTTAACTAATTCAAAAGCAGGAATTTGATCTTCAGTATATCCATATTGAGTAGGATTGCTAATAATGGCGTTTACGCCTTGAATCAAAACGATGCCCCCCAATAATAAAATAGTGCCAAAGACAATCGACATAATCGCAGCAGCTAATTCTAAGTTTCTTTTTGTTTTATTCATTTATAAAATCCTTTCTTGAAAATAAATCACTTTTTGCAAAACAATTCATTTTACAATTTAATTTTATCTACTCTATCTATAAAAAGCAAGAAAATAAGACACTATTATTCTATATTTAAGAATCGTCTCATTTTTGCTTACCTATTGATGAAAAAAACATATATCCAAAGGTTGTTCCTTTTATTTTATGCATCTTTTCGATATAATAGAATCATGGTGGTGATAATCATGAACCCAGAACATTTAAAAAAGAAGAAAACACTTAAAAACATAGGCTTTGTTTTATTAGGTATCGGTGTTGTTCTTTCTGCTATTGGACTCATTTCTTTCTTTAGCGCTTTTAACAGTCAAGGTGCTAGCTCTCCAGATTTATTCTGGTGCTGCTTTATTGGTTTTCCTTTAATCGGCGCTAGCGGTGGCATGCTCATCTTTGCTTTCCGTGGAGAAATTGCAAAATATTCAAAAGATGAAACCATGCCTGTAGCAAAAGAAGCTTATCAAGACTTACATCCTGAAATTGAAGATTTTGTAGGTATGGTAAAAGATGGTTCACAAAAGAAAATTCAATGTCCTAAATGCGGCGCAATGAATGATGCCGATCATAAATTCTGCAATTCCTGTGGTGAACCTATTTCAAATTTAACTTGTCCTCATTGTGGTGAAAGCGTTGAAGCCAACGATCATTTCTGCCCTCATTGTGGAAAAGAAATAAAGAAGTAACGCATGGAAGAAGAAGTAAAAACTGAGAAGCAAAAGAAAAGTGTAATTGAAGTTATCAAGTTTACCTTATTCTCTTTATCCGCTGGACTCATTCAATTGGGCAGTGACGCTTTAATGGTAAGCGTACTTCACTTTGCCCCTTGGTTATCTTATTTAATCGCTTTAGTTCTTTCCATATTATGGAATTTTACTTTAAATCGAAAGTTCACTTTCCATTCTGCTAGTAACGTTCCTATCGCTATGTTAAAAGTGGGTATCTATTATTTAATATTCACTCCACTATCCACATTATGGACACATGAACTTGTCGATGTATTAGGATGGAACAATTATTTAGTCCTCGCCATGAGTATGTTAATTAATTTTGTTACCGAATTTTTATATCAAAAATTTTATGTATTTAAAAAATAAGAGAAGCATAACTCGCTTCTCTTTTCATTTACCTTAAAAAAAGAGAGCTCATTTTGAGCTCTCCTTTTGTTCTTTTTTGGGATATTTCCGATGATATTCATCTACCATCTTTTTTCCTTTTGAAGCACACGATGCACATTCACCAGTTGGCAAATGCTTCACCTTTTTGTAGATATAAGTTCCTATCACACTACCTAAGAATAAAACCGTTAAAACAATAACAGTAATTTCTAATGGTGTCATAGATTAAGCTTCTTTCTTTACAGGGTGTTTCTTGTTGTAATAAATTACACCAAGAATAGCAGCGGCGGCGGCAACTAAGATTCCAGCAAATGTTGGAATTGCCCACGCAAGTGTGTCAGAACTAAACATAGATAAGAATGTATAGATGATAGCAGCACCGATATAAGAAACAGCAATCCAGAAGAGAACTGTCCATTTGAACTTACCTTTTGGAAGTTCAGCTTTTGCGGTAGCGCAAGCAGCGAAGCAAGGAATCGTAAGCATATTGAAGGCAATGAAGGAAATACAACCAGCAGCGGTAATTCCTGTACCTTGAATCATAACTAAGGATTCAAGAATACCATCATCAGTTGCTTCACCAGCAGCAATAACGGCTTGAATTTCTTCTAAGATATCTGGTGGTAAAGAAATGATTGGATTTTCTTTTGTAGCAGCGGAAACAATAACACCCGCTAAAGTAAAGAAGGTAGCAATAACGTTTTCTTTAGCAATTAAACCAGTAATAGCAGCAACGGCGAAGACCCAACCTAAGGAATTGAGTTGTGAACCAAATCCTAATGGAGTAAATAAAGGTTGAATGAATTGTCCAATAGAAGCTAAGATAGAATCTTGCATATTATCGACAGGTCTCCAATCCCAACCAAAGTTCGATAAGAACCAGATTAAGATGGTGGAAGCAAGAATGATGGTAAAGGCTTTTTTCACGAAGTGTTTAGCCTTATCCCAAAGGTGAATCATTAAAGATTTAAATTGTGGAGCGTGATACGCTGGAAGTTCCATAATGAATGGTGGAACATCACCACGCATCGTTGTATGACGCATAGCAATAACGCAGATAATTGCGGTTACCATACCAACGACATACATTGCGAAGGTAATTACATCAGCATTTCCAATGCCAAAGGCTTGGACTAAACCTCCTGCAATAGCGGTTAAAATTGGTAATTTAGCGCCACAGGAGAAGAATGGAATAACACGAACGGTTGCGGTTCTTTCTTTTTCATCTGCTAAGGTTCTGGTATTAATCATAGCAGGAACGGAACATCCAAAGCCCATAATCATTGGCATAAAGGAACGTCCAGATAAACCAAATTTTCTAAAGATACGGTCTAAGATAAAGGCAACACGAGCCATATATCCAGAATCTTCCAAAATGGAGAAGAATAAGAATAAGAATAAGATTTGTGGCAAGAAACCTAAGACAGCGAATAAGCCACCTAAGACACCATCACAGATAAAGCCTTGGAGCCAACTGCCCTCTTCTAACCAGCCACTTACACAACCGGTAATCCAGTCGGTAATATTGGTAAAGAAGTTTGCCAAGATTACACCTGGAGAATTAATACCTGCATCGGTAAAGAAGAGACCTTCAAACATACTTCCTTCAAAGCAGGAATGATCGAATTTAATTAAACCACCTAAGAAGAATAAGTTCTCTGAGAAGGTTAAGTGGAAGATAAAGAATAGAATGACTAAGAAAATTGGGATACCAGCCCATTTATTGGTTAACACTCTATCAATCTTATCGGATTTCGTTAACACTCTCGCTTCTGGGTCTTTCTTTTTATAGAATGGCGCACAGTTTTTAGAAATGTATTTATAACGAGAATCAGCAATTAAAGCTTCAAAGTCATCATCGAACATTTCATCATGGAATGATTTTTTGAATTCATCCACCATTGGAAGTAGATCTGGATGATCTTTGGCTTCAATTTCATCGTTTTCCACTAATTTCACAGCGTGGAATAATGGGTTAACAACGCCTTTTCCTTTAAAAGCAATGGTAACATCATTAATTAAATGAAGCATATCTTTATTTTCAATTAATGTTTTACCTTGACGTCCTTTTAAAGCTTCTTGATAGGCAACTCTCATTAATTCGTCTAAGTTGTCTTCTTTTAAAGCGGAGATACGAACCACTGGAACGCCTAATTTCTTTTCAAGGTCTTTCACTTGAATGACGTCACCATGAGATTCAACAACGTCCATCATATTTAAAGCCACAACAAGAGGAACATCCATTTCTAATAATTGTGTCGTTAAATATAAGTTACGTTCAAGGTTGGTTGCGTCAACGATGTTGATAACGCAAGCGGGTTTCTCTTCTAAAATGTAGTTACGAGAAATCACTTCTTCTGGTGTATAGGGAGATAAAGAATAAATACCTGGTAAGTCAATAATAGCGACGTGCTCTTCTAACTTCTTATAGGTACCTTCCTTTTTATCAACGGTAACACCTGGCCAGTTACCGACGTGAGCGGTAGATCCGGTTAAGTTATTAAATAAAGTCGTTTTACCACAGTTTGGGTTTCCGGCTAAAGCAAAGGTTTTCATTTTACTCATAATGTTTCACCTTCCCCTTTAATTTCCATTGTTACAAGTTGGGCTTCGGTTTTTCTTAAAGTCAATTCATAACCACGGATGGTAACCTCTAATGGATCACCTAATGGTGCTTTTTTACGTAAGGTTACTTCTGCACCCGGAGTAACTCCCATATCGAATAGGCGTCGACGAACTTTACCTTCGCCACCCACTTTTTTGATTAGGCCAGTCTCGCCTAATGTAAACTCATCTAGTTGTTTTAGCATATTTATCCTTCCTTCCATTACGCTACTAGAATTTTGGAAGCAATATCATGATCAAGGGCTAAACGTCCCTCCTTAACAACACAAATCACATTTCCTCCTGATTGCGACAAAATGCGAATCGTTGCATCAATCGTAATTCCTAAACTCTCTAAGTGTTTTTTGAGTTTGTCCGTTGCTAAGATTTTTACAATTCTTAAATCGGTATTTAACGGTGCTAATACAATTGGCATAAAACATTACCTCCTAGTTAGTGCGAACTAACTATAATGATTATAGACTTCCATCATCGATAAATCAATACTTTTTTTTAAAAAGTTAGAAAAAACTAACTAAGATGATTTTTTATAAAAAAAAGAACTAGAGATTATATCTCTAATTCTTTTGTAACCTAGAAGACAAAGGCAATAAGGTTCCCTTTACCTTTATTGGCAATGGTTTTAAGCAATTGTTGCATTTTAATTTTAACGGGTTCAGGTAAAGTGGCTAATTTAGAACTTACCCCTGCTTTCATGATTTCGCCAAATTTTTGACCAAACATTTCGCAATCTAAGACCGCTAATGGATTTTGTTCAAAGGCTTTAGATAAGTAATCAACGAAATAGTCACTTTGCATTTTAGAACCTAAAATCGGTTCAAACGAAGTTTCTAAATCCACTTTCACAATATGATATGTCGGTGCAGTCGCTTTGACTTTAATGCCGTATCTTCCTCCTGCTTTTAAAATGGATGGTTTTTCGATTTTCATCTCATCAAAGCTAACATTTGTATAACCATATCCCGTATTTTCCGCCATTTCTAAGGCAGAAGCGATATGATCATATTTTTTCTTTGCTTTTACAAACTCAGTTAAAACCGCCATTAATTCTGCTTTATCCGAAATTTCGCAGCCCACCAAATCTTTTAACACTTTTTCATACAAGCTATCATCGACTTGCATTTCTACAAGAATGGTACCCGTACCTGTATCCACATTTGCGATATTGACACTGGTTAAATTTTCATTTTCTTTGATGACTTGCGTAATTTTATCGACATCGCGAACAATACGTGCTTCTTTCATCGCTTTTTCAATCGATTCTTGAATGCTCACTTTTAAAGGATGCTCTTCATCTAAAACCGCTACCCATTTCGGTAAAGCAACATCAATACTTGTAACTGGGAATTGGTATAAGGCCTCTTTTAAAACCGTAATGGCCTCTTCTTCTTTCATCAATTCTGCATTTAAAGGAATGACAGGTACGCCATATTTTTGTTTTAATTCTTCCGCTAAAGCTAAAGTAGAACTTTCATAGGGTTTCGTTGAATTTAAAACCACAACATAAGGTCTTTCAATCGAATTCATTTCCGCAATAATTTGTTCTTCAGCGGTGACATAATCTTCTCTTTTAAATTCGGTAACTGTACCATCACTAATGACGACAATACCTAAAGTGGAATGTTCTTTAATGACTTTTTCAGTACCAATTCTTGCCGCATCATCAAATGGAATGGTTTCATTGAACCATGGGGTTTTAACCATTCGCATTTTTCCGTCTTCTAAATAACCCGAAGCTTTATCGATGACAAAACCGACACAGTCAATCATGCGTACTTTTACACTCAAGCTATCATCAATCGGTAAAGTGACACCATTTGCGGGAACAAATTTAGGTTCTACCGTCATAATGGTTTTTCCGCTTCCTGATTGTGGGAGCTCATCTCTTGCTCTTGCTTGATCTTCTTCGGGAATATGAGGCAAGACCATCACTTCCATAAATCGTTTGATAAACGTCGATTTTCCAACGCGAACTGGGCCCACGACCCCTAAATAAACATCGCCATTGTTTCTCGCTCCGATATCTTTAAAAATGGTAAACGCATCCATTCTTTTTCCTCCTATGGCCATAGGCCTTTTCATAATCTATGTATGATAGAAGCAAAAAAACTAGAACTAAGAACGTAAAAAAAATAGGGAGAGTTCCCTATTCTTTTATAAAAGTTTATCCATACTCTTTGGCACTTTATCTTTTTTAATCGCGGTAATAATTTTTTCGGTTTTTTCTTCCGTAACCTCTTTCCCCGCCATACGCGCCACTTTTTGAATTAAAGATCGTAAATTATCTTCATTCGATAAATCTTGACCGGAAACCGATTTTGCTAAGTGCAAAATGTCATCACGACTGACATGTGCTCTTTGCTCCACCTTATCAAAAATAGAATCTTCACTCATTTTCATCACCCAATGTATCATATGCACATTTGGGCGAATGGCTATTATTTTCTTTCTCTTAAAATAAATTGAATGGGGCTTCCTTCTAAAGTAAAGGCATTACGAATACGATTTTCTAAATATCTTTCATAAGAAAAATGCATAAAATGTGGGTCATTCACAAAGAGAATAAAGGTAGGTGGACAAGTGGTGGCTTGATTGGCAAATAAAATCTTAATGCGTCCTCCATTAAAGTAAGGCGCTGGATTCATCACTTGGGCATCTTGCATAATTTCATTAAGGACCGAAGTGGAAACATGACTATGATAAGCATCATAAGCCACATCAATCGCTTGGAAGATTTGTTGAATTCTTGTTCTTTCTAAAGCCGAAACAAATACGATGGGCACATAGTCTAAGAATTTGAATTCTTCTCTCACTTTTTTGGTGAATTCGGACATCGTGCGATGGTCTTTGGTGACTGCATCCCATTTATTCACGACAATAATCATCGCTTTATGCGCGTCGATAGCGTAACCGGCGACATGTTTATCTTGTTCACGGATGCCTTCTTTCGCATCAATTACTAATAAAACGATATCACTACGATCAATGGCCGCTAAAGCGCGTAAAGCCGCATATTTATCCACGGCTTCATAAATACGACCGCGTTTTTTTAATCCCGCGGTATCAATCACCACATAATCTCTACCTTCTCTTCTAAAAGAGGTGTCGATAGCGTCTCTTGTCGTTCCTTCAATCGGTGAAGCAATGACACGAGATTGATTTAAAATAGCGTTCACTAAACTTGATTTTCCCACATTGGGGCGACCAATAATGGAAAAACAAATTTGTCCTTCATATTCTTTTTCTTCTTTTTCTGGTAAAAGCGAGATGATTTGATCTAAAACATCACCAATACCGATACCATGGGCACCGGATACCGCAATCGGATCACCAATACCTAAAGCATAAAATTCATTAATATCACCGACATGGGATCCATCATCAATTTTATTGACCGCTAAAACAACGGGTTTATTTGATTTATGGAGCATTTTTGCTACCATACGATCATCTTTGGTAATACCTAACTTCCCATCGGTAACAAAAAGGATGACATCCGCTTCTTCTAAGGCAATTTCTACTTGCGCTCGAATTTGTTCTTGGAAAGGACGATTTTCAATTTCTACTCCGCCCGTATCAATTAAACGAAATTCTTTCGTTAGCCAAGTTGCTTTGGAATAGATACGATCTCTTGTTACACCAGGTTGATCATCAATAATGGATTTTCTTTCGCCGGTAATACGATTAAAAATTGTAGATTTACCTACATTTGGGGTTCCTACAATAGCTACCGTTCCTAAACTCATTCCATTTCACCTAATTTCTTTTCAATGATAGAAATTACTGCATCCACCACTTCATCAATGCTCATATTGGAAGTATCTAATAGAATTGAATCTTCGGCGGGACGAAGAGGTGCGAAAGCGCGACTTGAATCAATATTATCTCTACGGATTAAATCTTGTTCAATTTCCTCTAAGTTACAAGTAATTCCTTTTTCTAAATTTTCTAAATAACGACGTTTGGCTCTTTCATGTACTGTTGCAACTTGGAAGATTTTCACTTCTGCATTCGGAAGAACATAAGTTCCAATATCTCTTCCATCCATTACAACCGAAACCGATTCAGCCATTTTTCTTTGTAAATCAACCATTGCTAAACGAACATCACGATACGAAGCAATATAAGAAACGTTTTTGGTTACATCATCTAAACGAATTTCTTTTGTGACATCTTGATGATTGCATAAAACCGTACCATTTTCTTTGAGTTCAATATGAATGTCTGGCACTAAAGCACACACTTTCTTTTCATCTTGGCAATCAACACCTTGATGTAATGCATACCAAGTGACCGAACGATACATCGCTCCGGTATCAATATAAACATAGCCTAATTTCTTAGCTACAATTTTAGCAATCGTAGATTTACCTGCTGCGGCAGGTCCGTCAATAGCAATAGCGATTCTTTTCATTTCTTTACTTCCTCCATTTTTAATCCTTTAAGGCAAGAATAATTCCTAAGACAATTAAACATGCCAATAAACTAATACATGTAATTACAAAGACTTTCACATAATTGATTTCTTTTTTTTCATGTAAAATCAAAGGTCTATTTCCTTGTCTTTTTTCTTCGCTTGGTTCTTTATAGTGTTTTCCTTGATATTTGGCGATGGGTAAATCCCCATCATCCATTGCTTGTATTTGAAGGCGGTATTTGTTAAAGGCTTTTACTCTAGACTTCATAAATCTCGCCTCCTCAATCTCCCTTTCTATTCTAATAGAATTAACAAGTTTTTTCTATATTAAGTTGTATTTTGTGGAAATTTTTTCAACATGGAAAAGAATAGAAAAATACATTTTCTCTACATTCGTTGCATTTAACAAGAATTGCTCCTATAAAGCGTAGCTTTCTTTTGAAAAAACCATGTTTTTTCGTTGCCTTTTCATTGCTTTTTATCCCTAGAACCTTTATAATGAAACTAGTCTAAAAAAAGGAGGACGAACGAATGGCAAAGAAAGTTACAGTAGATCAAAGCCTTTGTATCGGATGTGGACTTTGCAATTCCATGGCACCAGATGTCTTTGAAATGGGACCTGATGGTTTAGCCGAAACAATTGCTGACACCACCGATAACGCAGACGTCGATGACGCAGCCGCAAGCTGCCCAGCCGGAGCAATAACTGTTGAATAATAAAATAACTCGGTAGAAATGCCGAGTTTTTTTTATTTTTTAAGTAATGGACTTAAACTTTTATAGACCATAAACGTCACCAAAATAACCGCTAAATCCTTGATTACGTTAAAAGGAATAATCGCCCATACGGTTAAGGAGCCATGAATGTCTTTTACTCTTGGGTTAATCGCTTGACAAGACGCTAACAAAGTTTCTTTTGTTAAGCCTTTAAATAAGAAAAGATAGAAATCAATCATGAGATAACATGTACAAATCGCACTTACAATGACTTGTAAAGAAAAACCAAATAGAAAACCTAAGCAAACTCCTTTTAAATTCCGATGTTTTTGATACACAATACTCGCTGGTAAAACAAACGCTAAAGAATAGATAAAGTCCGCAAGTTCTCCTACGCAAACTGTTGAAGTAAATGGTAATTTTGCTATAGTTCGAATGAGTAAAATCCAAAAAGCCGTCCAAGGGCCATAAGCAAATCCCGCAATCATCACCGGAATCTCGTCAAAGTGAAATTCTAAGAAACTCGGGAAAACACTCGGTAACTTAAATTGAAAAATCGGTACAATATATAAAATAATCGTAATCGCACTGAAAATAGCCACACGTGCAATGAGTTTGTTATTCCATTTTTTCTTTGTTTCTTCCATTTTTATCATTCCTTTTCATAAAAAAATCCTGTCTCCAGGATGAAAATGAAAGAAAATAAAAAACTTCTTTCATCCAGACTTTACTGTCGCCACTAGAATTTCACTAGTTCAACCTTTTTAGGCTCGCGGGGTTTACCGCCGGGAGGGAATTGCACCCAATCCTGAAGCATTTCTATTATAAAACTTTTTTTATGGATTGCAAGATTAACACCAAAACTCAATAAATCCAATATTAATTTCATTTTCGGATTCATTCGTAATCACAAATTGATAGGTAGAATATGGATACATCGATGGATTAAAACAATATTTACCTTCACTTTGAAAAAGATATTCTATTTTAGTCGCGTTCTGCGGAGTTTCATAAACGTAAAGTGAGGTTCCTTCTGCATGATAATACCCCATTAAATAATCAAGTCTTCCATCATAACTCCATATTTGACCGCCCGCAGCTAAAACAAATTCATTATTTTCATTTCGTTTCACATTTCGGTAACCAAATTCTTTTTCATAGGCTTTGAACTTTCTTGATTGTGTGTAATATTTTGTATCTAGTTGACTAGCTTTTAAAACGATGAGTCCACCAGAAGAAGCATCTTTTGCAATTTTTGAAATCCCGATTCCTGCCAAAGCAAGAATTGAAATACTTAACAGTGCACTGATTCCTATAATCGTTTTCTTTTGACGATGTATGGTTTTATTCTTTTCAACCAATTGATTTGTACTTTCTTTTTGAGGAAATAATTCTTCTCTTGTCATTTCAAAATAATGAAGTAAAAGTTGAATCACTTCTTCACTTGGTAAACCAAGACCATTTTCATATTTAGCAATGGCACTACGAGAAACATGAACTATCGCCCCTAATTCTTCTTGGGTAATCCCCTTCTCTTTTCTTTTTTCTTGCAGTATTTCATTGAATTCTTTCATGAATGATCCCTCCCACTTTTACTTTATAAAACGATTAGACAATTTTCACGTTACTTTCTGTTACTTCTTATATTAACATAAAAAAAGATGAGATTATGAAACCTCATCTTTTGAAAATTTTACTAAGAAATTGAATTAGGCATTTTTTCTTTTTTGGATAAAGTAATATGCCACAATTGATAATAAACCTAATACTGTAATTATAATAATCGGTTGAATGGTTTTTACCGAGTTAGTTGGTAAGAAACGATTACTATTTTGTGTCGTATTGGTTTTTGCTTCATGAATGGTCTTAAAGTAAGCAATAGACTCGCTAATTGTGCAACCATCTGCATCTTCTACTGAAGCTAAATATGATTTACCTTCTGAATCTAAAGCATCGTATTCATTCAGTAATTCTGTCATATCACTTGTGCCAACTAAACCACATAATCCGCCTTCAACTTCACGAGCAGCTTTCCATTCTTTGGCAAATTGTTGAGCATTATAAATGGAAGTTCTTATGACTTCTTGCGTAGTGCCATCTTCTGAAGAAACAAGTTGAAGTCCATCAGCTAATGTTAAAGTATAATCATTAGGAATGGTAATCTTCATATTGTCTTTATTCTCTTCCGTGATTTGTCCGCCATAAGCATAGAAATCCACTGTACCATTAATCTTTACAGAACTATCTTCAATTGTTAAGCTAACACCATCTATATAAGATGAATTCATCCAGTAGCAAATATCTACCGCTATATTATCTCCAATTGCAGTGATTTCTGTATTATTTTTTAAAACGATATTACCATGGTTACTAGATAAAACATATTTAACATTGTCATCGCCAATAAGTTTTACATTATCTAAAGTTAAGTTACTATAGTTTTGAATAAGCATTGTACCATTTTCATAATGAACTGTCTTTGTTAATGTACCATTTTTGATAGTAATATCAGAACCTTTTAATAAATGCCAGCCATTGGTTTTAGAACCTGTTGATCCTGTCATACCATTATTGATTTCATAAGTTAAACCATTTAAATCAATTGTGAGATTGTGTCCCGCAGTAATTTGAATTCCTGGACCTTCAATTACGCCATCGGTTGCGGCAGCTTCATTGAATACAATGGTTTCACCACTTTTTACTTGTTTAAGAGCATCATTTAAAGTTGCATAATAAGTTCCATTAATTGAAACTTGATCGGTGGTAGGCGCAGTTTCCGAAGCAACGGTTTCATAACCATCATCAGTATATTTTACGGATAAAACATAACCAGATGCTAAATAAGAACCATCATTACCATCCGTAGCTGGATTGTAGTTTTTAAAAGTTCCACCATATACTTTAATATTTGCTAATCCTCCAGCATAAGCATCATAGCAGTTTAATAAATATTGATTACCCGCTTCTTCATTTACTACTTCAACTTCATAAGAGCCACCATAAATGTTGATATCACCTTTTTCGGAATAAGCAATTTCACCTTGTCCAACATAAGTACCACCTTGAATGTTTAAGGTAAGCCACATGTTATAAGTGTAGAAACAAGGAATATAACCTTCGTAGCCATCAATGACAGTGTTAATACCACCACCGCCAACCATATCGACGATTTGAACTGCATCTCTTGCATATTCAAAATAAAAGGCTGCTTGTTCATTTGAATTTAAATTTTTGTAATCGCTTGTAACATAAACCGTGTGACCATTAAAATCAAATGTTTCAATGCCACTTCCAAATGACAAACGATGTGTCAAATATACATCGCTTAAGAGTTTGATAGAAGAAGATGTATGATCATCTACATAAATATCATAAATACTCGCGTACTTATTTCCATCTCCATCCTCTGCTACATACTCTGTAGTCGTATCTTCTGCATGCGCAATTTTTGTGGAAGCAGGGGTGATTTCTACAAAAGCTGTGGCAGTCAATGCAAGTCCAAATAACGTACAAATTTTTGCTAATTTTTTCATAAAATTTCCTCCTTCGCTTAAAAGCATACGAAAGATTAGCAAAATTCAAAAAAATTGTCAATTATTTTTTATCAAAAAATAGATGGATTATTTTTACATTCTTGGCCTAATGTCGTAAAAATATTCCATTTTTCAATTATTTCAAAAAAATTAATGATAAAATAATTGCGGTTAACATACCCACAGCATCCGCAATTAAGCCTGATTTTAAAGCATGTCGCCATGAAGTAATTCCTACAGTAGAAAAGTAAAGTGCTAAAACGTATAATGTTGTGTCGGTACTTCCTTGTATGGTAGAAACAATTTTACAAGATAAAGAATCAGGACCTTTGGTACATACGTTTTGAAGAACTGCTAAAGAAGCGGATCCTGAAATCGGTCGAAAAATTAACATCGGAACAACATCCTTTATCATCTTAATCTGGGGAAAAGTTCTTTCAAGTAAGAGCGCTAAATCATCTAATAAACCACAAGAATCTAATAACGTAACCGCTAATAGCATAGCAATTACACTAGGAAAAACTTCTTTAAATAGATTTAATCCTTCTTTGGAGCCTTGAATAAATGCGCTATAAGCATTTTTCTTTTTGACGATGGCACTAACAATTGCCAAAATAATCAGTGCTGGTACAAAGAAAATCGTTAGTTTTATCATATCTTTTTCCTTTTATTTCTTTGATTTCTAAAAAAACGGTCCGATAATAACCCCACTACACAAGCAAGCATGGTTGAAATAATCGCTAAGAATACAAAATCTGCGGGATTGGTGGACCCCGCTGCTTGACGAATGGCTAATACACTCGTAGGAATTAACGTTACGCCTCCCGTATTTAAAACTAAAAAGGTAATCATTTCGTCACTCGCGACATGCTCTTCTTCTAGAGAAATAGCTTTTAATCTTTTCATCGCTTTTAATCCACTTGGAGTCGCAGCAAAACCTAAACCAAACATATTCGCTGCTATATTAGAAGAAATGTATTTTTTGGCTTCTTCATCTTTTAAATTCGGCATAATTAAGCGTAATAAAGGATCGAGCGCTTTAGCCACCCAACCAATGACTCCTGATTCTAGCATAATATTCATAATCCCTGTCCAGAAGCAAGCCGACATCACTAAAGTGATACAAAGCGTAAAGCCCTTCATCGGTAACGCTAATATAGCGTTAGATATCGCTTCTACCCTACCTGTTGAAATTCCATAAACTAAAGAAAGAATAATAATTCCTATCCATACACGGTTCATGATTTCACCTACTTTATTTTTTGAAAACTTTCAATGGAAAAAGGTCCATAAACATCTTCCGTTGCATCTTGATAGACAATGCGAAATGTAATCGTTTTTCGATCCACATCTAAGGCATATATAATTAACAAATGATGGGCTTTTTCTTTAGGAATAAAGATGGTATAACTTTTTTTCGTATAAAACACGTAATCATTAATATAGTTATTTCCTTTTTCTAATAAAGGTAGTCCTTCAAACCTTTGAAAGTACGATTCAAATAACTGACGATGAAAAGAAAAATCGCCACCGCAATCTAACGTCACACAAATGAGTTGAAGGCCATCTTTTTTTGCCGATGATACTAAAGTTCTTCTTGCTTTAGAAGTAAAACCAGTTTTACCACCGATACAATATTCATAATTTTGTAACAATCGATGCTTATTTCTCCATGTGCCGATATTAGGACAATGATAGCTTTTCGTTCCATTAATTTCTTGAAACCATTCATTTTCTAAACAATAACGCATCAAAAGTGCCATATCATAAGCGCAAGAAATATTGCCTTCTTCATTGATATCAAGGCCATGCGGATTATGGAAGGTGGTATGGTTCATTCCAATTTCTTTTCCTTTTTGGTTCATCATCTCTACGAACTTTTCAACTTCGCCACCAACATTTTTTGCGATAATCATTGCCGCATCATTGCCGCTTCTTAATAACAAACCATAAACTAAATCAATCATGCGGATTTCGGTTCCTTTTTCTAAATATAAAGAACTGCCCACCACTTCATCGATTTCGTCACCTACTTTTACCACTTGAAAGAGGGTTTCGCTTTCAATTGCAACAATCGCTGTCATAATTTTAGAAATGGAAGCCACACTTCTTGATAAATGAATATCTTTTCCTTCTAAAACTTCACCACGTGTTTGTTCCATGATGACATAAGATCTTGCCCAAGCAGGTTTGGTGGAAACCGGCATTTTATTTACAGAAAAAAGATAAAAAAATAAAAGAAGTATTTTAAAAATTTGCATGATTTCCACCTCATTTCAATAAATGAAAAAGGCATAAAAAAAAGAACAACGTTGAACCTTTCACTATAAAAGTTTTTGTTGTTCTTTATCTAACAATTCTCTAGCTAAAGCTAAATACGCTAAGCTACTTTTAGATTTCGGTTTATATATGGTAATGGGAATTCCTTTTGATGCCGCTTCTGGAAGAAGAATGTTTCGAGGAATGGTAGTTTGGAAAGTCTTTTCTTTAAATAATCCACGAATTTCTGAAGATACTTCAATCGACATTTTGTTTCTAGGATCAAACATCGTAAAGACAAAACCTTCGATTTCTAAATCGGGATTATACGAATTTTGCATATTAGAAATCGCTCCTAACATTTGGGTTATTCCTTCTAATGCAAAGTATTCACATTGGACTGGAATTAAGATGGAATGCGCCGCTGCAAAGGCATTCGCGTTTAATATACCTAGTGTTGGTGGACAATCAATAATAATGTAATCATATTCTTTTTTTAAGGTTTGAATGGCGTTTTTTAAAAGAAAGGTAGTCGCTTCTTTTCCTAATAACGCACTATCGAAAGACGCTAATTTGAGGTTAGCGGGTACGATATCTAAGTTCTTCATCACCGTTCTTTTAATCAATCGATTGATATCATTATTTTTACTTAAAACGTCAAAAATGGTTTTGCTTAAAAGAGCAATATCAAGTCCTACGCCACGAGAGGCGTTGCCTTGTGGATCAAGGTCAATTAAAAGAACTCTCTTCCCAAGACTGACAAGAGAGGATGCTAAACTAATGGAAGTTGTGGTTTTGGCAACTCCACCTTTTTGATTCGCCACTGCAATAATCTTCGACATTTTAATACTCCTAAAACACTATACGCATTCACTATAAAGGTTTCTTTTTCATTTGTCCATATGGACGAGGATATTTCATTTGATTTTCTTTTACTTTTTTATAGAACAAGTTAATGCGGTGGTCTCCCTTACCTAATTCCCATTCTTGTTCTTGTTCTAATGATAGACATAATTCTTGTAAAGCATGAGCCGCTAAGAAATGTTCTTCTTTTCCTTTCATGCCTTTTAAAGCAATGAAAGTGCCATTCACTCTTAATAAAGGTGCACATAATTCCACTAGAAGCGGAAGTTGACTTACCGCTCGAGCGGTCACGATATCATAATAACTACGCGCTTCTTTAACATAGTCTTCTGCGCGCATATTCACGGTCACAATTTGCTTTAAAGACAAAGCATGAATCACTTCATTTAAAAACGTTACTCTTTTTCCGGTTGGTTCTAGAAGCGTTACAAATAAATCAGAAAACATAATTTTTAAAGGAATCCCAGGAAATCCTGCACCGGAACCTACGTCTAAAAGAGATTGATCGTCATAAGAAAAAACTTCCGCTGACTTTAAAGAATCATAGAAGTGCTTTTCAATAATTTCTTCATCATCTATAATCGCTGTTAAATTCATTTTTTCATTCCATTCTTTTAAAAGCGATAAGTATTGTTGAAATTGTTCGAGTTGATGGTCGGATAAAGAAAGATGAATTTTGGCTAATTCTTCTTTAAATTGGTCCCAATTCATAGATTTTCTCTCCTTTTTATCATCATTAATAAAATAGCGATATCAGCGGGATTTACTCCACTAATACGAGAAGCTTGTGATAAAGTACGTGGATGGATATCGTGAAGTTTTTGTCTTGCTTCTAACGCTAAACCATCCATATGAAGATAATCTAAATCATCTGGTAATTTAATAGCTTCCCATTTTTGTAGTTCTAAGGCTTCCTTTTTTTGTTTTTCAATGTAGCCTTCATATTTCACCATGATTTCTAATTGATGAATCCCTTCTTCATCAAGCTCAATATCATCTAATTCATGAATAAAAGGTTTTAAACCTAAATAACTGACATTCGGTCTTCTTAAAAGTTCTAACGCTAAAATACCACCTTTTAATGGTTCATAGCCAATTGATACTAAATAATTTTCTAATTCTTTTCCCGTACCTAAATAGGTTTCGTGAAGGATTTTTAAAATTTGTTCAATGGCTTTCTTCTTATCGACGAATTTTTGATATCGCTCTTCTGAAATTAAGCCCAGTTGATGGCCATATTCCGTTAAACGTAAATCAGCGTTATCGTGGCGTAATAACAAACGATATTCGGCACGAGAAGAAAGTAAACGATAAGGTTCTTTGGTTCCTTTTGTCACTAAATCATCAATCATAACGCCAATATAAGCTTCATCTCTTCTTAAAACAAAAGGTTCTTGTTCACGAATACGAAGTACAGCATTAATACCAGCCATAATACCTAAGCCGGCAGCTTCTTCATAACCTGAAGTACCGACAATTTGACCAGCCCCATAAAGTCCGGGCCACGCTTTAATCATTAAGCTACTATCAAATTGCGTAGGTTCAATGGCGTCATATTCAATCGCATAAGCGTATTTTAAAATCTTACAATTTTCTAATCCAGGAAGAGAACGAATCATTTTTTCTTGTACCCATTCTGGCATAGAAGTTGAAAAGCCTTGAAGATAAGTTGAATTCATTTGTAAAGACTCGGGCTCTAAGAAAAGTTGATGCCGTGGTTTATCCTTAAAACGCACAATTTTATCTTCAATACTTGGACAATAACGAGGACCAATACCATGTACCATTCCCCCATACATTGCCGATTCTTTTAAGTTTTCTTGAATGATTCGATGGGTTTCTGGCGTAGTATAGATTAAATAACAAGGGACTTGTTCTTCTAAAGGTTTAAAGGTATGTGTGGTATAAGAAAAAGCTAAATTTCCTGGGGTACCATATTGCGGTTCCGCTTTTGAAAAATCAATGGAATCCGTTTGAATTCTTGGTGGAGTTCCCGTTTTTAAACGGAACAAACGAATGCCCATACTAGCTAAATAAGGGCTTAAACCTAAAGAAGGTTTTTCCCCATCAGGTCCGGCACTTCTAGAAGTATGGCCCACTAAAATTTGCGATTCCATATAAGTCCCTGTAGTTAAAATAACTGCTTTTGATTCATAAGAAGTTCCATCACTTAATTTCACACCAAAAACATGATGATCGTCATGAAGAATTTCGGTCACCATACCTTCTTTTACGGTTAAATTTTCACAGTTTAACGCTAAACTCTGCATATAAGCAGGATAGGTTCTTTTATCGGCTTGCGCTCTTAGACATTGGACACCGGGACCTTTCCCAGTATTTAACATTTTCATTTGCAAATACTCATGATCTGCACCGATTCCCATCATACCACCTAGCGCATCGACTTCACGAACAACGATGCCTTTTGCTGATCCTCCGATTGAAGGATTACAAGGCATATTGGACATCATTTTAATATTTAAAGATAAAAGGAGTGTCTTTGCTCCCATGTGAGCGCTCGCCATTGCGGCTTCCATACCAGCATGGCCACCACCCACAACAATTACTTCATAAGAAAGCATTAACCAACACTACCTTCCATATCCATTTTAATCAATTGATTGAGTTCTACGGCATATTCCATAGGAAGTTCCCTCGAGAATGGTTCAATAAAGCCCATAATAATCATTTGGGTTGCTTCTTTTTCACT
The DNA here is from genome assembly GCA_002477825.1 of Caryophanales bacterium UBA7581. GTDB lineage: Bacteria > Bacillota_I > Bacilli_A > RFN20 > CAG-826 > CAG-826. The sequence goes on along the minus strand of DLKT01000024.1, from coordinate 8,659 downwards.
AATTCCGCGAGACATGAGATAGAAGAGTTGTTCATCAGAAATCTTAGATACTGTTGCTTCATGCTCAATATATGCATCATCGTTTTGCATAACGTTCGTCGGAATTGTATCACTTCTAGAAGCATCATCTAAAATTAATGTATCGCATTCTACGTGACTTCTGCATCCTTTTGCTAAAGGACCATGAAGTACTTTTCCACGGTAATTAGCGACACCACCATTACGAACGATGGATTTAGAAATAATCGTAGAGAAAGTATCCGGTGCTAAATGAATCATACGGGCACCAGCATCTTGATATTGTCCTTTGCCTGCTACAGCAACGGAAATACATGTTCCTCTTGCACCTCTACCTTTTAAGATACAAGCAGGATACTTCATATTGACTTGAGAACCGATGTTTCCATCAATCCATTCCATTTGTGCGTCTTCATAGCAGACCGCTCTCTTGGTAACTAAATTTACAATATTATTCGACCAGTTTTGGACGGTAGAATAGCGACATTTTCCGCCTTTTAAAATAATGATTTCAACGACAGCGGCGTGTAAGGATTCTTTTGAATAGGTCGGGGCTGTGCAACCTTCAACATTGTGTACATCAGCGCCTTCATCCACAATAATAAGGGTACGTTCAAATTGTCCACTCTTTTCATTATTAATACGGAAGTAGGATTGAAGAGGTTTTTCTAAATGCACTCCTTTAGGAATGTAGATAAAAGATCCTCCTGACCAAACCGCGCCATTTAAAGCCGCAAATTTATTATCACGATAATCTACCACACTATTAAAGTATTTTTTAAATAATTCTGGACATGCCTTTAAAGCGGAATCGGTATCTAAGAAGATAACGCCTTTTTCTTGTACTTCTTTGAGCATGTTATGGTAAACGACTTCACTTTCATATTGCGTAGAAACACCCGCTAAATATTTTTGTTCAGCTTCAGGAATTCCTAGACGTTCAAACGTTTCTTTAATGGTTTCCGGAACGTCATCCCAATCCTTTTCTACTTTTTCACTTGGGCGAATAAAATAAGTAAAAGAACTAAAATCTAAGAAGGATAAATCAGGACCAAAAGTAGGCATAGGTAATTCATTAAAAGCCTTAAAAGCTTTTAAACGGAATTCAAGCATCCATTCGGGTTCATGTTTATAGCGAGAAATATCTCTTATTGTTTCTTCGGTAAGTCCCTTTTTGGTTTTTAAAATTGAAACATCTTCGTTTTTAAAACCATATTGATATTCTTCAGAAGGAAGTTTTTCTTCATGATCCATGGTGACATTCCTCCTCATCTTCTAATAATTCATGTAAACCACGCCAACCAATCGTCGCACATTTAATACGGGACGCTTGTTTTGCAGTATTAACAAAAACAATCGCTTCATCTAAAACGGATTCATCAAAAGGTTCTTCATGAATCATTTTTTGGAATTGTTCAATAATGTAGTTTGCTTCTTCTATCTTCTTTCCCATGACTAAATCGGTCATGATGGAAGTTGAAGCGGTTGAAATCGTACATGCTACACCATCAAAACATACATCTTGAATAATGCCATCTTTTTCTAAAAGATAGACGTAAATATCATCAATACAAGATGCAGAATCCATGTGGATTACGCGATATTCATCTTTATTTTCTGGCACTCTTTTATTATGGGGATGTTCATAATGATCCATAATAATAGCCCTCATCATTTGAGGATTAATTGAAATAGGCATCTAAAAAGTCGCCTCCTGTCTTACATGCTTCGACTAACGCATCAATTTCTTCTTTCGTGTTATAGAAATATAAACTAGCGCGCACCGTCGCATGACATTTTAAGAAATCCATTAATATTTTAGCACAGTGTTGTCCGCTTCGGACACATACACCTTTCGAATTGAAATACGTTGCTGCATCTTGCGCAAAAACATCTTTCAAATTAAAAGTAATAATACCACTTTCGGCGTTACGATTATAAATCGTAATTCCTTCTACTTCTTCTAAACGTTGAATCGCATACGCTCTTAATTCCTTTTCATATGCCTCAATATTTTCCATGCCAATAGAAGTTAAATATTCAGCTGCTTTTGCTAAACCTAAAGCACCTGCAATATTTTGGGTTCCTGCTTCAAATTTTTGTGGTGGTAATAAATAAGAAACTTCTCCACACATATCAAAGCGAGCGTTCATACCGCCGCCGGACATTAACGGATCCATTTTTTGTAATAATTCATATTTTCCAAAGAGTACACCTGTACCCGTTGGGCCACACATTTTATGTCCAGAGAAAGCTAAGAAATCACAATCCATATCTTTCACATCGGTTACTTGATGAGGTACGCTTTGTGCACCATCTACAATCACGATAATGTTATGTTCGTGAGCGACTTTACAAATCGCTTTAATATCTACATGAAAGCCAAGAACGTTCGTAACTTGAGCGATAGAAATAATTTTTGTATGTTCGGTAATTGATTTTTCAACATTTTCAATTGTCAATCTTCCTTCTTCATCTAAAGGAATATAACCAATATGACAGCCGATGGTTTCCGCAACTTTAAACCATGGAAGCACATTTGAAGCGTGTTCTGCTTGGGTTAAAAGTACTTCGTCATCGGAAGTTAAGAACTTCATACCATATCCATAAGCCACAAGATTTAAAGACATGGAAGCACCGGAAGTAAATACTACTTCTTCAGGACGAGCATTAATAAACTTAGCTAGCGCTTTACGTGCCTCTTCATAACGGGTATCCACGGTATGCGCTAAATCGTAATCACCACGGTGAGCATTCGCACAAAAGTTATTGTAATAATCATCCATTGCTTCAACTACACAGCGAGGTTTAAAAGTAGTTGCTGCATTATCCAAATACACTAAAGGATGGTTCTGCATACGTTTCGATGAATCTAACATGGGAAAATCAGAACGAATTTTTTGAATATCCATATTACTTCATTCTCCTTTCCATACATAAAGAAATTTCTTCTTGTATTTCTTTATCAAAGTAAGGAAGAATCGGCTTTAAATAGCCTAAAGTAATGAGTTGCTTAGCTTCTTCTTCACTTAAACCACGTGAAGTTAAATAGAATAAGTGATCATCATTTACACGACCTACCGAAGCAGCGTGAGAAGCAGCAATATCATTTTCATCAATCTTTAAAATTGGACTTGCAAAAGCTTGACAGTGAGGATCAAACACCATGATTTTAGCATTTTGATGGGTTTCTGCATGCTTTGCACCATGTAAAATATGGCCAACGCCAGAGAAAACAAGCCGCGAATTACCTTCACATACACCATAGTTATTCATGGTCGCAGTCGTATTGGGCGCTTGATGGATAAAGGATACAGAAAACTCTTTTTTATCCGTTTCTGTCGCTAATGTCGCTAGATGGAATAAACAAGAAGCACCTTCTTCTTGTAATTCAAATAGCAAAGAATCATTTTTATTTCCACAAGAAAAATCAGCACATGCAGCAATGACGTGCGCATCTTTGTGAATCACAAATTTTCGATTTGAAGATTTTGCATCTTCTAAGGTAGCAATGGCTAAATGTAAAATTGCTCTTTTAGCAATGTAATACTCGACTGGGTGAGAAGGGCTACCGATTTCTAAAAGTGACACTTCATTTCCTTCTTCAACGTAAATCTTTTCAACTTTTTGGCTTTCATTCCAATTCATTTGGTATTGAGAAACATTTGCTGTTAAAGAAACCGTCACTTCATCTACGGGGATGAATACTTTATTTTCCACTTTTTAAAACTTCCTTCGTTGCACAAGATCCAATCGAAACGTCTTTCATTTCCAAATCTTCTTTTTCGATTTGAATGCCCAGTTCAGTACGAATCCATTCATATCCTGTTTGGTCGATTTTTTTAATAATTTCTGGTCCACCTTCTACCGCAATACGGCCGTTAATCATAACCGCAACACGGGTAGGATGAATCAAATCATAAAGTCTAGCATAGTGAGAAATGACTAAGAAGCTACAAGCAGTTTCTTGCTTCATTTTAACAATAGCTTCCGCTACAATCTGTAAAGCATCGACGTCCAAGCCAGAGTCAATTTCATCTAACATGGCAAAGGCAGGTTGAAGTAAGATCATTTGTAGAATTTCATTTCTTTTCTTTTCGCCACCAGAGAAGCCTTCGTTCAAAGAACGATTCGCCATATCAAGTGGAATTTTTACTTCATTGGATGCATTTTCTAAAGCGCGGTAGAATTGGAATAGCGAGATTGGCTTTTCTCTTCTAACATTCATAGCCGCCTTTAAAAAATCAGCGTTCACAACGCCAGGAACTTCAGAAGGATATTGAAAGGCTAAAAAGAGTCCTGCTCTAGATCTTTCATCAACACTCATCGATAAAACATCTTTATCATCAAGCGTGATTGTTCCTTCGGTTACAACATATTTTGGATGTCCCATAATGACATTGAGTAATGTCGATTTTCCGTGTCCATTAGGGCCTAATAACGCCAAAGTTTCATGATCACTAAGCGTCAAATTTACTCCTTTAAGAATTTCTTTTTCTTCTACTTTAACATGAAGATTTTTGATTGATAATACTGCCATTCTTTATCACTCCTAAACATGGTCCTGTATTATTTTACACTACTCTAGGTCACTCTACAAATAAAACGATAAAAAAATATTTTTTTCTTTCTAAGAATACTTAGAAACATAAAAAAAGAGCAAAGTTTTTCTTTGCTCCCCTCTACACTTAGCAGCCGCAGCCGAACCAACCGCCGCAACCAATAATCACGAGTAAAATGAATAATACCAAGATAATGGCAAAGTAGTTATTTCCCATTTTTGTCACCTCCTTTTTTCGCTCAATTCCTAAAATAAGCCGCCGTTACCACAGCCGCAGCCTATGATAGCAATGAGAATAAAGAGAACAAGAATGAAGGCCCAGCCTCCACCGGTCGTATTTGTGTTCATAGCAGTTCCTCCTATATCCACGTTATACTATGCGCTTTCTATGAAAGGGTCCCTTTTGTTAATACAAAATCCCTTTTAGCGCCCAATTTTAATCGGGTTTGTATAGGCATTTCCAAAAGGCAAATAGAAAAATATAAATTTTTCTTGAAATACAAGGAAAGATTAGATAAAATAACTATGCTATATTTTTATACAAGGAGGAAAAGCTGTATATGAAAAATAAACTACTTGGTTTAGCTCTAGTAGCATGTTTCTCAACCGTCGCACTCTCTTCATGCGGCAGCAATAAATGGTTGACGAAATCAGATAAAGTAGTCGTTACGATTGATGGTACAGAATATACAACCGAAGATTTATTCGGCCAATTAGCAACATCAAACGCGACCGGTGTTGCAGCTTACTATAATGCCATTAGCGAAGTTATCGTTCGTAATGCCACTCGTAGTTATGCTGAATCTACCGAATTAAAAAAAGCGGTCGACGCTTCCGTTGACCAATTAAAAGAAGAGGCACATAACAACGCAGATGCCAATGGCACCTCATACAAGAAGGAATGGAATGCAATTCTCGAAAACAAAGGCGTTGAATCCGAAAAAGAATTAATTGAACAATTAACCTATGACGAACTTCAATCCCATTTGCAAGATGAATATTATGATTTGAATTCTGATGAATTGCTTGAAGATTATCTCAATGAGATGCTTCCATATCACGTCCGTCACATCTTAGTTAAGGTCAGTGCTTCTGCTGGTACTCTTGCTAGAGGAACAATTACCCAATCCGAAGCATTAAAACTTGCTTCTGTCGTACGTCGTATGGCGAACTTAAATGAAGATGGCACCGAAAAGAAGACTACAGAAACTTTTGGTGAAGTCGCTTTCCAAGCTTCTGAAGATACTGGTTCTGCAAGTCTCTATGGTAACTTAGATGTTATGACCACATCCACTTCATTCGTTAATGAATTCAAATTAGGTATCTATGCTTATGAGTCATTGTTCGCTCATAAAAATGCAGATGGCCGTGCTCAATATTTCACTGACACAACTGCTGATACCACTTATGGTGTTTCTTTACAAAAGAACACTTATGCAATCCCAACTGACGCACAAGCCGCATGGTCTTCCCGTCAAGAAACAATTACCACTGATTCTACTTGGAATGGTACGGAAGAAGTCGCAACTTCAACCTACCAACGTCGTAAAGATGGTATTGGTTTTATCCCATTCTCCGTCACTCAAAAAATTGGCGAAGTTGCTGATATGGTTACTAATCCAATCACCAATAAAAAAGTAAATGACGGTGACGCTGATTACTATCCACGTAACATTTACTTCAACTACTATTTCAATGATCATGGTATTAGTGTTATTACCAATGAAACAGAAGTAGGAAACTTCAAGAAAGTTACTGGATTTGAAAAACCAATTCTCTGTGCAGATGGTGATGTCAATAAACCAGTCTTAGTTACCCGTGCCGGTTCATCCTATCAAGGTGTTCACTTCATGGTTGTTGAAAAATCCGCTATCGGATCTACCAATGAAGAACTTACCACCTATTATGATAAGAGAACACCAGCTCAATTAACCAAAGATGGTGATGCCGATTTAATCGGTAAAACCTATGTAACCGCAATCAAATCTACTGATACAAGCACTTACTCTTCTCGTTCAAAAGCAATTGAAAGTGAAGTTAAAGGCTTTGATTCCATGATTGATACTCGTATGTTTGAATATTATCTTGGATTATCTACCGATGACGAAGGTAATTTAATTACTCCAGTCGATAAAGACGGTAATTCATTACCATCCATTAAAATCGCGGATGAAAAGATTCAAGAAACATTATTAAAATACATCGAAGTTCGTCGTGCTGGAAATAAGAGTGATGCAATCAACTCTAACAAAGATGCTTGGGATAGTTATATTGATTTATTAAAAGAACAAGATTCCTTCGCAGCCAAACGTAGAATCCCATTAGTTTGTGCTACCCGTTTCGAAGAAGGCAAAATTGATTCTGTTAGTAATGGAGGTAGCTGTTATGAACAAAAGTAATGTACTTAAAATTTTTGGAACTGCTATGATGCTCTTATCTCTTGCTTCCTGTGGTGAAATTACCCTTCGTCCAGAAAACAAAGATGATAAGCTTGTTACTCTTGTCGATGGTTCTGAATTAGATTTAACCAACAACAATTATGGCGTTATTTATGATGGCCTAGTCGAAGATGGTGTGGTCAATACAACCGTTTTCAATGATGTCATGTTTAAAATTGCTGAAAAGCAATTAGAATCCTACTACACTGGTGATGATAAAATCTTTGAAGATAAAGCAGCTTTCGATGCTGAAGTTGATAAGTTAGTCAATGAAAAATTATATGACTATATTTCTTCTACTTCCTATCAAGTTGATAACCACTTTGATGAATCTAAACTAGTCATGGCTTTAACTCGTGAATTATATGAAATTACTCCAAGAAAGTACGCTGATGGTAGCGAAGCTGAATATAATATCGGTGATGTTGTATTCACTCCAGAAACTAAAGCAAGCGCATTAGAAGATGGTACTCTTGGTGGTGGCGACGGTACAGAAGAGGGTGGCGTTGTCAATGAAAATGATATTCTTCATTATAATTATAAGGATTATAAAGATAGAGTATTAAAACGTGAAGTCTACACTCAACTTTTAACTGCAAAATACCTTGAAGATGAAGCTTATTCTTCTCTTGGTCGTGCTTATTCTCGTAAAGTAAGTTACATTGCAATCGCAAATGATTCTGAACATCCAGGCGCTGCTAAAAACGCTATCGATGCTTTCGTTGATTACTATGTTTCTTCTACTGACAAAGAAGTCGATTTAAATAACCTTGCCAAACTTTGGAAAGGCGTTGACTATTCTAACGAAACTGGTGAATTATCAACCGAACTCAAACAAATTATTTCCGACTACAAACTTAGAACTCTTGCCGATAACATCGTTGATGAATTCAAGAAAGTAGTTGAATGGGATGATGCGAATAACACCTACAAAAAAGATGAAAATGGCAACTCCATTCCATTATCTGCTGATCGTGTTGACACTACGTTAGAATCTTCTTATACTGGCTCTTATTCTTACTTACCAGAAGTTGGTAAAGAAAAGAAAGATATTGAATTAGCACAAAAAGAACTCGTTACTGAAGGTTGGTTCATCAAAAATGGTGGCTTAACCGATTTACCAGATGATATTCGTTCTCGTTTATTCGATATTCGTACTGCTAGTGACTTCCAAATCATTAAAAACAAAACTGATGAAGAATTACGTGGATTCGTTCGTGAAATCAATGGTGTTACCTACTTAGTTCCAGCCAAAACACAAGCAGAAACTTCTGATAGTGATATCATTATTTATGATCGTGATTCGGATACCTATTACATCGTTATTGTTGAAGATGCATTAAATACTGCTTCCTTAAACTTAAATAACGTTGAAAAAGATATTAAAAAAGAAAATCCAGATGCTAGTGAAGCTGATTTAGCTAACCTCATCAAAGAAGAAAAGATTGCTCGTCGCTCAAATGCCCACGAAGTTGCTAAGATGTTAGGAACCAAATCCTCTAACCAATCTGAAGCTACAATCTTCTACTTAAAGGCTGCTAATATCGTATTCCATGATGAAGATATCTATAATTATTTCAAAGATAATTACGAAGATATGTTCGACGAAGATTAATAATTTTCAAGAAAAGTGATTGTACCA
>DLKT01000027.1 GCA_002477825.1 Caryophanales bacterium UBA7581 | reverse complement strand
TTAGTTTGTCAGTTGGCGTTTGTATGCTATTTGTATGCTGTTTGTATACTATTTGTCATCTTATTCTTATTAAAATGCTTATAATATTAGAAAATATAGAAGAAAGAATATTAGTCCCCGTTATTATATTAAAATTTACAATAATTGTTGCTTCAAGTAATTATTTTTTTAACAAAAGGACTCCATTATTTTTTTATCCGCTTCCGACCAATCTAAATCTTTCATTTCTTCTTTAGTACACCATTTTAAAAGAGAATGTTCTTCATCATGAATTGTGCCTGAAGAAATTTTACATAAATACAAAGATAGTTTGATGGTTATGTCTTCATAAGAAAATACATCAGAAGCGAGATATTTTTGAACTGATATATCAATATCAAGCTCTTCTTTTATCTCTCTTTTTAAAGCATCTTCCGGCGATTCATCTTTTTCAACTTTACCACCTGGAAACTCCCATTTCCCTTTTTGTTTTCCGTATCCTCTTTGAGCGCATAATATCTTATCATTTTCAACAATTACTGCGCCTACCACATCTATTATTTTTCTTTTATTAGCTTTTGAATCCATGATAATCTTCACCTTTTCTACAATGAATTTCATCACGTTCTAAAGCAGTTAACATGATTTCTGCACTAGATAAGTTAGTGGCTAATGGAATATTGGTAACGTCACATAAACGAAGAAGTGCACTGACATCTGGTTCATGAGGTTGCGCTGTTAAAGGATCACGTAAAAAGATAACTAAATCTAATTCACTACAAGCAATCATAGAACCAATTTGTTGATCTCCTCCTAATGGGCCAGATTTCATCTTATGAATATTTAATCCAGTAGCGCCAGCAATTAAGGTTCCTGTTGTTCCTGTAGCAAATAATTCATGTTTAGCTAAAGTATCTTTATATCTTTCAGCTAAAGCAATCATATCATTCTTTTTCTTATCGTGGGCAATTAGTGCAATTCTCATAGTTTTTAATTCTCCTTCAGTTTTCTAACCATCTTAATCATAGCATATTCTAACTTGTTTGTTTGTTATATTTTTAAGATAGTGGTTACATTAATCATTCTCTACTCTTACTTTAGAACCCTGGTCTGTTTTGGTTACGATAATTTTGCTTGGAATACTTTCTTGTAATTCATCAATATGGGAAATAATTCCCACTAATCGATCCGTTGAATTACTAATTCTCATTAAAGTTTTTTCCGTGGTTCTTAGCATATCTTCATCTAAGGTACCAAAGCCTTCATCAATAAACATGGAATTGAGTTCAATACCACCCGCATAAGCTTGGATCACTTCACTAAAAGAAAGCGCTAAAGATAAAGAAGCTTGGAAACTTTCTCCTCCTGATAAACTAGAAGCCGAACGTTCATTTCCATATTGACAATCAATGACATTAATTTCTAATCCGCTTTGTTTCTTTTTAGAGGCAGCTAAACTTCTAGCAAAGGTATATCTTCCCCCACTCATTTGATTGAATTTTTGAGAGGCTACTTCAAGAACTTTAGCAAAGACTTGTTGTTGATAATAAACTTCAAAGCATATCTTATTCGCATTTCCTAAATCACCTTTTGCGGTTTTATATAATGCATTAATTTCTTGATACTCTTCTTGTAATGATTTTGTTTCTAACATAATCTTATGAATGTTTGTTAATTCTTTACGGTTATTTTCAATTTGGTTAGCTAATGCCGTTTTGTTTTCTAAAAGCGCATCTTTTTCTTGCTCAATTTTAGTTGCTTCTTCATTTAAAGGAGTTATATCTATGGGAATAAAGGTGTCATATCCTTTTTCTTGTTCTTCTTTTAAAGTATTTTCTATTTCATCAAGACGCGTTTTCGTAACTAAAAGAAGATCCGATATTTCTCTCATTTTCTCTTCATTCAAGTAAGATAGATGAGCTTTCTCTAAAGACTCAAAAGTAGAATGAGAAAGTAAAGAAGTTAATTCTTCTTCTAAAGTTGCTATTTTCGTTTCCATTTTTTCTTTTTGTTCTATAAGCGAAGAAAGTTGACCATTTAAAGTTGCTTCTTTGGTATCTAAATCTTTTTTTGATTCATCAACAACTCTTTTACGGGAGTCATAATTCTCTTTTTGTTCTTTTTTCGCATTTAATTCTTTATGAATCACTTCAAGATCAAAAGAACTTAGCCCCTTTTCTAAAGAAGAAAGTTCACCTTGTTTACTCGCTAAAGAAAGTAAGACTTTATCAAGCTTTTGCTTTTTATTATCCAATTCTATTTCTTTGGCATTTTTCTTATTTTTTAAGGCATCGCATTCTTGTTTTTTCTCTTGTTTTTCTTTTTCTAAACGAAGAATTTCATTGAATCGACTTTCAACATCATTTTTTAAACGATTTTCTAACTCACTATATTGTTTTTGATATTGACTATGAATATCTTCCTCTTCTGATAGATTTAAAGCATTCATAATTTGTTCTTTTATCGTTTGAATTTTTGTGAGTAACGCTTGTTCATTAGATGCTAAAGCCATATAAATTTTTTCTTTTTCTTTATGTACTTTTTCAGCATTATTCTTTTCTTCTTCCGTTATGATTTGTTCAGAAGTTGCTAAATGAGGATGAGATAAAGAGCCACATACGGGACAAGGTTCATTTTCTTTTAATTCTTTCGCTAAAGAAGCGGATAAAGACGCGAGGAAAAGATGATTGATTCTTTGATAATCATTCATAGCCTTCTGTTCTTCTTCATAAGCTTCCTTTACTTTTAGTTGGAGGCTATCTAATTCTTTTAAAAGATTATCATAGGTTTCGATCGTTGGCGCCAATCCCTTTAAAACATCAATTTCTTTTGTTACTGCTTGCTTCTTTAACAATAATTCTTGTTTTTCTTTTTCAAAATCTTGTTTTTCTAAATAAGTATCAATTTCAGTAATTGATTCTTCGATTTGCGCAATTTCTGCAGCAATTTCATCTTTTTCTTTGGTACAAGATTTTTTGTTTTCTTCTAATGTTTCTACTTCTTCTTTTAGTTTTAAATACTGTGTTAGAGCCTTTTCTTCTTGCTCTAACTGATGAATGAAAGATAGTAAATCACTTATTTTCTTTTCTTCTTCTTGAAGATGCAAAAGTTGAGGCTTTAATTCTTCTTTCTTTTTTAGAAGCTTTTGAAGTTCATTTTCTAAATTTTCTTTTTTTATTAAAAGAGCCTCCAATTCTTTTTGCGCATTATTCTTTTCTTCTTCTTTTTTTACAATAGGAAAAGCCACTTCTGCTAGACTTAATTGGGGTAAAAGCGTTTCATCTTGTTCTTTTTTCTTTAAAAGTAAATCATTTTTTGTTTCTAGATGTTTTTGATAACTCGTACGATGGATTTCTTCTTCTTTCGCCTTTGTAATTTTATCCTTTGCTAATCGAAGTTCTTTTTGAAGTTCCTTTTCTTGCTCTTGATAAGCTTTTAATTGTTCTTCATCTTTAGCTATAGATTCTTCAATTTGATTCATAAAAAGAGCGTACACTGCATCCTTTTTCATGATTTCTTTCATCAATACTTCATCATTTAATTTTAAATGTTGAAAAGCACTGGTTAATTGAATCTCAATATTTTCCATTGCTTTACTCTTTTCTTTTGCTAAATCACCTAAACGAGAAGTAAACCAATCTAAAGAAACCGTATTTAATATTTGACGGAAGATTTCTTTTCTTGTATCGGTATCTGCGGTAATTAAACGATAAAAGTCACCTTGCGCAATCATCATCGTCATTTTAAATTGTTGATAATCTAAACATAAGAGACTTTTGATATATTCATCCATTTCCTTCTTTTTTGTAAATAAAGTCGTATTATCTTTTTTTAGATAGTATTCTGCTGTCTTTTCTTTTAAGCCTTGATTATCTTTAGTTTTCCGTTTCGCCGCGACCATTTGTTTGGCGGGTTCACGATAAATTACATATTCATGTCCTTGATAGTCAAAAGTAAATTCAACATAACTAACAGAATCCGGTGACGCAAACATCGAACGGATATCTTCTTCTTTTCTTGTATCGCCACTTAATTTACCATATAAAGCAAAGCAGATTGCGTCAAAAATAAAAGTCTTACCCGCGCCTGTTGGACCCGAAATTAAAAACAAAGCATTTTGAATGGAAGAAAAATCAATGACATTTTTCCCTTTATAAGGACCAAAGTCATTCATGACTAATTGTACAGGCCTCACTTTTCTTCACACTCCTTTAATAATTTTGTAACGATTTCTTTTTGATGGTCCGTCAGTGGTTTACCATTTTGTTTTTCATAAAATTCAAAAAATAAATCAATGGTAGAAATACTTTTGATATCATGAATTTGATTGAGATCAATGCCTTCTCCTACTTTGGTAGGGTAATGTAAATCTAACGCATAAGGATAAACTTGTTTCAGTTTTTCCATGGCATTTTCAATCATATTTTCATCAAGCAATTCAAAATATACATAATCATTTGCATGTTCTTTTTGCTTTAATAAATCTTCAAAATATCCTTTTAAAATAACGACATCTCTTTTTGGAGTAATCGGATAAAAAGATAAATGAACACCTTCTTTATCCACTTCTCCCACCGTATAGAATTTTTGAATAGAAGCTTCATCGGAATGATATTTTAAAGGCGAACCGGCATAACGAGCATTTTTCGCTATCGTCTGTGGTTTATGGATGTGGCCTAAAGCGACATAAGAAAAATCTTGAAACACTTGAACAGGAATATTGCTTACGGTTCCAATAGTGATATTTTCTGAGCCACTTCTTTCTAATTCATCTTTAGAAGGTAAAACGAGTTGATGCGCTAAAAGAATATTCGCTTTTGTTTGATCAAGTTCAATATGTTCCATTAGTCCCTTCATACTTGAACTATAATCTTCATAGGACGTGTGTAAGAATTCATTAATTTCATGATGATTCACATAAGGTAAAAGATAGATATTCACGTCTTCAAAAGAAAAAGGATGTAAAGCTTCTTCTAAAGTAGTCACAATATGAATGCCATCATGATGAAGAAAATGTTTCGCATAACTCATTCTCTCTTTAGAATCATGGTTCCCTGGAATAATAAAAGTTTCAATATGTTGCTCCGCTAAAGCATTCAAAAAGTAATCGAATAATTGAATCGCTTCTGCACTTGGAGAAGTTACATCATAAATATCGCCAGAAATAAAAAGAAAAGGAATTTCTTCTTTCTTTAAGAACGCTAAAGTTTCATTCATCCAATATTCTTGATCATCTAATAAAGAATACCCACAAAGTCTTTTTCCAATATGAAGGTCGGCAATATGTAAAAATTTCATCATGTCTCATCTCCTACTTTTCTTTTTTATTTTAACATTGTTAGAACAATTAAGAAATCCTTTCAAGATGAAGCTTTTTATTTTATATGTAATATAAAAATAAAAAAGATTTTTTTGATAAAACCTCACTTCTATATTTCAAGAGAAAATATATTGATTTCCTCCAGAAACTTGTATAAAATAACATTATCAGGAGGAAATCATATGATTTTATCATTGCAAGATTTATTAAATCAATATAAAGAATATACCGATCCTCATGGAAAAATCTCGCGTATGGTAAAAAAAGGTGAACTATACCGCGTAACTCAGGGAATCTATGAAACCAATAGAAATGTTGATGGAAAAAAATTAGCGCAAGTCATCTATCATCCTTCCTATTTATCTTTTACTTATGTATTATCTTTATATTCTTTAATTCCAGAAGGAATGTATTATACCTATACCTGTGCCACATTTAGAAAAAACAAAAAGAAAACTTATCAAAATGTATTTGGTACATTTTATTATCAAGACGTTCCTGAGGCTGTTTTCCCTTTAGGTGTTGAAGTCAAAATTGAAGATGGTTATTGCTATCATATTGCTACAAAAGAAAAAGCCTTACTTGACTTTCTTTATTCACTTTCTCCTGTCTTTTCCTTAAAGGCATTTAAAACATTATTAATTGATGATTTAAGAATGGATATGGATGCCCTATTTGAGTGTAATATAGAGTGGATAATCGAAACAGCCCCTCTTTATCATTCCACTAACTTAAAGTGGTTGATTGTGTTTTTAAAGGAGGTCAAAAACAATGGATGATATCTTAACACAAATGTTAAAACATTATAAAGTTGATACCATTGAAGAACAAAAAAACGCATTAAAAGAAATCTTACAAGAAGTAATTCTATCCGCTTTATCCCGTAGTGGCTTTTTTAAAGAGGCGGCCTTTTATGGTGGTACTGCTCTTCGAATATTTTATGGTTTAGATCGTTTTTCTGAAGATTTAGATTTTTCTCTTTTAAAAAAAGACGAAAATTTTTCATTAGAAAAATACTTTTCTTTTATTGAAGCAGAACTAACCTCCCTAGGACTTCATTTCGAAGTTGCTATGAAGGATAAATCTACAAATAGTCATATTCAATCTGCCTTTTTAAAAGGAAATACGAAAGAACATATCTTTACAATTTTCCACCAAGATGATCAACATTTACATCGAGATGAAGTCATCAAAATCAAATTTGAAATTGGCACCCTCCCACCTGTTGGTGCACATACCGAATTTAAATACGGGCTTTTACCCTATCCATATTCTGTACAAATATATGATTTACCCTCTTTATTTGCCGGAAAAATTCATGCCCTTTTATGTAGAAACTGGAAAAGTCGTGTAAAAGGAAGAGATTTCTACGATTTTATTTTCTTCTTATCTTTAAATACTCCTGTTAATCTTACCCATTTAAAAGCTAGACTTCAAGATTCTCATTTTCCTCTAAATGATGAAGATTTTACTATAGAATGTGTTAAAAGTCTTCTTAAAGAAAGGTTTTTAGATGTTGATTATGAACAAGCAAAAAAGGACGTATTACCCTTTATCAAAGATCCTCATAAATTAGATTTATGGAACGCAAATTTCTTTATTGAAATCTCTAAAAATTTAAAAGCTTATAACTAACATCATATAAAAAACGCTATGAAGGAATTCTCCATAGCGAATTTTTTTAATTATCTGAACGGGCAAATCCGTTTTTCATTTGACAGCTCACTTGATATAAAACTTTAGATAAAACTTGATCCGTTTCTTCTTGCATCATCGTTGCAAGTTCTTCGTTTCCTTTATTTAATAAGCTCATATCACCGGTCTTTTCAAATGCTTCATCCACACGATGTAAAATTTCATAACTCTTTGCCATCGTCTTATCTTGGTAGCGTTCAATATGAATGATACTCGTTTGGAAATGTGGGTCTACGAGGGCGCTTAATAAGCGACTCGCCCAATAAAAATTATCCGTTGATACTTTTAATGTTGTATTGCTTAAATACTTTGGTAAAGATTTAACATTCGTATAAACAGGTATTAAGGTATTAAATACATTAGACGCAAAGGCTACCCATTCAATCGCGGCATTTTCTTTTTTCGTATAAGGACGAATTTGTGAAATATGTAAGAAACTCGTTCTACTAATGCCAATAGGGCGATATAAAGGCTTAAAGTCTTTACCCGCTAATTTAGAATATGGATCATATGCGGTACCTTGATAGTGAGAAGATAAGGCATATTTTACATCTTCAATGGTAATTTTTCTTTCCGGAACAAAAGACCAAGGAATATTATCGGATTCGGGCGTATAGTCGGCGTTTTCTCCTTCCCATTTGTAGGTGTTAGGATTAAAATAACGGCCCATATACCACGCTCTTGGGGTGTTATAGGTATGGTCTGAATCATCATGGCTACCAAAGGCTAAACGAGGATTAAACTCACCTTGAAGGCCTAAATCTAAATGATTCTTCTCCATGAATTCTTTTAAATCTTTCGAACAAATGAATTCTTTTTGTTCACCATAAGCATCATCAAAATCAAAATGGTCTAATCCGAATTGGTTCGGCATAACGACATAACGATCATCCGGTACTCTTCTAGCAATAAAGTGATGACCACCAATGGTTTCTAACCACCAAATGCTATCTTCATCACTAAAAGCAATACCATTACTTTCATAAGTACCATACTTCTCTAATAAAGCACCTAAACGTAATACGCCTTCTTTAGCAGAAGTAATATAGGGAAGAACAAGTACGACTAAGTCTTCTTCCCCAATACCACCTTTCACTTCTTTGTTCTTTTTCGTCTTTGGTTGATAGTTCACTAATGGATCAGCACCTAATACCCGAGGATTAGAAGTAATGGTTTCAGTTGCGGTCATCGCGACATTATGTTCATTAATTCCGCTGGCACCCCAAATTCCTTCATAATCATCCACATTGGGCATATAGGTATAACGATAAGAATGTTCGGGTAATTCCACTTCAACATGCGAAATCTTCGAACGATACTTTTTCGGCATTTGATCTTTTTCTTTCACTAACATTTTTTTGGCGGTAAAAACACCGGTTGGTGAATCATCATTTCTAGCAATAATGGTAGAACCATCATAACTTGCTTTTTTTCCTACTAATATGGTTGTACATGCCATAATTTAACATCTCCTTTTCTCTTACTTTTTTATTGTAATACGAATGAAAGAAATATGCATGGATAATAGTAAAATATTATCTTTTTAAATATCTTCTTTACTTGTCACAAATATTATATATTATTCGTGACATTTTTTTAATCTTCTATTCTTTAATTCCTTATCTCTTTCTAACTTAAAAAAATCCTATGCCTTTTAAGACATAGGACATTCATTTACTTTAATGGAACTTGAATTTCAGTAAGATAGTCTTCTTCATTTTCTTTATTCCAACGACCATCAATATAAATTTCACGGAATAAATCAGAATATTCTAAATGATTTTCTTTTAAATAATCTAAGATAAACCGATAAGCTTCAGTTAATCTTTGATAACTTCCTTTATGATATACTGATAAAACTTTAGTAGAAGGAATTTCTTTAAAATGAATCATTTCATTTTCTTTTCCCATTTCTTCTACGGCTTGCACATAGCGGACACGAATATCATGTTCTTTATATTCGCCATCTAAGTATTCAATATAACAATAATCTGGAAGTGTACATTTTAATTTAGGATTCAATCTTCTTGCTTCTTTTTGAGCTCCTATAATAAAAGAATATAATTCATTATGACTTTCAATTCTTCCTTCACGATAATAAACCTTTCGCACTGGTTCTTCTTTAATAATAGCTTTATACATCATTTTTCTCTCCTTTAAAAAATAGTGAATCATTTGGAGTTTTATTTGCGTATGCTCTAGTTCATTTTGTAATTCATTTTTCTTTTGCTTTAATAAGTCAAGCATCGGGGCGCCTTCCATGATCTTTTTTATTTCAGCAATTGAAAAATCTAATTGACGTAAGAAATGAATCGTTGAAATATCTTCTAATTGATAAGATTCATAATAACGATAACCTGTTTCCTCATCGATATAACTTGGAGAAAATAGTCCTTCTTTTTCATAATAACGAAGAGCTCGTATCGTCGTTTTAGATAATTTAGAAAATTCACCGATTTTAAGCATTGCTTTGTCCTCCTAAGGTTAGTAAACACTATGACGTAAGAAGAGAGTCAAGAGATATTTTTTTATTTCTTTTGCAAAATGATTTGAATGAAATTTAAATACTTTCCTGCACCTTTTTCCATAGATAAACGATCATGAATAGCGTACGGATTATCTTGCTTTAGCCAATCATCCCACACTTCTTCATTAGATTCCATTTCTTTTATATCGATAATTTTGGCGTCTTTACATTGCTTTAAAATCTTTTCCCAATAAGGAATATCATGAATATAATCTAATTGCTCTTCATTCCAAGAAAGAAGTAATTCTTCAGGTAAATGATCATGTAGATCTTTCTTCATGCCAGGAATAGCAATATAGATATAGCCTTCTTTTTTTAAATAAGGTAATAATTTATCATCTAAAAATTTTGGATCTCTACCAAAATAATTATAAGAATCTACGCATACAATTGCGTCAAAAAATTCTTTTTCAAAAGGCAAATGATTAGCATCCGCTTTTACAGCTTTTAGTTGTTCTTCTTTCATACCTTCTTGATAGAAAAAGGCTTGATTTTCATTGGGATCACTCCATAAATCACACGCATATACATGATAGCCATATTCTTTGGCTAAGAATAAAGATGTCAGTCCTTGTCCACTTCCTAAATCACACACTAATGCGTCTTTATGAATTTTAGCGTCTAATAAGAGTTCTTCACATAATTTTAAAGGGTGTGGCCCCATAATCATAGAAGTATATTTTTCTTCTTGATATTTATTGGTTAATGGATATTTCATTTTTTACACCAGTCTTTCTAACATATATTGAAAATGTTTTTGTAAACGTTCTTTCGCTAATTCAAGGTCAATATCACTTAACGAATATAAAGAAAACATTGGTCCATAGAACAATAGTGCCTTTTCTTCATATTCTTTAAGTTCCATTGTTTTAAAGATATCTAAAATGTATTGATAAGGTCCATCACATAAATAGTTTTGATAAAGCTGTCCCATTTTTTCATCATGATATTGTTCAATGGTGAGCATTTTCCGAAATAAAGAAGCAAATTCATCTTCCGTCCAATAAGTAAACATAGCTAAACTAAAATCAATCACTTGTTTCATCGTCACTTTTTGATATGCTTCTACTTCTTCAGACGATAAAACATGAAGGGGCATAATAAATTGCTCTGCAAAATGTTGATCATTTTCTTCCATTTTAGCAATGATGGCATCTAAAATATCTTGTTTATTTTTAAAATGCTTATAAATGGCACCTTTAGTAATTTGTAATTCATGAGCGATATCAAAAATGGAAGTGGCTTCATATCCTTTTTGAGCGAACAAACGTAACGCAACCAAAAGCATGTTTTCTTTACTCGTTTTCATCTTTTAACCTTCTTTCAAAAAAAGTAAACGAACGTTCACTTTTAAAAGTTTACCCCTTTTTTATTCTCTTGTCAAATGAAAATAATTTTCAATGTTGCTATGGCTTTTTAATATCGGTAAAATAGGGGTATGGAAAAATATGATGTAATTGTATGCGGCGGTGGCATCGCTGGCATCAGTGCCGCTTTAGCGTCAGCTCGAAGCGGACAAAAAGTTTGCCTAATAGAAAGAAACGCATTACTCGGTGGATTAGCGACCGTTGGTCTTATTCATTGGTATGAACCTCTTTGTGATGGAAGAAATCACCAAATGATTTATTCTATTGCTGAAGAATTATTAAAATTATCCATTGCTCATGGCTATGATACCTTAGATCATTCTTGGTTCGACTCCAACTGTAAAGAACATCAAAAGCGATTCTCAACCTGGTTTGATCCGAATTTATTTGCGTTATCTTTAACCCGTCTTTTAGATGAAGAAGGCGTAAAAATTTATTTTGAAAGTCAAATTAGTGAAGTTCACGTAAGAAATAATAAAATTACTTCTTTAGATATTTATACCATTGAAGGAAAAATAAAATTAGGCGCAAAAAGCTTTATTGATGCGACGGGAAGTGCGTATATTTTTAAGCAAGCCAACTTACCAACAAGAAACGGCGAAAATTATTTAACTTACGCTACTACGACATATAAAAATGGCTTAGGTCGCCCTATTTTCCAATATACTGGCGCTTCAATGTATGGAAATGACTGCCCAGATGGCGTTAGAAATTTTAAAGATGCATCACAAAAGGATGTTAATGATTATTTGCTCATAGGTCAAAAATTATGTTTAAAAGAATATGAAGAAGGTAAAATATCTGATCTTTCTATTCTTCCTAATATGGTACAGTTTAGAAGAATCTCAACCATTCAAGGTGATTATCAATTATCAAAAGATGACTTATATCAACATCATGAAGACTCTATTGGCGTAATCGGCGTTTTCGATCGTCCCGGAGAATGGTATGAATTACCATTAGGAATTTTAACGCAACCTACGATTACAAACTTATTTGCTGCAGGTCGTATTGTTTCTTGCTTAGATAATCCTGCTTGGGAAGCAACGCGCGTAATTCCTGTATGCGCATTAACTGGTGAAGTCTGTGGTTATTTAGCTAGTTATTATAATAAAAACCACCGAATTGATCTAAAAGAAATCCAAAATATTTTAGTGCAACATGGTATTAAATTACACTACTAAAAGAAGGCAAATCGCCTTCTTTTTTTTAACACACTTCGTCTTACTTAGTTAATATTTTTGTCAACCTTGGACTGACATTTTTCTTAATTTTGACATTTTTGTCAACCTTATACCGACAAACTTGTTGTTTATATTTTTTTGTTTGGTATAATAATATTGTAAGAAAATGAGGTGAGATTATGATTATTAGAGAAGGATATTTAAAACAAATCATTCCTTTAGTGGATAAAAATTTAATTAAAGTCATCACTGGCGTAAGACGTTCTGGAAAGACGGTACTACTCTCTCAAATACAAGATTATCTTTTAGCTCATGGAAAAACAAAAAAGCAAATCATTAATATTAGTTTAGAATCCAAAAAGAATAGTCATTTTAAAAACGGCGATGCCCTATATCATTATTTACTTTCAGCTTGCGAAAAATCAAAAAATAAGGTTTATATTTTTTTAGATGAAATTCAACTCGTTTCTAATTGGGAAGAGGTAGTTTCTTCTCTTTTAGTGGATGTAAATTGTGATATCTATATTACTGGATCTAATTCAAAATTATTGTCTGGAGAATTAGCAACTTTAATCGCAGGGCGTTATATTCAAATTCATGTATATCCCTTCACTTTAAAAGAAGCTAAAGAAATGGCCATCCAAAATGGAAAATTTGAATCCGATGAGAAACTGCTCCAAAATTATTTAAAATATGGTGGTCTACCTATGCGCTTTTCTCTTGAAGACATCTCACTAGACGCCTATTTATCCGACACTTATGACGCGATTGTAATTAAAGATATTATTCAAAGAAATCAAATTAAAGATACCAATCTTCTCATTTCTATTCTTGCGTTTTTAATGGATAATATCGCTAATCCTTTTTCCGCTAGATCCATTGTTAATTCATTAAAACAAGAAGGAATTAGCACATCCATAGAAACCATTATTACCTATATAAATTGTATTAAAAAGGCCATGATTATTTATGGCGCACAAAGATATGATATTAAAGGTCGAAAACTTTTAACAACCAATGAAAAATATTACGCTGTCGATTTAGGACTTCGTAATACGATTAAATCTAGTGGTGAAATTGATTATAATAAACTATACGAAAATATTGTCTTCTTAGAACTTCTTTATCGTGGATATGAAGTTCGCGTTGGCAAAACAGATGAATATGAAATTGATTTTATTGCCTATAAAGGAGAGCAAACGATTTATATTCAAGTCAGTTATTTATTAGGCCCAGAAGAAACCATTCAACGTGAATTTGGTAATCTTGCAAGCATAAAAAACAATTATCCAAAATATGTTATTTCTGGAGATTTACCTGATTTTTCTCGTAATGGAATTAAGCATTATAATATTATTGATTTTTTACTTCACGTTTCTGAAATATAATGAGATAACAAAAAAGGCCATCACTGGCCTTTTTTACTGAATTCCTACTCTTTTATAAATTTCCGCTACCGCTTTTAAATAGTAATCTAAAGTAAATAAAGAGGCAATTTCTTCATCATTTAGATATTGATGAATCCAAGCATCTTCTAAAAGAAGCGTTTGGAAATCTTTTTGTTCATAATAAGATATTTGCGTTAAAGCTTGTACTTTATCATAACTCTCTTCTCTAGACAAACCTTTTTCGATCAAAGCGGATAATACGCGTTGAGAGAAAATAACACCATGTGTAAGATAAATGTTTTTTAACATTTTTTCTTCGTACACCACTAAATTTTTTACAATTTTATTCATGCGAATGAGCATATATTCGCTTAACATAATTGCATCCGGAAGCATAACCCGTTCTACCGATGAATGAGAAATATCTCTTTCATGCCAAAGAGGAATATCTTCATAAATGCTCATCATATAGCCTCGCATCATACGTGCGCATCCCACAATATTTTCGGAACCAATTGGATTTCTTTTATGTGGCATGGCGGAACTTCCTTTTTGCCCTTTAGAAAAATATTCTTCTGCTTCGCCAATTTCGGTTTGTTGAAGAAGACGAATTTCATAAGCGATTTTTTCTAAAGTTGAAGTGACTAATGTTAAACAAGAAATATAATAAGCATGACGGTCTCTTTGTAAAACTTGGGTAGAAATTAAACTTGAGCTTAATCCTAGTTCTTTTGCGACGTCATCTTGTACATAAGAAGGAACATTAGCAAAGTTTCCCACAGCTCCTGAAATCTTAGCGACTTCAATTTGCGAACATGCTTCTATAAAACGTTGATAGTTTCTTTGAAGTTCATCGTAATATAAAGCAAATTTTAAGCCAAAAGAAGTGATATCTGCGTGGATTCCATGGGTTCTACCAATACAAGGTGTATTTTGATATTGAAGAGCTTTTTCTTTTAAAGTTAAAAGCATTTCTTCAATTCTCTTTTTTAAAATGGTATTAGCTTCTTTATACATAACACTTCTAGAGGTATCTACCACATCTGTAGAAGTTAATAAATAATGAATCCATTTCTTTTCTTCCCCTAAAGATTCACTTACTGCCCGGGTAAACGCAATCACGTCATGATGGGTGATTGCTTCTAGTTCTTCAATGCGTTTTAAAGAAAAAGAAGCGGTTTTAACGAGTTTCTGATAGTCCTCTTTTGGAATTACATGATGAAGATAGAAAGATTTAGAACACGCTAGTTCGACTTTTAAATAGGTATCAAATTGATGCTGAGCGGAAAAAATATTTCTCATCTCAGGCGTAGAATATCGTTCAATCATTTCTTTTCCTCAAATAGTGGATGTAAGACGATGGTTTGTTCACGGTCTGGTCCTACTGAGAATATGGCAATGGTTCGATGCGTAAGTTCTTCAATCTTCTTTAAATAGTTTTTCGCGTTTTCTGGTAATTCATCAAAGGATGTTACATGAGTAATATCTTCTTTCCATGTTGGCATGGTGATATAAAGTGGTTTACATCTTTCATATTCACTTAAAGTAGAAGGAATATAATGAATGGTTTTTCCATCTAATTCATAAGCATAACAAATTTTCAATTCCGAAATATCCGATAAAACATCAAATAACATAATGGAAAGATATTGGATACCGGATACGCGGATAGCGTGATTTAATACTACGGTATCTAAATATCCTACTCTTCTCGGCCTTTTAGTAACCGTTCCATATTCATGACCTTTTTCACGGATTAAATCACCTAATTCATTATGTAATTCACTAGGGAATGGTCCTTCTCCAACCCGCGTGGTATAAGCTTTTGCTATACCTAAAACGGTTTGAATTTTGTAGGGCGGAATGCCTGTATTTAAAGGAATAGAGGACGCTGTTGGTGAAGAAGAGGTTACATAAGGATATGTACCATGATCTAAACAAAGCATTACGCCTTGAGCACCTTCAAAAAGAATATTGGATCCTTTTTCAATTTCTTCATTTAAAAGAATAGAGGTATCACAAACAAATTTACGAAGCTTTTCGCCCCATGCTAAACATTTTTGAAACATAGTATCAAAATCATAAGTGTTTTTATGATACATGGTAAGTTCCATGTTTTTAATCGCTAATGTGGTACGAAGTCTTTTTTCTAATTGCTCTTTATCTAATAAATCGCCAATTCGAATACCAACTCTACTCGCTTTATCGGTATAACAAGGGCCAATACCCTTTTTAGTCGTCCCAATTTTACTATCGCCTAATACTTCTTCCATCGCACCATCTAAATCAAGATGATAAGGCATAATGACATGTGCGCGATTAGAAATATAAATTTGATAATCATGGAAACCGGCTTTTTCAATCATATCGAGTTCTTCAAAAAAGGCGTCGGGATTAATGACCATACCATTAGCTAAAACATTTTTGGTACGTTTTGAAAATATACCGGATGGTATTAATCGTAATGCGTATTTATGACCTTCGAAAACAATCGTGTGACCTGCATTATTTCCGCCTTGAAAACGAACAACAACATCCGCTTTTTGCGCTAAATAATCGGTAACTTTACCTTTTCCTTCATCGCCCCATTGGCTACCTTCTAAAACTACAGTTGACATATTTTTGCTCTCCTTTTATTCACAAATTTTCCTTGCTACATAAACGCCACTTGCGCCCGCTTGCGCTAAGCCGCGGGTCAAACCGGCGCCATCTCCACCCACATAAAGATTTTTTACACCCTTTACTTGTAAGTTACGATCGACGACAGGTCTAGAAGAATAGAATTTCGCTTCGACGCCATAAAGTAAGGTATGCTCATTCGCAATACCTGGCGTAATATGATTTAACGCTTCAATCATTTCAATAATAGACTTCATCGTATTATAAGGTAAACATAAGCCTAAATCTCCAGGGACTGCTTCTTTTAATGTCGGTTTTACAAAGCCGTCTTGTAATCTTTTTTCGGTAGTTCTTCTTCCTAAAAGGAAATCACCATATTTTTGAACTAAAACACTACCACAGCTCAATTGATTAGCTAGACGCGCTACAGCATGGGCATAATCATTTGGACGATCAAACGGTTCTTCAAAACGATGAGAAACGAGTAAAGCAAAGTTCGTATTATGACTGCCTAAACGAGAATCTTTATAAGCGTGGCCATTCGCTAAAATGGTACCAGCTTCGTTTTCCATAACGACTTGGCCTGAGGGATTCGAACAGAACGTTCTTACCTGCGTTCCTACCGAGGTATTAAAGATAAATTTACCTTCATATAAAGCTTCATTTATTTCTTCCATAACGATGTCATTGGTTTCTACACGGACACCAATATCCACTTGGTTATTAATCATTTTAATGTGATGGTTTTCAAAGACGCTTGCTAACCATTTAGAGCCTTCTCTACCAATGGCTAAAAAGACGTGATTACCTTCAATGAATTCATCTTGGACCATAACGCCTTTACATTCATTATTCTCAATAACGATATCGGTAACCGTAGTTAAAAAGCGCATTTCAATTTGCTTTGATAAATCAGCAGAAATCTTTTTAAGAATTTCTAAATTTTCTTCGGTGCCCAAATGACGCACTCTTGCTCTTAAAAGTTTTAAGCCGACAGCAATAGCCTTCTTTTCGATTTCTCTAACTTTCGGTGTATAAGGATCGGTGATTGTTTCCGTGGCACCATATTTTAAATTAATCGCGTCAACATAATTAATTAAATCCAAAAGTTCATCTTCATCAATATATTCGCTTAACCAACCACCAAAATCGGAAGTAATATTAAACTTGCCATCGGAATAAGCGCCTGCTCCACCAAAACCATTGGTCATTGCACAAGCGGGATGGCAACCATGAACTTTTTCTTTATTCACTGGGCACTTGGTTAATTTATGCATTAAAACAGGACATTTTCTAGAATAAATGTCATATCCTTTTTCTAATAATAACACTTTTAAATTGGGATTCTTTTGCATCAATTCATAAGCACAAAAATAACCCGCTGGTCCTGCGCCTACAATAATTACATCGTACTTCACCGTCTCATCACTCCTTAAAAAAATGTAAAAAGCTCCTATGAAAGGAGCTTAATGGTTTGATTTTCAAATGTAGAGGATCTTTTTTTCATATGAGGTTCTCCATAAATCAAGGCTTTAGAAAAGCCACTCTTGTATCATACCATAATTTTCATTTTTATCCATGAAAATGATAAGAATTTATTGATTTTTTTCTAGCACTTCATAATCCATGTCTAGTTGTGTGTTGGATGTATATAAAAACTCAATGATATCTTGATCTAATGAGAAACAAGGTCTTACTTCTTCACAGCCCAAATCAATCGTTGGAACAATTTCTAAAGTATATTCTAGATTATATCTCCGTTGAAGGTTAAGTAACCATTTTTCTTTACCGATAAAAGGCACAATGACATCTCGCACCATGTCACTAATATAAACTTCATATTCTTCGTTCACATTCACTTGTAAGGAGTGAGTGCTTTTTTTATAATCCACACCGAAGTTTTGAAGTTCTTTTTCTACATCTTCTAAGTACAAAACAGAAATATCTTCAGGTTTAATTTCTTTTGGAGTTTTTTTCTTCTTTAGTAAAGCAAAAAATTTTTCTTTATTGTAAGGTAGACCAATATTAAAATAGACTTTACATTGATGCATGATGCGCTCTCCTTTATTTCATATTTATATTATAACAAATATATATTAAAAAAATATAAAATTTAAAAATTTTGTTAATTTTTATTTTTTAAGAAGTAAATAAAACATAAGAAAAGCAACTTAAAAAAATATATCTTAAGCCAAAGACAACTAAAACTACACGTTAAATTTATCTTTCTTTTTTTAAAATACTCTCATATAAAAAAAGCGCGTTCCGTGAAAGGTCGCGCAAGTAGAGGCGTGAAAGCCTCTAACCATAATTTATCATAAAATGGTTCTTAAATCTATTACTATTTATGCTATTTTCCAATAATTCATTTAGATTCTTCCTCATTTCTAGTTACAATCCCAGGCTATTTTCAAAAGTAATCATAGATTAAGTATAAGGAGGAGAAGTAATGGAAATTTTAGATGAAAAGACTATGGTTATTTTTACTAGCGCTGAATTAAAGGAAGCTTTAGAAGGAAATAATGGATACACATTCATTTATTTTGGTGCTGATATAACTTTAACAAGCGGTATTACCATTTCTAGTACCAAAACCAATATTACTCTTGATGGCACTTATCAAAATATAACCCATCTTTATACCGATCAAAAAAGTACCAGTGCAGCACAAGCTATACAAGCCTCCCCACAAAACCAACTCATCACCATACAAAATTTGCAAATAGTTGGTTATAACTACTATGGTATGGTTTATGTAGCGGAGGCCACAAGTTATAAAAATGTTGTTTTACAATATCAAAATATAACTTATATTGGACCTCAATTCATTTTTCATCCTTATGGACTCACTCGCATTTTAAATTCAACAATCACTGTTCAGGAACAATATGTTACGGGAAATGAAGTCGCTGAATGCAATAAAATAGAAATCGGCGGAGTAACCACGATTACACATACATCCAAAAGTAATTCCTCTTTTTGGTTTCGAAATGATAGCCCTTCCTTTACTATATTAAAAGGGGCCAATGTAAAATTTACAAGTACCGACCGAGAACTCATTTATGGAACAAGCCAATTGACTTTTACTATACAAGAACAAGCTAGTTTTGAAGCAACCGTTCGTAATGGTCTAGCTTACAATTCTTCTTTTGGTACAGGCACAACAACGATTGCAGAAGGTGCTTCTTTTCGTCTTACTCAAACAGCAAGAAATGGGAGCTATGCAACATGGTATAGTTACGGACCTCTTTCCGTTTTAAATAACGCTTCACTACAAGTTATTTCAAGTTACACTGGCATTACAACTTCTAACCCGTGCATTTATTTTTATAATGCAGCGGCCCGATTTATTTTAAATCATCCTAAAGAAGTTGTTTTATATAATAGTGTGGCTTCTGCTATACAGACTTCTATAACCATTCCTTTTGAATTTCAATTTTCTAGAATCAATATGTTCACCACTGTTGTTCCTTTAGTGAGTACGATTTCCGAAACGACATTACCTACTTTTGCTTGGTATAAAAAAGAAGATATCGCCACGATAAGTGGAACTTTTTCCAATACTGTAACGACGATTAAATCTTCTAACTTTTCCGAAGATGAATTAAAAGAATTACCCAGTTTAAGCAATTTTGTTTTAACAAACAAAAAAATATTCTCATTAGGAATCTTCTCTTTTTCCGTTCATAAAATAGGTACAAAAACCATTCGAATACGAGGAAAGACAATAAAAAACGCTTCAATTTTAATTCAATATTTAGATACATCGATCGTAGTAACCGCTACAGAAGATGGGGATTATTCTTATACTCTACCTTCTACTCTTGAATTAGGAACCATTGTGACATTAACTGCCAAACTTTCGGATAATGTGATTTATTATACGATGAAAGAACCTGTTGTTGAACCAGGTGAGTTGTTATTAGTAACCTACCCCACTACAATAGAATTCACATTAGATCCTTTTTCATTAACACCTTTATTACTTCCTAAAAAAGAAAAAATAGAACTGGGTATTGTCGATTCACGCGTTGAGCTTTCAAAATGGAAGTTATACGCTTCTATTACTTCTTCTTTTCAAGATCAAAATGGAAACGTATTAGAAAACGCTATTTGCTTTTTGGAAAATCAAACACCTTCTTATTTATCAAATACACCATTATTGATTTATACCAAAGAGGAAGAAAGCGAAGGAACCACCGATATAACTTACTTAGAACAAGAAGGAATCGTCCTACATATTGAAACGCCTATACAAACCACTACAACATATCGTTGTGATATTCTATGGACATTAGAAGAATGAAAAATCACTCCCGTTACTGGAAGTGATTTCTTTTTTTATTCAGATATTCAAAATATTGTCGGCAACTCAAACACCAATAGAAATATGGTACGCTAGTTACATAAGAAATATCGCTTTTTGTTTCATATTCATTGGATTTAAAAAATGCCTGATTTTGAAATTGAAAGTAGATGTTATACTTTTTTCTTAACTTGAAACGTGATGGTTCGAGTTGAAGTTGCAGCGATATCGTCTAGTAATACGGTTAACGTATGAGTATTCTCATTATAAGAATACTGATCATCTGTAGCCGCTACACCTTCAATCATAACACTGCCTGAAATAAAGTCTACGAGTGTATTATCGATAATATCCGTAACAACTGGCGCGGTATAAGGTTTAGTTTCATCGTTTGTTAAGACGATTGTGTAGGTTAATACACCATCCGCCCACACCGGTTTATCAGCCGTTTTTGTAATTTTTAAGCCATCTAATAAAGTAACTAAAACTGCCTCTGATGCCATAGCGGTAGGCACATCATTATAG
The DNA here is from genome assembly GCA_002477825.1 of Caryophanales bacterium UBA7581. Lineage (GTDB taxonomy): Bacteria > Bacillota_I > Bacilli_A > RFN20 > CAG-826 > CAG-826. The sequence continues at coordinate 1,786 of DLKT01000027.1, read as the reverse complement.
TTACCTAAAGCAGATACTGTGTTAGATAAAATTGTTTCCATGAAATCCTCCTTTTGTTATAGTCTATGCTTTAACTTATGAGGCACATAGTCATTTATCCTTTCTTTTTAAAACTAATAAAAAAAGATAACTCGGCAGACATAGTCCTTTAGCCCGAGATACCTATAAAAGGCTCTCTGAAGTTATCTCGCTAACTATAATATCTTAAAGTTAAATAATTTTCAACATTTTTATAGAGAAATGTATATCAATGTGTACTCAAACTTATAAAAAGAGCCTGACTTTTAGCAAACAAAGTCAGGCATGAAGGGATGGTTTCCTATATGGTATAACCATAATTATTTTAACACTTTGTCTTAAAATGTAAAGTAGAATGATTATTCCTTTTCTCTTATCTAATTGCAAATTCAAGAGCTAATAAAGAAAGAAAAATCCATCTGATCCTATCCTAGATCTGCGTGACGGATTTCGATGGTTAGGGTATTCTATTCACTTATCAATGTAAGGAGTTGTTTTTATCAAACTATTTTATCCTTTGATTTCTTCATCCTCAATTACAATGCAATTCACCTTTTTAGAATAGGAAGTACAAGCATCAATAGCAATAATTCCTTTACCATAATAAGGTGAAAAATCGGCATCTTCACCAAATTCATTTCCTTTATTTTCTAATATGGCATGACCATAAGAACAGTGCCAATGTCCGCATACAATCGTTTTATTTTCTTCATATATTCCGTTATACGCTGCGGCCATACCATTGAACCAACGAGCATTGTACCATTCTTCTTCACCTTGTTCTCGCCAATTATCTACAAAGTAAAAGGTATCATACTTTTGAACGCCTCTTCCACTTGCTTTACAAGGAATCCAACCATGAACAAATATATAGTTTTTGGTTTCAAAATAGTCTCTCATTGCAGGAATAATTGTTTGGTAAAAAGGTGTACTTTTCGCTTTAGCTTTAAATTCATTTGGATGGTCAAAAGCGTCATTTAAATCCATTCTTGTTAATTGTAAAGCTGTACTTACTGTTCCATTAGACCAATGATGGGTTCTAATAATACCACTTGTCATCCAGTAATCTGCATCATCGATAAGATTTAAAAATAAATCTTCATGATTGCCTTTGATTAAAATGACTTCATTTTTCTTTAGTAAGTCAAGAATAAAGTTTTGTAGTTCTTCTGCTTCATTACCGCGATCAAATAAGTCACCACATACAATGAGTTGATGCGGTCCTTTATCTTCAAAAAATCCTTTTTCTTCTAAAGCCGCTTTGAACTCTTTAAAAAAGCCATGGATATCTGCAACCACATAATACTTCATAAATTATCCCCCTCTTTCCATTGTTTTTTCTCTATTATATTTATTTTACCTTGATAGCCATAAAAAAAGAAGATGCCGAGCAAATTCATCGAGATTATCATAAAATGTTTATCTTTAAAATAACGCATTCCAAATAACTTACTAAAAATAGTAAAATAAATTAAAAAAAAGCCTAGCCAAGGAAATGACTAGGTCAAGTGTCCCAGAAGGACTATTTATAGTGTATGTTTCTTTTTAGAAAAAGTAAATATTAAATTAAAGAGTTGAATGCCACGATTAACGCTTTCAACTTAAAGGCCACAACTGAGGTGGACAACGAAGATTATACACGAATAAAAGAAAAAGTAAATAGCAAAAATAATAGTTTTTTGTGTTCTCTTCTCATAAAGAACGTATCAAAACTGTATCAAATGCGTATCACGGCAGTATCAAAATTAATAATTATCCACCAGCCTAG
>DLKT01000035.1 GCA_002477825.1 Caryophanales bacterium UBA7581 | reverse complement strand
TTATCTGAAATGAAGTAATATTGATAAAGGAAATACAGGACATGCGAATTAAGTTTCGATATTTGTGTTTCCTTTTTTTGTGTATTTTATGATAAATTCTTAGAAGGTGATTATATATGCCGTGGTTCAATTACTATGGTTTATTGATGGTCCTTATTTTAATGGTACCCAATATTATTTTTATGATGAAAACCAAAGATGGATTTCAAAATGTTTGGAAAAATCGCTTGGTTGAAACTTTAGAGCAAATCGGGCGTTTTGGTTGTTTTGCTTTCATGATTTTCAATATTCCTTCCACGTATTTTGGATTTTTCTTTCCTAATGCGCTCATGATATATCTCATTGTGAATGGGAGTTTATTGTTTTTATACTGCCTCATTTGGGCATTATGTTTTAAAAAGAGCAGTGTATTTCGTTCTTTAGCATTATCTATTCTTCCTTCGCTTCTATTTGTTTTTAGTGGGATAATGATACGTTCTATTTTATTAATCATTGGAAGCATTATATTCGCTCCATGCCACATATTACTATCTTATAAAAATAGTCAAAAATAATGTAAAAAAATTTTATTGAACGAGTCTTGACTATAAAGTTGACTTTAGGGTTATACTTGAATTGTCAGATAAGACTCGTTTTTATTTTTCTTATCAAAGACAAAACAAAGAAAGGAGTATTTTAATTTTTTATAAAATTAAAGAGAAAAAACATGACAAAAGAAGAATTAGAAACCGTTCCTTTTGGACTTGGAGAAGAAAATCCATTTGGAAAGAATTTTACAGGAAAAAGTTATCTTAACATTCTTCATCAAGAAGGTGTATTAGTGGCAAATGTTACCTTTGAAAAGGGAACAAGAAATCATTGGCATATTCATAATGCTTCGAAAAATGGTGGTCAATTTCTTATAGCTACTTATGGTAGAGGCTATTATCAAGAAGAAGGAAAACCTGCGATTGAATTATTACCTGGCGATAGTGTTTTTATCGCTCCTGGTGTGAAACATTGGCATGGCGCTAGTAAGGACAGTGTTTTTGCACATATCGCGATTGAAGTGCCGGGAGAAAATGCTTCTACTACTTGGTGCGAAGAAGTAAGTGAAGAAGATTATAAAGCCGCTAACGAAATCCATCAACAAAAGAAAATTGTGCAAACGGCAGGAAAAGACCAATTAACTGGCTTAGCGGATGAATTTGCGCATTTAAATGATGACGTTCTCTTTGGTGAAGTGTGGTCAAGAACTTCTTATTTAGACATAAAAAGAAGATGCATTCTTACTGTAGTAGCATTAACTTCTACAGGTGTATTAGATTCCTCACTTCAATATCACATCATGAATGCCAAAAAGAATGGTGTAAGTGAAAATGAATTAACCGAATCTTTAACGCATATCGCTATGTACGTCGGTTGGCCAAAAATTTGGGCCGCTTTAAAATATATCAAAGAAGTTTATAGTAAATAAAGGAGAAAAAACCATGCAAAAAGAAATCACTTTAAATAATGGCGTATTAATGCCAAATGTAGGTATTGGAACTTATTTATTAGAACCGCAGGATGCTGAAAATAGTGTAAGAGAAGCTTTACAAATGGGATATCGTTTAATTGATACCGCGAATGCATATCGTAACGAAAGAGCAGTGGGCCGTGGTATGAAAGCTTCTGGTGTAAAAAGAGAAGATATTTTCTTATCTACGAAATTATGGCCATCTGAATATGAAAATCCACATGCCATTGAAGAAACTTTAGAAAGACTTCAAACGGATTATATTGATTTACTTTTCCTTCATCAACCAACGAAAAACTGGAGAAAAGGATATCAACAATTAGTGGATGCTTATCAAAAAGGTATCATCCGTAGCATTGGCATTTCTAACTTTGAAGGTCAATATATTGAAGACGTTTTAAAAGAATTTGATGTGAAACCACAAGTGATTCAAGTGGAGTGTCATCCTTTCTTCCCACAAGATGAATTAAGAAAAATAACGGATAAAGAACATATCGCTATTATGTCTTGGTATCCATTAGGTGGAAAAGGTATGACCGATGAATTATTACATCATCCACTCATTGAAAAAATCGCCGAAAAACATCACAAAACCACTGCACAAGTCATTTTAAGATGGCATATTCAAATGGGATTTGTGGTAATTCCAGGAAGCAAGAATGTTGATCATATCCGTGATAATTATGCAATCTATGACTTTAATTTAGATGATGAAGATATGCGCTTGATAGCGACTTTAAATAATGGACAAAGACGTTATACAAGAACGGATGAGGCCTTAGAGCGCTATACAACATGGAAATTTGAATACGAAAAAGAATAAATAAAAATATTTGATCAATTGATGTTGACTATAAACCTAACTTTAGGGTTATACTTTGATTAGGTGGTGAGAAAATGAATTATTCCATACAAGAAATTTCAAAAAAAACAGGACTAACAATTTCGACACTTCGATACTACGATAAAGAAGGCCTTTTTCCTCGTTTAGAAAGAAAAGAATCCAATTATCGTATTTTTACCGAACTTGAATTAGAAACTTTAAGAATTATTGCATGCTTTAAAAAAGCGGGCCTTTCAATTCCAGAAATCCGTGAGTATATGCAACTCATTCAAAAAGGGGATGATACCCTTGAAGAAAGATTGGATATTATGAAACGGCAAAAAGAAGCTTTAGAAAGACAAAAGCAAGAAATTGAAGAAAGTTTAGCCTGCGTGGAATGGAAAATTTCTTACTACGAACAAGCACTTCAAGATGGAACAGAAAAATATGTTTATGAAAAATTTCTAAAAGAAAGAGGAATTAGAAAATGAAAAAAGTTTTAATTATCAGTGCTTCCCCAAGAAAAGATGGAAATTCTGATCTTCTATGTCAAGCTTTTCAAAAAGGCGCATTAGAAGCAGGAAATGAAGTTGAGTATGTTCGTTTATCCGAAAAAAACATTCAATACTGTGAAGGCTGTTATGCTTGTACAAAATTAGGACATTGCTTTAAAAATGATGATATGAATGCTTTAGCGCAAAAGATGAAAGAAGCACAAGTCATTGTTTTAGCTTCCCCTGTTTATTTTTATTCCATGGATGGACAATTGAAAGTCTTTATTGATCGTATGGTGCAAAATTATACCGAAATTCGTGCGGATATCTATATCATGGTAACAGCGTGGGATAATCAAACCGCTAACTTGGTTTCAACCGTAGAAGCGATTCGTGGTTTCTCTAGAGACTGCTTAGAAGATTGCCCAGAAAAAGGTGTTATTATTGCTGGAGATATGGAGAAAAAAGGCGATATCCGTCATTCAAATTACTTAAATGAAGCCTATGAAATGGGCAAACATTGTTAAGAAAGAAGGAAAATCAAATGAAAAATTTTACCTATCATACCCCTACCAAATTGATTTTTGGAAAAGATGCCATTCTTCATCTTCCCGAAGTCTTAAAACCATTAGGAAATAAAGTTTTATTAACCTATGGTGGTGGAAGTATTAAAAAAATTGGTCTTTATGACCGAGTGAAGGAACTTCTTAAAGATTTTGAAATCTATGAATTAGCGGGCATTGAACCCAATCCAAAATATGATCCAAGTGTTTTAGAAGGTGTTCGTTTATGTAAAGAACATCATATCGACGTCGTCTTATCCGTCGGTGGTGGTAGTGTGCTAGATTGCTCCAAAGCCATCTGCGCGGGTGCTTTATATGAAGGAGATCCTTGGGATTTAATTAGTTATAAAGTGAAGGCGAAAAAAGCTTTACCCTTAGTGGACATCTTAACTTTAGCCGCAACGGGTTCTGAATACGATGCAGGTTGTGTAATTTCAAGAACGGAAACCAATGATAAAATCGGTTATATTGATGAACTTTTATTCCCAGTGGCTTCCATTTTAGATCCTACCTATACCTTCAGTGTTTCTAAAAAACAAACCGCAGCGGGAACAGCGGATGCAATTAACCATGTCATTGAACAATATTTCTGTGAAGAAACTTCGATTCTAACCGATGGAATGTGCGAAGCGACAATTTTAAGTTTGATGAAAAATGTGAAACTTGCTTTAGAAAATCCTAACGATTATCAAGCAAGAAGTGAATTAATGGTCGATTGCTCCTTAGCGTGTAATGGTATTCTTGCTTTAGGTAACAGTGGTTCCGGTTGGCCTTGCCACGGCATCGAACATGCTTTAAGTGGCTATTATGATATTACGCATGGTGAAGGACTTGCTATTATTACTCCACGTTGGATGAAACACATTTTAAATGATAAGACCTTACATCGTTTCGTTAGCTATGGAACTCATATTTTCCATATTGACGAAAATTTAGATCCCTATGAAATCGCTAATATAGCGATACAGAAAACCTATGATTTCTTCTTATCCATCAACATTCCAATGCATTTAAAAGAAGTTGGTATTGATGAATCTCGCTTACAAGAAATGGCACATCACATTGCCGTGAATGAAGGCTTAGAAGAAGCATGGGCACCATTAAATGAAGAGGATATCTTAGCAATTTTGAAAGATTCTCTATAAAAAGATAAAACATCCGTTCTCCTCCCCTTGGAATGGATGTTTTATTTTTATCCTAAAGCGACATCAAGAACCATCATTAAACTAAAACCGATGGCGAAGAAAATCGTACCAATATTAGAGTGTGATCCTGTAGCGGTTTCGGGAATTAATTCTTCCACTACAACATACAACATAGCGCCAGCGGCAAAGCTTAATAAATAAGGTAGAATAGGTACAATATACGTAGAAAGAAGTAGAGTAATTAAAGCGGCAATCGGTTCAACTACACCTGATAATACACCGCCTAAAAAGGCTTTTCCTTTATGCATGCCTTCGCCTGCTAAAGGCATGGATATGATTGCACCTTCAGGGAAATTTTGAATTGCAATACCAATCGATAGGGCTAGTGCACCTGCAAAAGTAATATTATTTTGTTTCGATAAGAAACCAGCTAAAACTACACCGACCGCCATACCTTCAGGAATATTATGAATGGTAACTGCCAATAACATTTTCGTAGTTTTTTTCCAGGCTTTTTTAGGCCCTTCTTCAGTGTTACTTTGTGTATGGAAGTGTGGGGTAATTTTATCTAATAAGAAAAGAAATAAAATGCCTAGCCAAAAGCCCACAAAAGCAGGGATAAATGACCATTTTCCCATGTCAGAAGATTGTTCAATCGAAGGAACAATTAAGCTCCATATTGAAGCGGCAACCATGACGCCAGCAGCAAAACCAATTAAAGCACGCTGAACCCCGTCTTTTAATTCTTTCTTCATAAAAAAGACGCAAGCTGCCCCTAGTGAAGTTCCTAGAAATGGAATAAGAATACCGAGAAATACTTGCATATAGTCCCCTCCTTTTCAATAAGTTAGCTTTAGCTAACTAGTTATAACATTTTATTTATTATTCGTCAACTTCATTATATTCATTCGTAACTTTCATCATTTTAGTATATAATATAACCACACGCGCCAATAGCGCAACTGGATAGAGTATCAGACTTCGAATCTGAGGGTTGTGGGTTCGATTCCTACTTGGCGCGCCATTATTGAAACATTAGTTTGATATAAAAAAGTATCAAGCTTTTTTTATTTTTATGAGAGTCTGATTCTTATTAATTTTACCCTAAGAAAAATACTACAGTTATTAAAAGATATTTCGCCAAATATTTCGCCATATTTATTGATTTATTTTGCCAAAGTTGTCAAAAATAAAAAGTGCTATAGTAAAGAACTTCGACCAAAATAATAAAAATATAAATCCTTAAATCCTTATTTGCATAAG
>DLKT01000025.1:94657-94800 GCA_002477825.1 Caryophanales bacterium UBA7581 | reverse complement strand
GCGAAAGAAATGAAAGAAAGATATATCGGTTCTTATTTTCATCGTTTTCAAGAATATTCTAAAACCGATTATTTTTTAAGCTTTTCTAAAGCAAAAAATGAAAGACTTTTTATTTCTTTACAGTCCTCTCACCCTATGGTGGG
>DLKT01000025.1:53002-94612 GCA_002477825.1 Caryophanales bacterium UBA7581 | reverse complement strand
GTGCCTTAGGAACACCTTTATTTTTACAATTAAGAAAAGAACTTGATCATGCTTTTTTAGAAGACGTTGAGGTCTGGAACCAAGATCGTATTTTAGCGTTACGTTTATCTTGCACAAATGAAATCTATCAAACCCATATACGTTATTTAGTTATTGAATTAATTACTGGAAACGCAAATCTTTTATTTTTAGACGAAGATAAAACCATTTTAGCGCTTTATCGGAGCACTTCTTTTGACGCGAATCGTCCTTTATTAAAAGGAATTACTTATACACTTCCAACGCAAAATGATACGTTTAAAAAGGAAATTGAAGTTCTTCCCTATTCTTTATCCAGTTTCTTTGATTTATATGAAAAAGAAGTGGAAGATAAAAGAAGAAAAGATCAATACGCGATCGTGATTAAAACCATTAAAAGTCAAAAAAAGGCATTGATGAAGAAAAAGAAAAACCAAATGATGGATTATCAAAATGCCTTAGGGGCAGAAAAATATAAAATGTATGGTGATTTACTCTTCACTTATTTATATGCATTAAAAGATACGGGTAACGAAGTCGTTATTGAAGATGTTACCATTCCTTTAGATCCTTTAAAGAGTTTAAAAGATAATGCCGTAAGTTATTATAAAAAATATCAAAAATCCAAAAGTGCTTTAGAGCATCTTACCATCCAAATGAAAGAAACCGATGAAGATATCGCTTATTTTACTCTATTAGAAGAACAATGGAATCACGCAAGCGAAAAAGAACTGCAAGAAATGTATATTGAATTAGTGGATAATAACTATATCAAAGTGAAAAAAGGTAAGGTAAAAAAAGAAAAGAAAGCCTTTGAACCTTATTTTACTTCTTATCATCAAGTGAAAATTGGTTATGGAAAAAATAATCTTCAAAACGATTATTTAACGTTCCATTTAAGTAAGAAAAAAGGTTATTTCTTACATGTTAAAGATCATCCAGGTTCTCATGTGGTTATTTTTGATGAACATCCTACGAAAGAAGTTATCGAATATGCCGCTTCTATTGCGCTTTATCTCGGTGGTTTTTTAGATGGTGATGTCATTTATACCCCATTAAATGAAGTCATGAAGACGACAAAAAAAGGTTTAGTACAATTAAAGAAATACCAAACCTTACACATCTCTTCTTTACCAAAAGACTTCTCACTTTAGTTCTTCGTTTTCTAAGAAGTCTTCGCCTTTAATAACTTCTTCAGTACTTAAGCCAAAGAAGTTTTGTTGTCGTAACACTTCATAAGCGACTAAAGAAACACAATTCGATAAATTTAAACTCCTTGCACTCGGTACCATAGGAATTCGTAAGCAACAATCCATGTGGGCTCTTAGTATATCATGAGGAATGCCAGTAGATTCTCTTCCAAACATGATATAGTAATCATGACCGATTCTAGAAAAATCTTGATGGGAATAGACTTTTTTCCCATACCTTGTAATATAATAAATATCGGCATTGGGATGTTGGTTTAAAAAGTCATCCATATTCTCATAAAGCGTATAGGATAACCCTTCAATATAATCCATGCCGGCTCTTTTTAACGATTTATCATCGATAGAAAAAACTAAAGGACCAATAATATGTAAAGAAGCACCAATGGCTTTCGCAGTGCGCATAATATTACCGGTATTCGCGGGTTTTTCTGGTTGATATAAAATGATATGGAGCATGATTCAACACCTCTATATCACTATAGCATAACTCAATAAGGAAGTGAAAATATGATTGAAGAAATTGAAAATATCATTCATCAAAAAGTCGAAACCATCGAGCCTCTTTTGGTTGGTTTAAGTAATGACCATGTTTTAATCAATCATACTTTCTTTGTTCGTCTTGCAAAAAAGAATGGAAGAAAAGATGTTAGGCCTAAAGAAGAAGCTTGGATAGAAGAAAAATATGGAAATCTATTTCATCCTTCTTTTCCTACTCTCTTTTTTGATGTGGATAAAAATATAAAAATCTCGTTATATCAACCGCATTTTGAGGAATTTTCTTCTTTAAACGCTACAAAAGAACAACTAAAGCAAATCGCTACTCTTTTAAAAAGGCTTCATGCACTGAAAGACGGAAAAGAACTTCTATCCTTTTTTGAACCTTTAAAACGGATGCACTACTATCGAAAAGAAGCACAAGTTGAATCGCATCCTTTAGAAAAGGATATTGAAGAAAATTATACAAAATATGAGCAAGATTTCGTTATATGTCATCATGATGTAGTGCCTGGTAATCTATTAATAAAGGATGGCCATATGGAACTCATCGATTTTGAATATGTAGGCCTCGATGACCCTTATTTTGATTTAGCGTCTTTTATTAGTGAAAATAATATCCGTGATCAACAAATGATTTTCTTTTTCTTAGCCTCTTACTTTTTAAGAGAGCCCCAAGAAAAAGAAATTGAAAAGTTTGCTTATTATTTAAAGCTCAATGACTTATTATGGTATTATTGGGCGCTGATGATGGAAAGAAAAACACATCAAGAAATATATCAAGAAATTGCTAAGGAAAAAGAAGAACATTTACGTTCTCCTTTTCTATAAGCCACAATCTTCTCCCGTAGAAGAATTATAAAAACAATGATTTTTAAACCGCCCTGCTAAGGTTCCCCAAAAGTTCTCTTTGCAGGGATTTCCTTTTCCTGGGGCTTGGAAATATAAAGCGGAATACGCAGGATATGCGCGCCAGAACTTAATGCACTGTAACGCAATTCTTCTTTCTTGCGTTGTAGGTGCGGAAGTAAATAATGGCGTTTGTGTGCCTTCAAAGGCATTCGGTTGCATAATGACATCTTCTAAAGTTTTTAACTTTTTAAACGGCGAACATTTTGCGACTGCACGATTCACAACCACATTCCCCACTAATTTCATTCCAAAAACACCTTCCCCTTGTGCTTCTGAACGCATAATTTTACATAAAAGAACTAAATCTTTTTCTCGATAGGTTACTCGCATGTTTTCTCACCCACTTTTAATTTATGCTTGAAAATATAAGTAGGCACTAAAAGTAGGAAAAAATACAATTTTATTCTTTATATCCCCATTCAACAGGAATATCTGCGTTCCATTCTTCGTCATAGCCGTCTGGCTGACTTTCTGCTCTACAATAAATGGTTAAAGAAGGACAATTATAAAAAGCATAGAACGCTATTTCAGTCACATTCGTAGGAATAATGATGCTAGTTAACGAGGTACAATCTTTAAACGCCCACATTTTAATAGAAGTTACAGAATTTGGAATCGTAATATTTTTTAAAGCGGAACAACCTTCAAAAGCACTATTTTTAATCGTGGTTAATCCTTCGTTTAAAATCACTGTTTCTAAAGAAGTACAATTTTTAAAAACACCCGAAGAAAGCTCCGTGATTCCATTAGGAATTTCAATATTTACTAAAGAAGTACAATTTTCAAAAGCAGAACTGCCCATTTTTACAACACTTTCAGGAATCGTAATACTCGTTAATGCAGTACAATAAAAGAAAGTATTTTCACCAATCGTTTGCAAATTCGTAGGTAAAACAATATTTTCTAATGCTTTACAATAAGAGAAAACTGAATTGGATAAGTTTTCTATTTTTTGTGGTATCGTTATTTGTTTTAATTGATCGCAGAAAGCAAAGGCATATGGATTGATTTCCGTTAAGGAATCCGGTAAATCAATAGTAACTAAAGAAGTACAAGACGCAAACGCATGTTCACCAAGAGATAATAAACCTTCGTTTAAATTAATGATTTCTAATTGATCACAACTTGAAAAAGCACCATCTTCAATATGTGTCACACTACTTGGTAAGTCGATGGTTTTTAAACTAGTGCAACAAAAGAATGTACTTTCTTTAATTTCGGTAATTCCTTCTGGAATATTGATACTTACTAAATCTCTTGAGCCACTGAAAGCTTTCTTTTGAATATCTTTTATTGTATTTGGAAGCACGACACGGGTTAATGAAGAAGAACTAAAGGCACCGGCATTAATCGTTGTAACGGTAATTCCATCGATTTTTTCAGGAATTTCGATTTCTTTTGGTGTTTCTTCTTCATCAATAGAAGTATCAAGTCCCATAATGCTAATAAAGGTTTGATCATCTTTTTTACAAACAACATAAGATAAGCCATTATATACGCCTTTTTTTCCAGCATAACTCCACACAATCGGACGATTATGACCGTTAAATTCAGCATCCCAATCCGCTAGTGGGGCATCTACCTCACAATAAATCGTTAAGTTATCACAAGAATTAAACGCAAATAATCCAATCCGCGTTACACTCGAGGGAATATAAACACTCTTTAAACCTGTAAGATCTCTAAAAGAGTGTTCTTGGATTTCTAAACAACCATCTAATAAAATGACTTCTTCTAAAGTTTGAGGAACATAATTTTGTTGTAGATAATGTCCTTCTAATCCAAAAATATAACCAAAGTTTTGTGGATTTTCTTTACTTTCTCCTACAAATGGTAAAGTAATAGATTTTAACGCTTTTATCCCATAAAACGCCCCTTTTTGTATGGTTTTCATGGTAGTAGGAACAACAATTTTTTCTACTGTTTCATTATCTAAAAAAGCATTTTCTAAAATAGAAGTTGCGTAACTAGGAAATTCTACTTCTTTTTCATTTCCAATGTATTTGGTGATTTCAATGGTTCCATCTTCATTTTTATGAAATGCAAAACCATCGACCCAAATAGCTTTTAAGGTAGTATCTTCTAAAACTAAGAATTCTTCACCGATTTCATATTGCGTATGGTTTTCATCTTCCCACGCATAAAGTTGAGCGCCTTCTTTACTCGCAGAAGGTAAAGCAATCGTTTGATTATATTCTTGACGGATACTCGGAATTTCTATTCCACCATCTACATCAAAGGTGACTGTATATTGATTCATACTCCACTCTGCATAGAACGTAATATCTTGGGTTACTTGATAAGGGAATTGCATCGTATTTCCTTGATCATCTTTCCAGGCACTCACGTGATGATGATCTTTTTCTTCTAATGAAGGTGCGTTGATTTCAGTATTTTCTTCTACTGTATTTTGTTCCACTATCTCATTATCATTAAAGAATGTATAGGTAACAAGACTTAAACGATAGATATCTACATAATATAACGTGTTATATTTTTCATTTTCAGACCAAACGGTAAGATAAACATAATTATGGCCTTCTACTAAAGATATATTTTTAGTTGGGATAATTTCTAATCCTTCAACATCTTTTGATAATGTCCAAGTACAACCTTGTGAAACGGTAATGGTATTATTAAAAGATACGCTTGTCGTACTATTAGATACCGTTTTTAAAAGCATTGGATAATCATAGTTCGTTACATCAATGGTAAATCCTTTAGCGGATTCTATTTGACAATTTTTATCATAAGAAGCATCTTCACGAATGCATTCATAATGAAGCACCGTAACACCATCAACAACTTCTACTCGTTCTTGATAATCATGACCCAAAGAGGGAAGTTCTTGATAGGTGGTATAGCCACAGTTTTCACAATAATCATAAGCTTCAAAACCACTTTCTAAACAGGTCGGTTCCTTTTTTTCTACGTGGGTTAATTGATGTGCTTTCTTTTCAATTTTAATTTCTTTTCTTTCTAATTCAATGGCACATCTTGTACAATAAATGACTTCTTCATAATGTCCTTCATCTTTACAAGTTGCATCCAAAAGTTTCTCCTGAATTGGATTTCCCTTTTTATGATTAAGCGCAGGTAATTCTTCAAAAGTTGTGTAATCACAGGTCTCACAAGTTTCATAGGCTTTCCAACCATTTTCAACACAAGTGGGTTCTTTCGCGTCATGAAAAAGAAGTTGGTGTTGATGAACACTGGATGTACTGGTTGGTTCTCGATGTTTTACACATGAAGTACAGCTTAAAATGATCGCTATGACAAATAAAAATGTTTTTTTCATAGAAAAAAAGTCCCCCAAATTAATATACTCAAATGATATCGTGTTTACCTCCATTTTGTCAATGAAGGCCAAAAGAAAAAGGACGTTAGCAACTCGCTATCGCCCATATTTTCTTTTTTTACTTTTTACTTGCTTCTCTAAAAATCGCTAAGCCATTATCGGTTAATGGATCTTTTACCATTTTTTCTAAAACCGCAAATGGAACAGTGGCAATATCAGCACCCGCTAAAGCGGCTTGTTCAATGTGCGCTAAGTTACGGATACTCGCAGCAATGACTTGGGTATCATAACCATAATTATTAATCATGACCATGATTTTTTCGATTAATTCAGCGCCAGAATGACCCGCATCATCTACTCTTCCCATAAATGGAGAGATATAGGTAGCTCCTGCTTCACAGGCCATAATTGCTTGTGGAACGGAGAATACGAGGGTGACATTCGTGTGAATACCTAATTTAGAAAGTTGAGAAGTTGCGGCAATACCTTCCATCGTCATTGGAATTTTAATAACAATATTTGGATGGATTTTTGCTAATTTCTTTGCTTCTTCTACCATTTCTTCCGCACTTGCTTCTTGAACTTCTGCGGAAATTGGACCATCGATTAACTCAACAATTTCTTTTACAACATCTTCAAGTTGACGTCCTTCTTTAGCGATTAATGATGGGTTGGTAGTTGCGCCGGAAATGACGCCCCATTTTGAAGCAATACGAATATGTTCAATATTCGCGGTATCAATAAATAATTTCATTTACTTTATTCTCCTTTTTTACCGAATTTTTCATCATAAGCTTTTATATAGCGATCAATGATGGCTATCGCTTTTTCTCGTCCTTCAATATCAAAGACTTGTGTTTGTTTTCCTTCTAGGCTTTTATACACTTTGAAAAAGTGACAAATTTCATCAAAGATATGATCAGGTAATTCTTTAATCTCACGATACTTCCCGTAAATTGGGTCGTGAGCGCATACAGCGATGATTTTTTCATCTTCTAAACCCGAATCAACCATATTGATGATGCCGATAGGATAGCATTGTACAAGAGCTAATGGAACAATAGGCTCTGAACATATTACTAATACGTCGAGTGGATCATTATCTCCAGCATAAGTCCGTGGAATGAAACCATAATTCTGTGGATAGTGTGTAGAAGTATAGAGAATTCGATCTAAAACTAAAGCACCAGTTTGTTTATCGAGTTCGTACTTATTTTTGCATCCAGCAGGGATTTCAATACAGGCAACGAAATCATCAGGATGAATACGATCTTTGGATACATCATGCCAAATATTCATATATTTCCTCCTAGACATAAGTGTAGCACATTTTTATTCATAAGCATACGAAATAATGATATAATAACTAAAAAAGAAAGGGGTGTTACTAGATGAAATCAAAAAAAAGGTTACTATTATTTCTTGTTTTTCTTTCGTCTTGTCAAAGCACTTCTTTTTATCCTGAGGAAGATAAAATTCCTTTACAAAAAAACGATAATTATCAAAAGCCCCAAGATGTTCCTTATGAAAAATTAGAATATGAAAATTATTCCGAAGTTTGTACAGTAAATTCTATCCTAGAAAAAATTGAAAAAAAAGAAAGCTTTGCTATGTATTTATACACTAAAACTTGTGGCAGCTGCTTACGTATAAAACCACTTTTTATGAGATATATTACTGAAACAAAATATGTTTTTTCAACCGTAGAACTTAACGCTAGCGGTAATAGTCTAGAAGAAATTGAAAATGGATTAGGTACGCTTTATCCCTCTTATTTTGGGAAAAACGAATATGGATGGTATCCTTTCTCTACTCCACATTTTTATTTCTTTTTAAACGGAGAAATGAAAAATGATGCGGGTAAGCCCGAAAAAGATAATAATTATTCGTATTTCGTTTCCTTTATGAATCGTTATGTAAAAGAAGCTTAAAAAACCAAGAGCGAAAAACTCTTGGCTATTTTTATAATGTTGTTTGTTTGGTCTCTTGATAGATTCGATAAATCTCTTGAAGAATGGAAATCGCATTAAATGAATCATTATAAACAATATTGGTTTCTCGAATCATACTTAAATTTTCAATAGGAAGAGCAATTAGTTTATTTTTCTTAATTTCATCTAAACATGCACTTCTAGCTAAAATCGATACGCCTAAGTTCTTTCTTACTAAATCTTTAATGGTCGCAATATTATCAACTTCTAAGACAACATTAAAATCTTCTACACTTTCATTCATGGCAATTAAAGTGGAATGAAATTGCGTTCTTGTAGCGGATCCAGGAAGACGTAATATCATCTTTTCTTTCTTTAAATCATTAATCGTAATCATGGAGCGTTTCGCTAAACGATTATCTTTTGAAAGAATGCAAACTAAATAATCGGTATCTAAAAGTAATGATTTATATTTTAAAGGGTTAGCCTTTTCTTCAATAATTGCTAAGTCAATCTCAAAATTATCTAATTTATTATAAAGATTTTTTATGGTGTCAGTAATTACCGTTATGTTTAAATTATCGATTTCATTACTACATTTGGCTAAAACCACCATCATAATATTACTTTCTGAAGTATGGGTAATGCCAATTTTAAGGTTCGTAATATTTCTTTGATAACCTTTAATTTCTTGCTCCATTTTCTCATAAAGCGCAAGAATCTTTTTAGCGTAATTTACTGCAATTTTACCTTCTTCCGTTAGTAAAATATCATTTTTCTTACGAATAACTAGGCGAATTTGAAATTCTTCCTCTAGCTGCTGAATGTGATGACTGACTGCGGGTTGGGTCATGGATAATTCTTCCGCTACTTTGGTGAAATTTTTTAATTCAGCGAGTTTTAATAAGGTAATCAATTTGTTATCGATCATAGCATCATTTCTCCTTAACTATAAATTTTATTTATGCAACAAAATAAAAAGATAATTTCTCTTTATCTTGCTTTCATTATATAGTAGGCGTTAGGAAAGCGCAATCCTAAAGAAAGGAGAAATCAAAATGAACTTCAAAAAGTTTCAATCCGTGGTCATGTCTTATAACCTTCGACACTACGGATTTGGATCTTCTAGCTATTTTAAAAGATCATTAGAACTCACAGATGATTCGCCCGTCAGTGTTGTTTCAATTATAAAATTGAGCTATGAAGAATTCGGCTTAAAAAAGACCATAATTACAAACATCAATCTTTTTTTAGGACTTGCTCTTATTCTTGGGGGATTAGATGTCTTATCTTTTTATGTAAGCAATACGCTTTATTCCTCTTTATTACATTTAATCCCCTTTTTACTTTTCGTAAGAAAGTTCGATGTTTTATCACAAAGAGGAAAACACCAAGCACTACTCTTTTTCTATTTAATCATTACATTTATTTTTCATTTTTATGGGTTATTATCGCTTTTTTTCATCATCATGTACGAAAACATGATTGCGATTACCACTTTAAAAGGAGGTCTTTATTAATATGACACTCATTGAGAAACTTCATATTACTTCACCCGTTAGTATTGCGATTATTTCTATCGCAATTATGTTATTTGCTGGTTTTTTTCTTACAAGAATCACCAAGCTTTTAAAACTACCTAACGTAACAGCTTATATTGTTGCAGGAATTTTAATCGGTCCTTTTTGTCTTGATTTAATTCCTCCTTCATTTGTAGAAGGTACAAGTTTTCTAGCGGATATTGCTTTAGCTTTCATCGCTTTTAGTACAGGAGAATTTTTCCGCTTTGAAACACTAAAGAAAAACGGAATGAAAGTCGTTATTATTACTGTTTTTGAGGCTTTAGCGGCTACCATCATCGTATTTTTAGTTTGTTATTTCATCTTACGATTAGATTTAGCTTTCTCTATTGTTTTAGGTGCTTTAGCAGCGGCGACCGCTCCTGCTTCTACCATGATGACCATTCGTCAAACGGGCGCTAAAGGAGATTTCGTTGATACTCTTTTACAAGTGGTTGCTTTAGATGACGTAGTGGGCCTTATTGCTTATAGCATTGCGATTTCCATCGCCATTGCTTCTAAAAGTGGAAATGTCAGTTTTATTAGCATTGTTAAACCCATTGGTCTTAATTTATTAGCCTTAATTATTGGTGGTTTATTCGGTTTATTAATGAAAGTAATGATGCCGAAAAAGCGGACCAAAGATAATCGATTAATTATTTCCATTGCTTTATTATTTGCCTTCTGCGGACTTTGTTCATTATTTGATATTTCCCCATTATTAGGATGTATGTGTATGGGGACCATTTATATTAATACCACGAACGATGATAAGTTATTTAAGCAACTCAATTATTTCACCCCACCGATCTTACTTTTATTCTTTGTTCGTTCAGGTGTGTCCTTTGATTTAAAAGCCTTAGTATCCTCTTCTTCTATCGGGTCGGTTCCTATTATCGTCATTGGTGTTGTCTACTTCTTTATCCGAATCGTCGGAAAATATGGAGGGGCTTATGCAGGATGTTTCATCGCCAAAAAAGATAAAAAAGTTAGAAACTATCTCGGTTTAGCTTTAATTCCTCAAGCAGGGGTCGCTATCGGATTAGCCGCATTAGGAGCAAGAGCGATTGGCGGAGAAGATGGTGTTGCCTTAGAAACCATCATTTTAGCGTCCAGTGTTTTATATGAATTAATCGGTCCCGCTTTAGCTAAATTATCATTATTTTTATCCAAATCTTATGGGGATACTGCTGAAGTTTCTTCACCCGCTATAGAAGAAAAAGTGCCTTTAACGAAAGAAGAAAAAGTAACGAAAAATGACTTAATTGAACAAGTAAAACAAATTCAAGAACATGTTCCTCTTCATTCAGATACTTCGATATCAGAAGAAGAACAGGCTTTCTTAGAAGCCGCTGAAGAACTTTATTATCCGAATATCAATCATAGATATATAAACAAAAGATAAGGAGATGATTTTCTATGATCAAATTAACAAACTTAACGTGGGTAGATCCTTTAGGAAAACTCATGGGTGAATGGTCCTCAACCATTAACATTTATTCGATTCTTTTACGTATTGCTTTAGCAATTCTTTTCGGAGCACTGATTGGCTGTGAACGCTCATCTAAGCGCCATTCCGCAGGCTTAAGAACCTTTATTCTAGTTACTTTAATGGGTGCTTTAGCGGCCATTCTTGATACTTCTTTATTAAAAGAAAATGGAACAGCGTTATATTTATTCTCCGCTATTACCATTCTGGGTACTGTTACGATTGGAGGAAATTCCATTTTATTTAGTTCTAAAAAGCAAATTAAAGGCTTAACAACTTCCACTGGCTTATGGCTTTGTGTCATGCTTGGACTTGTTATTGGTTTAGGTTACTATTTAGTCGCCATTATATTATGTGCAATGTTACTTCTTGTTTTAGCAATATTCCCTGCTATTGAATTCTTCTTAAAGAATCGTTCTAATCACTTTGAAATTCATTTAGAATTAAACGATAAAAGTAAACTCCAAGACTTTACTTTTACATTAAGAAAACTTCATATGCGTATTGATGATATCGAAATGAATAATGCTTATATTGGTTCTGGTTTAAGCGTATATACAATTTCCATGACCGATGAAGAAAAGAAAGCTAGAAAGCATAAGGATATTATTGAAGCTTTAGCAACTTTAAAATATGTTTATCATGTAGAAGAAATTCAATAATCATTAAAAATTTGTATCATGTTAAAAAAAGTAGAAAAGTTCAATTATGACTCTTCTACTTTTTTAGTTTATTTAAGTAAGTATTAATTATTCATTTGCAACTTTTAAACGGTTGATTGCCCGTTTTAAAGCGAGTTCTGCACGTTCTATATCAATATCTGGTGACCGATTGCTTAATCTATCTTTGGCTCTTTGTTCCGCTTGTTTTGCTCGTTCAATATCAATTTCTTCTTTTGATTCAATGGCGTCAGCGAGCACAATCGTTTCTTTTTCTCCAACATGGACAATCCCACCAGAAATCGCATATTCATAGCTATTTCCATTATAACGATAGGTTAACATACCGGTTTCTATCATCGACACTAAAGGAAAATGATGTGGTAAAATTCCCGTTAATCCTTTGGTAAGTGGAAGATTTAAAATATCGGCTTCCGCTTCTAAATAGATTCCTTTGGGGGTAATGATTTTAAAAGGGAAACTCATTTTATAAAGTCTTCGCTTTCTCTACCGCTTGTTCAATCGTTCCTACATAGAGGAAAGCTTGTTCAGGTAGGTCATCATATTTTCCTTCTAGAATCTCTTTAAAGCTACGAATGGTTTCTTTTACAGGAACATAAATTCCTTTAAATCCATTAAAGGTTTCCGCAACGTGGAAAGGTTGCGATAAGAAGTTACGAATACGACGGGCTCGTGCAACGACGATTTTGTCTTCTTCAGAAAGTTCATCCATACCTAAAATGGCAATGATATCTTGTAATTCTTTATAACGTTGTAATATTTGTTGTACGCCACGTGCGACTTGATAGTGCTCTTCTCCTACGATATTGGGATCCAAAATTTGTGAAGAAGAATCAAGAGGATCAACAGCTGGATAAATACCTAAAGAAGCGGTCTTACGGTCCAAAACCGTTTTCGCATCTAAGTGCGAGAAAGTCGTAGCAGGAGCTGGGTCGGTTAAGTCATCAGCAGGAACGTAAATGGCTTGAATGGATGTAATAGAACCATTTTTCGTTGAAGTAATTCTTTCTTGTAATTGGCCCATTTCAGTGGCTAAAGTAGGTTGATAACCAACAGCACTTGGCATTCTTCCTAAAAGAGCAGAAACTTCACTACCAGCTTGGGTGAAACGGAAAATATTATCGATGAATAAAAGAACATCTTGATGAGCGACATCACGGAAATATTCTGCCATGGTTAAGCCCGTTAAACCTACCCGCATTCTTGCTCCTGGTGGTTCATTCATTTGACCGAAGACCAAGGCCGTCTTTTCTAATACGCCCGACGCTTTCATTTCATGATAAAGGTCATTACCTTCTCTTGTTCTTTCGCCAACACCAGCGAAAATGGAGATACCTCCTCTTTCGGTAGCGATGTTATTAATTAATTCTTGGATTAAAACGGTTTTACCAACACCGGCACCACCGAAAAGTCCAACTTTACCACCGCGAACATAAGGACATAATAAGTCAATCACTTTGATTCCTGTTTCTAACATGACGGAAGACGTATTTTGTTCTTCATAGCTTGGGGCGTCACGGTGAATCGGCATATGCTTCACTTTAGAAAAATCGGTAGTGTGAATATCATCAATCGGTTCCCCTAAAACATTAAACATACGGCCTAATGTCTCTTTTCCTACAGGGACTTCAATAGGAGCGCCCGTATCGATTACATCCATGTTACGAACTAAACCTTCCGTTGGTCCCATGGAAACACAACGAACCATATCATCACCGATATGTTGACTGACTTCAATGGTGAGATACTCATCTTGGTCATTACGGCGAATGAGCAATGCGGTTAATAAATCAGGTAAATGATTTTCTTCAAATCGTACGTCAATAATTGGTCCGACAATTTGAACAATCTTTCCTATATTTCCTTTCTTTGCTTTCATAAGTTTTCCTCCTATTTTTTGATGGAGCCACCTACAACTTCCGTTATTTCTTGGGTAATGGAAGCTTGTCGCTCTTTGTTATAATCTAATTGTAATTTTTGATAAATCTCATCCGCGTTATCCGTGGCATTTTCCATTGCGGTTCTTCTTGAAGCTTGTTCACTCACTAAAGCTTCTAAAAGTTTTCCATGTAATACTGAACGAACGTAAAGTGGAATGAGAGAAAGAAGAATTTCTTTAGGACTTGGTTCCATTAAGATATCTTTATGTTCCTCGTTTCCCTCTTTTTTCATATGGAGGGGGAAAAGGGTGATTTCTTCTGGAACAAAGGTTAAGGAATTTACGTAATGGGTATAAAGCAATGTCACTTTACGATATTTTCCTTTTAAAAATTCACTTTCTATTAACGTGGATAATTGATGAATTGCGCGTTCTTCTAAATGTGCGCCAGCATCAATAAAATCCGTAATTAAATGGTCTTTTTGGTGACGATAATGATAATAGCCTTTTTGGCCAATGACGATGATATCATCATTTTCTTTAATTCTTTGATCGGCGAATTTAAGCATATTATAGTTATAACCAGCACAAAGACCTAAGGTAGAAGTAACTAAGATATATAAATCTTTTTGCGCTTCATTTTCTTTTAAATAAGGAGAATCAATGGAATCGACACGAGAAAAGACATCTTGCATTAAAGAAATCATGTAAGACGTGTACATTAAATTCTCTTCCATTAAATCTTTCCAAGTTTTTAGTTTCACCGTAGCGACGAGTTCCATCGCTCTTGTGATCTTTTTGGTGGATTCAATAGAACGCATTCTTCTTTTGGTCGCTTGTAATCCATTTCCCATAAGAGAATCTCCTTTCTTTTATTTATTCATGCGTGGATAAATAAGAAGTCATAAAATCATTCATGATATCTTTTAACGAGCGATCCATTTCTTGAGAAATGACTTTTTCTTCGCGAATTTGCTTTAAGATATCTTGATGTTTAGCTTCCATATATTGATAAAGTTCTTCTAAGCAAGGACGAACTTTAGCTAAATCTAATTTTTCTAAGAAACGGTGTTTAGCCGCAAATAATTCGATAATTTGTTGTTCGACGGAACGGTTAACATATTGTTTTTGTTTTAACACTTCCATCAAAATGGAACCGTGATGTAAAACATTTTTGGTGCTTTCATCAAGGTCACTACCGAATTGTGAGAACGCTAATAACTCTTGATAAGAGGCTAAATCAATTTTTAATGAACCCGAAACTTGTTTCATGGCTTTAATTTGCGCCGCACTACCTACTCTTGATACGGAGAAACCACTATCAACAGCCGGACGTTGACCAGCATTAAAGAGTTCGGTCATTAAGAAGATTTGTCCATCGGTAATGGAAATAACGTTCGTTGGAATATAAGCGGAAATATCACCGGCTTGCGTTTCAACAATTGGTAAAGCGGTAATGGAGCCACCACCATATTCAGGGGCTAATTTACACGCTCTTTCTAATAAACGAGAATGGAGATAGAAGACATCACCTGGGTAAGCTTCTCGACCAGGAGATCTCTTTAATAAAAGAGATAAGGTACGATAAGCAACCGCGTGTTTACTTAAATCATCGTAGACGATTAAGACATCTTTTCCTTGTTCCATCCACTCTTCTGCCATAGTAACACCGGCATAAGGTGCAATATATTGTAATGGGGCTAATTCACTTGCCGTTGCAGATACCACAGTGGTATAAGATAAGGCACCATGTACCCGTAATTTTTCAACGATTAAGGCAACAGAAGAATTCTTTTGTCCGATAGCGACATAAACGCATAAGCAATTCTTGCCTTTTTGGTTCAAAATCGTATCAATGGCAATTGCGGTTTTTCCGGTTTGACGGTCACCAATAATTAATTCTCTTTGGCCTCTACCAATTGGAATCATTGCGTCGATAACGGTAATACCGGTTTGTAATGGGGTATCGACCGATTTACGTTTCATAACACCTGGAGCAATTCTTTCGATTGGACGATGTTTAGTAGCTTTAATTTCGCCTAAACCATCAATCGGTTGACCTAAAGCATTGACTACACGGCCTAATAAACCATCGCCAACAGGTACTTCGACCACACGACCGGTTCTTTTTACCATGTCGCCTTCTTTAATACCACGGTCATTACCTAATAAAACCGCACCTACATGGTCTTCTTCTAGATTTAAAACCATGCCGTAGACGTCATCAGGGAAAACAAGAAGTTCACCAAGCATCGCTTGATCTAAACCATAAACAAGAGCGATACCATCACCTACTGTGATGACCGTTCCCACATCTTTACTTTCTACTTTATGGTCATATTCTTTAATTTGGGCTTTAATTAATGCACTAATTTCATCTGCTTTAATTTCCATTTTTGCCGCCTACCTTTCCTAATAATTGTTTTTTGAGTTCATCGACTTTGAATAATAAAGATCCATCGAAAATGTGATCATGAACAACGACTTTAATACCACCAAGTAATTGAGCATCTAAGACGTTTTTGAGGTCGACTTTACAATTCATTCTTGTCGATATCTTCTCGGTTATTTTTTGCATTTGTTCTTCATTTAAAGGAATGACTGAATAAACAATGCCTTCTTCAATTCCTAAATATGCATTGCATAAGGAATGAAATTCTTTACAAATAGATAATAATTCTTTTGATCGATGATGATCCACAATGACCTTTAAAAAGGAAATGATATGTGGACTATCTAAAGAAGAAAATGCTTGATCTAACAAAGCATGTTTTTCTTCAAAGGATAAAAAGTATGACGAAAGAATCCGCACATAATCCGGATTTTTCTCGATAATTTGTCTCACAACTTTTATCTTTTCTTGGTAATCTTCCACAAGATTTTCTTCTTTTGCTAGGCTAAAAAGCGCTAAGGCATATCGATTTTGAATACTATCCATTATCGATCCACATCCTTTATAAATTGCGCAATCAAGCGTTCTTGATCTTCTTTATTCACTTCTCTACCTAATAAGGCTTTAGAAGCTTCTAAAGCGACGTTGACCATTTCATTATGCACGTCATCAATCGCTTTTTGACGGCTTAATTCAATATCGACTTCCGCTTGTTCACGAACTTTGTTGGCTTCATTTTCAGCATTAGAAAGAATTCTTGCTTTTTCTTCTTCGCCCTCTTTTCTAGCGTCGATCAAGATTTGGTAGGCTTCTTTTTTCTTCTCTACGATTTCTTGATTGGCAATAGAAAGTTTCTCTTGGGCTTCTTGGTCTAACGCTTCTGCGTTATGGATATGACTTTCTACATAATCTCCGCGTTCTTTTAAAAGTTTTTTCACGGGTTTATATAGAAAGAATGTAGCGGCAATTGCAAGTACGATAAAAGCACTTAATTGCACGACAACGGGTACCCAACCATTAGGAAAAAGCTTATTAATAAAATCTTGAGGATCTAATTCCAAGTCAAATAAAGTCACGAATTCCATAAAAATATGTATCGTGTTTGACATAACAAAAGACCTCCAATTACTTCACTGCAACTAAGAATAATACTAATAAGGCAATAACGAAGGCGTAAATACCAGTGGTTTCTGTTAAAGCACAACCAATAATTAAAGTGGAACGAATTTTACCACTTGCTTCTGGATTTCTTGCTACACCTTCAACTGCTTTAGCAGCGGTTAAACCTTCGGTAATAGCACAAGCCATACCACCTAATACGGCGATAGCGGCGGCGATACAGGCGATACCTTTCATTTGGAATTGGGCGGCTGCATCAGTTAAGTCGGCGAAAATAGTGAATAGATTTGCTGGTAACATTTTTATATCCTCCTTTTCTATACTATTTTTTTCTTACGTTCTGCTCTACGCGCTTTGCGTTGAGCGATTTTTTCTTCTCTAGCTTTTTCTCTTTGAATTTCTTCTAATTCTGTTTCATCCTCTTCTGGGCCTTCTTGCGCGATAAGTAACATACTTACCATGATGAAGACTAGCGTTTGGATAAAGCCAGAGAATATATCGAAATATGCATGAAGGGCTGGCGTGATAAATGGCGCCACAAAGAATGGTAGCCCAAAGATTGCATTCGATAGCTCTTTTAATGCGGTATAAACAACTTCCATCAATACCCAACCGGCCACGGCATTACCGAATAAACGGAAGGATAAAGAAAGTAATGGGGCCCACATCGAAAGTAAATTGATGGGGAGAAAAAGTGGGAAAGGATCAATATACCGTTTGAAATATTTCCACTTTGTAAAACGAACACTATTCGCATGGATTAAAATAAAGGTACATAACGCAATCGTAAATGGTACGATGTAAAGCGTCATGGGGGATGGTAAACCGATTAAACCAATGGTAAAACACATAAAGATATAGAAAGATACGGCCATAATATAACCGGTGAAGTTTCGATATCTTCTTCCCATAGTTTCTACTACTAGGCCTTCCATCTTTTCTACTGCCATTTCTGCCACTAATAAGATGCCTTTTGGTCTTTTTAAAGGATCGGCTTTTTTGGCTTTGATAAAAATGACGAAGAATAAAATAAGACCAATGATCACAATAATAACGGAGGAATAGATTTCTCCCGGAATACCTTCAATGGTGGAAGCTGGTAAGCCTAAATCACAAGAAGTTAATAAGAAAAGAGATAAAACACTCAATAAAAGAAAACGATAATGTTTCATTCTGCCTCTCCTTTCTTTAAACCATATACTATGATGGTAATTTTTTGTAATAAGTATGCGCCTAAAACCGCAAAAACATTGAAGATGTTAAAGCCAAAATGTTGAAGTAATAAAGCAATGGTAAGCCCGACTCCATAAAGAAGATAACGAAGCGTATAAAAACCAAATGCTTTTCCTTTAGGCTTTAATGTTGAAATACAGACATCACTTTGTTTGATAATCAATAAAAAATTCAACACGCTGATGCAGGCGCCTAATAGGATACCTAAGGAGATATCCATGTGATGAATAAAAAAGCAAAAGGAAGAAAGAAGAAAAGCCATAAGTTCTACGAAAATAATCCAAAATGTATAGCGATGAATTTCGTTTAATCCTTGGTAAAATTTCTTCATCCATTCTCTCCTTTGATGATTTATCATCAGGCTTGAATTATAGCACGTTTTTAATTTTTTTTGTAGAGTTTTTGCACGACATTTTTCGATTTTGTCTTAGGGTTCTCTTTCTCTCTATTACTAACTATTTCGACAATTTTTGTTTTCTAAATGATGCAAAATAAAAAAGAGAAAAAAATCATTTTTTATATCTCTTAAAGTCACTTTGAAATTTTTAATTTATTTACCAGAAACAGCTTGTTATTTTATCTGTTTTTTAGACAAACGAGTAAGAAAATCAAGTTGAATGTAACCGCTTGCATTTTCCCTTAAAAAGCCGTATGATTATAAAGACGCTCTTTAGCGCGTGAGTAAATGAAAAGAAAAAAGGAGGTGTGTATATGAGCTTTCAAGTCAGATTTGACGGCAAAGAATATACCATAGAAAAAAAAGTATCTTTACTCTCACTCATTGGTAGTGATAGAAAAGACGTTATCTGTGCCATGGTCAACAACCGCTTACGTGAACTCAATTACGAAGTCTATTACGACGCAGATATTCAGTTTTTAACATGCAAAGATCAACAAGCCATCCGTATATACGAAGCTTCCCTTCGCTATGTAATTGCAATGGCTTTTTCCCGCATCTATCCAAAAATTAAAATTCGTTTTAGTTATAACATTTCTCGTTCCATTTTTATTGAAATTTTAAATAAAGAGGTTCGTGTCGATCCTATGATGGTGAAAAACATCAAAGAGGAAATGGATCGCATTATTGCTGCTGATCTTCCTTTCAACCGGAAGATTGTAAGCAATGAAGAAGCATTAGAAATTTTCCACGAAAGAGGTTTTGATGACAAGATTGATATTTTAAAATATCGTCCTGAAAAAACCGTTCACCTTTATGAATGTGATGGATTCTTAGACTATATGTATGGTCACATGGTGCCATCCTCTGGTTATTTAACTTCCTATCGCATTCGCATTTACCATCCTGGTATCATTGTTCAATACCCTCGTTCTGAAACGAAGGGTGAAATTCCTGATTTCCAAGACGCTCCTATGTTTGGCCGCACTTTAAAAGCTTCCCATACATGGGCAAAAATCGTCAGTGTTGATTCCATTGCTGGTATCAACCAATATGTCGAAAGTGGTAACACCATTGACTTTATCAATATGTGTGAAGCTCGTCACAATAGTATGTTAAACGATTTAGGTACTCGTATTGAAACCGATATCGATAATATTCGTTTAATTTGTATTGCCGGTCCTTCTAGTTCTGGAAAAACCACTTTCGCTAACCGCTTAAGAATTGAGTTACTCTCTCGTGGTATTCGTCCAATTCGTATTTCCATTGACGATTACTATTTACCAAGAGACCAAGCACCAAAAGATGAAAATGGAGAACCCGATTTAGAAAGCATTTACGCTCTCGACATCGATTTATTCAACCAAAACATGGTGGACTTAATTAACGGCGAAGAAGTTCAACTTCCTAAATTTGATTTCACTTTAGGCAAAAGAATCAATGGTCGTCTTCTTCAACTTGAACCTGATCAACCGATTATCATTGAAGGCATTCATGCTTTAAATGATACGTTAACTTCTTTAGTGCCAAAGCATCAAAAATTCAAGATCTACATTGCTCCACAAGCGCAAATTAACTTGGATGCCCATAACCCAATTTCTTTAACTGACTTACGTTTATTACGTCGTTTAGTCCGTGATAAGAAATTTAGAAATGCCCCTGCTGAAACCACCTTCCAAATGTGGCCAAGCGTTCGTAAAGGTGAATTTACTTGGATTTATGCAACTCAAGAAGGCGCAGATTACGTATTCAACTCTTTATTACCTTATGAATTATGCGTAATGAAAAAATATGCTCTTCCACTTCTTCAAGCCATTGATAAAGATTCGCCTTACTTCGTTTTAGCAGAACGCTTAATTAAATTCTTGAAATACTTCGTAGATATGGATGATAAATACATTCCATGTAACTCCTTATTAAGAGAATTTATCGGTGACTCTTGTTTCCAAGATGTATAAAAAAAGCCGACCTTTAGGGTCGGTTTTTCTTTTGTCTTTATGCTGGATGATTTTGGCTTAAATCATCTAAGCGATGCGTTTCAATTTCTAAAATAATCTTAAGCTGCGGTAAATAGGTATTTCGTAATAATAAATACGCGTTTCTATCTTTTTCTGGCATGGAAGAAGTATAGATTTCTTTAAAGATTTCTTCTAACCGTAAGAAAGACGCATAAACATTCACGATAGAAAAATAGAAGAAAAATTGACGGTTGGAATAAATGCGTAACGGCGAAGAGTGTGCGATTTCACTCGACATTTCATACCGCGAATTATATTCGCTTAATCCTGCCATGTTTTCCGTTCCATTGCGGAAGTTTAAGCGGAAATCTTCTTTATTTTCGATGCCGGGAATGGCATAAAGCCATCCGCATTCAATAAAGCGTTTCATATCTTTGCTCTTTAAACCTAAGGATTTCATTTTTTCTTTGATTTCTATAAAGACTTCATCTTGCTCTTCTTTGCTACCTAAAATGTCACGGAAAGCAAGTCCATAGGTAATATGTCTTAAATACGCATCGATAACAGGTTTTCGATATTGAAATAAAATACGGGCAATACATTCGGTTTCATGAAGCGTTCTCCAGGTAGAAAAAGCTTCGGTTTCAAAGCCAGAAAACAAAAGTTGAATAATGCAATCGCACATCCGAAAACCTTTATGTAAAATATCAATCATCAACGTTTGTTCAGGGTCATTCTTTTGAAATTGAGTAAGCGAATGTAAAACATAATTTAAATATAAAGATAAGGAAGTTAAAGGCGGAAAATACCGGTCTTGCATCGCATCTTCATGATATTTTAAATGTTCAATCGTAAAATATTTATCTAAAACAATGGAAGATAATCGTTTTATATACACTTCATTATTTTCCATTTTAGCGACATCTTTTAAAGAAGACCCTGAGGTCGAATAAACATGTTCATTAATTAAATAAGAAAGAATAGAAATCGGATTAATTTTTCCTAAAAGAGGTACTTTTTGATCGTTTAATATATGAATTAAACTCTCAACGATTTCTTGATAGCATGTATAAAGGAAGTCATGGTTGAGTCTAGAATCGACATGTAAAATTCGTTCCGCGGAATCAAAGGTTTCCCGCATTAAATATAAATCTTCCTCTTCCATTTATAGGCTCCTTTCTTCGTAACGAATTTCTTTTTCTTTGGCAATCGATTTTAATTCTTCTTTGAGTTCATCGCTTGCACTCGGATAAGCGATAATTTTAGTTAAAATTGGCGCAAAAAAGGCGTGACGAATTAAGGCACTTTGATCGAGTAAAATGAAATTATTGCCTTCTTTCTTTTGAAAAAGAACTTTCAATAAATCTAACACATCTTCACTCTTTTGGTCTTCAAAGATCATATCTACACCATGATAAAAATTGGGCATTAACGCATTATAGGCTTGACGGTCTAGTAAATTAAAATCGTATTCTAAAACAAAAGGTGCATCCGTTGGTGCTTCTTCATATAAATCTAAAATTTCAAAGCGTTCATTCCAAACCGCTAACCGCTTCTCTTTTTCTTCTAATGTAAAAGGAATGTCAATGGGGGAAAATAATAAAACATCATCTAATAAGGCTTCAATCATCGGATAATGGGTTCTTCCTCTATTATCTAAACACGTATCAATATTTCCTTTCACATAGAAAGTTTTTAAAATCCAATCTTTTTTAGCGTTTAACGCTCTTAAAACATCTTCATCTTTATCGCTATAGAGATGACATGCGTTTTCTAATTCTTCATGCATCTTAACCACCTCTTGTTATTAGTGTAGCATATTTCCTTTACTTTCGCCTAACTTTACTTTTCTTTTCATTCTTATCGCACGGAATTAGATTTAGAAAATAGACTAATATTGTTAGGAGGGACAAAAGATGGATGACCTAGTAGAGTTTAAGGATGTTTCCAAAACCTTTTTTTCCGAAAAAGGCGAAACCCATGTATTATCTCATGTTAGTTTTTCTTTAAAGCCACATGAAATCATCGCGATTATTGGTCCCTCTGGTTGTGGGAAATCAACACTTTTAAATTTAGTGAGCGGCTTAATTGAGCCTAGCGAAGGTCATGTTACACTCAACGCACGCATGGGCTATATGTTTCAAACCGACCATCTTTTTTCTTGGAGAACCGTGAAAGATAACGTTTTGTTAGGTTTAGAAATCACCCATACTAAAACGAAAGAAAACGTAAAATACGCTATCGACTTATTAGAGAAATATCAATTAGGTGAGTTTTTACATCACTATCCCCAAGAATTATCGGGTGGTATGCGCCAAAGAGTGGCTTTAATTCGTACTTTGGTATTAAAACCGGAAGTCCTTCTTTTAGATGAGCCTTTTTCCGCTTTAGATTATCAAACCAAACTTCTTGTGTTAGATGATGTATACCGCATTATTCATGAAGAAAAGAAATCGGCCATTATCGTTACTCACGATATTAGTGAGGCGATTTCTTTTGCCGACCGCGTGATTGTTTTATCTTCGCGTCCTTCTTCCATTCAAGCTTCCATCCCCATTGATTTACATCTTCAAGAAGAAAAGACCCCTTTAAAAGCGCGTAAATCCAAAGAATTCCCCGTATATTTTGATAAGATTTATAAGGAGTTACACCATGATGAAACGTAAAATTTCTTCTTTAGAAGACTTTAAAAAAGAAAAAAGAAGAAAAAAAGGGTGGATTCTTTTTTCTCAATTTGCTCTACTCTTTCTTTTTCTAGCCTCTTGGGAACTTTTTGCGCGCCTTGGTGTGATTAATACCTTTTTAGTTTCTAAGCCGAGTGATATTTGGAATCTCTTTTTTATCTATTTAAAAAATGGGGAGATTTTCCGTCATATGAAAGTTTCTCTTTTAGAAACGCTTTATGGTTTAGTCATTGGTACGGGACTAGGAATATTGATTGGGATTTTATTATGGTGGTTTCCAACCTTAAGCCGTATTCTTGATCCTTTTTTAGTGGTATTAAACGCGTTACCGAAAACCGCTTTAGCGCCGATTTTAATCATTTGGGCGGGAACGGGAATGAAAGGAATTGTCGTCGTTGCGATTTCTTTATCGATTGTCATTACCATTCTATCTTCTTATCACGCTTTTAATAGCATTGATGAAGAACAAATTAAAATGATGAAAACTTTAGGCGCTTCTAAATGGCAGATTTTAATTAAGCTCATTCTACCCGCCAATATTCCTAACTTAATCAATATTGTAAAAATCAATATTGGTATGGCCTGGGTAGGCGTCATCGTCGGAGAGTTTTTAGTCTCCCGTGAAGGTATTGGTTATTTAGTTGTTTATGGAGGTCAAGTCTTTAAACTCGACTTAGTTATGATGGGCGTATTTATTCTCGGCTTCTTAGCTTTACTCATGTATTTGTTATTGAATGGTGTCGAAAAATATTTTCGAACATATCGTTATCATGGAAGGAGAAAAAAGAAATGAAAAAATCTTTATATTTGTTGTTTGCTAGCTTTTTAACGCTTTTAGGCGTAGGAACGGGGTGTGCTAAAAACGATGGTTTAACGCGTATTACCTTAGCAGAAGTCACCCATTCTATCTTCTACGCGCCTCAATACGTAGCTTTAGAAAAAGGCTATTTTGAAGAAGAAGGTTTAAAGGTGAACATCATCACCACGCCAGGTGCGGATAAAACGATGGCGGCTTTATTATCCAAAGAAGCGCAAATCGGTTTAATGGGTCCTGAAGCGAGTGTCTACGTCTATAATGGCGGCGAAAAAGATTACGCAATCAACTTTGCCCAACTCACGCATAAAGATGGTAGCTTTTTATTAGCCCGGGAAGAAATGCCGAACTTCACTTGGAATGATGTAAAAGGTAAAACCATTATTGGTGGTAGAAAAGGCGGAATGCCCGAAATGACTTTAGAATACGTGTTAAAAAAAGCCGGTTTTGAGGTCGGTCAAAATGATCCTAGTAAAGAAGTAAACGTTCGTACAGATGTCAACTTTGATGTGATGGCGGGCGTATTTACCGCCGGACAAAGCGATTTCGTTACACTATTTGAACCATCCGCTAGCCAAGTTGTAAGAAACGGCATTGGTCATATCGTTGCTTCAATTGGTGAATCTTCGGGTGAAGTTCCTTATACTTGCTATAGCTCATTAAAAAGCTATATGGGGAAAAATGAAGACACCTTAAAAGCCTTTACTCGAGCCATAAAAAAAGGTATTGATTTCATGTTAGATAGTTCTTTAGAAGATATCGTAAAAGCTTTAGCACCGAGCTTTTTATCTTCGGATGAAACCGAGATTACTAACGTTGTGAAAAACTACCAAAGCATTAAAGTATGGGATAAAGAACTCGCTTTAAAAGAAGAAAGTTATGAACGTTTAATTGAAATCATCACTTTAGCGGGTGAATTAAAAGAAGACGCTGCTCCGTTTGATAAAATCGTCAACAACGCCTTCGTTCAATAAGTATATTTCTTTTCCAATTCTAATAAGAATTGGATTTTTTTATAGTTCGATGAATTCCCCTTTCATGATGGAATATAAATAACATCGAACGGGTAAATGGAATGTCTTTTCAACATATTTTTTATAAGTCGCTAATTGGTCTTTATATTTGATGGGGTCAATATCAGAAGTTTTAAAATCAATGACCGTTGCTTCTTTTTCACCAATAAATAATAGGTCAATAATGCCCTCTATTTGTGTTTCTTCGTCAAAATAAGCATATTCATGATAGAACTTTTCATGCTGATGCTCTTGGTATAAAGAAGACGCTAAGAACTGTTGAACATAATGCTTTTCTTTAGGATTTTGAATAAAGTCTAAAGATAAATGATGGAAATCTAGCATCTCAAAAATAAAGTGGAGATTTTCACCATACGCTAAAGTGGATTCTTCTACATCTATAGCGGTTAATGACGCTCGTTTAGAAGTACGGACCACTTGCGGAATATCAATGCTTTTTATTTCAATTTGTGATAAGGATTCGTTTTTTTCTTCTTCATCTATTGGAGTTGCTATAGGACCTACAATTTCTTTAAAATGGAAATGTTCACTAGGTACTTCACTACGCATTAATAAATCGAGTAAAGATTTAGAATTCGATAAGAAATAATGATCTTTTTTATCTAATTTATATAAATAAATCATTTTTTCTTTTGCTCGAGTTGCCGCTACATAGAAAAGACGAATCTTTTCGCTTAATTCTTCATTAATTTCCGACATTCTAGCTAAATAATGATAGAAAGTATCTGGTGCTCTTTCATCGATAACCGGTACTAAAATGCCATATTTTAAAGAACTGAGGAATAATCCTTTTAAATCTTGAAGATTAAAATCATTGGATAATCCTGAATAATATACGATAGGGAATTCTAGACCTTTGGATTTATGAATGGATAATAAGCGCACTGAATCACTTCCATCATCTTCATAAGAAGAAGTGAGTTGAATTCCTAAATCGTGAATTTCTGCTAGATAAGTAATAAAATCTTCTAAGGTATATTCCATTTCTTCCATGGTAGAAATCGTATCATAAACGTGTTCGATTTGTTTTCTACCCTTTTCAATATCACCAATAGAAATCAAACGATTTTCAAAGTCAAAAGCGTCAATTAAATGACGAACTTGATACGCTAAAGAATGAGAATGAAGTTCATTAACTAAAGCTTGAACTTTGATAAATAATTCCGTATTCTTATAATCTTTATTTTTTACAATTTCTTCTAATTCTAAGTCACTTCCGCGATAGATAAAGCTTCGATATAAAGAACAATAGGCATGTTCAAAAGTCGCATCAAATTTTTGTTTTAATATCGCATAATAGACTTTTAATAAACTTTGTAAAGTGGTAATTGGATAAGAGGCGATGAGGTTATCATCTTTTTCTACTCGAATCGGAAT
Source organism: Caryophanales bacterium UBA7581 (assembly GCA_002477825.1). GTDB lineage: Bacteria > Bacillota_I > Bacilli_A > RFN20 > CAG-826 > CAG-826. Next base: position 68,132 of record DLKT01000025.1, on the reverse strand, counting down.
ATGATATTCTTCAAAGATCTTTTGGTAGCGGTCAAAATCCGTTTTACGATCCATTAAAATAGCAAAATCGCGGTATTCTGCCTTATGAAACTCTTTACTACCTTTATCAAAGATGGGGTACGTATGCACTTTTTTAACGATATCTTCTGCAATTAAGCGTACTTCATCTTCTTTTCTTCCTTTTTGATCAGGATAGTAAGTAAAGACGTCCAAATGATAATCTTCTTCGGTTTTTCCTTCTTCTACATAACTTTTATTTCCAAAAAGAATGATGTGATCTTGTTTATAATTTGCCCCACCATAATCTAAAAACATGATGTTAGAAAACATTAAATTAATATCTTCAATCACTTCTTTACGCGAACGGAAGTTTTGATTTAAATCAATTTTTTTACCACCATTATTTTGAGCATAACGAAGGTATTTATCCATGAAGAGATTGCAGTTTGCGTTTCTAAAACGATAGATGGATTGTTTAATATCCCCTACCATATAAAGGTTATTATGGCTTAATTTCATTAAGAAGGCATCTTGAATATCGGAAGTATCTTGATATTCATCGACCATCACTGCGCGAATCTTATTCTTTAATTCCTCAATGACTAAAGGATAATCTAATAAAGATAAGGCGAGTTTAGCAATATCACTAAATGTATAAATATGGTGTGCTTTTTTAAAAGCGACCATTCTTTCATGGAGTTGATTTACCATATCTAAACAAAGATGAACATCGGTTTTTGTCGATAAGTAGCGCGATATCGCCGTATTTTTATCGCCAAGCATTTTATACATATCGCGAAGTTCATGGGTTATCTTTTTTAAAGCACTTCGATAATTCTCTTCTTCCTTCGTTAAAGGTGGAACATCCTTTCGAGGTAATCTTTTTGGAAAATTATATCCATACATCCTTTCATATACGGATTGATAGTCATTTAGCGTTAAAAAAGGTGATAAAGAATCTTCAATATTTTTTTGATCATCTAAATCTTCCATTTCTCGTGATTTTACAATAACTTCTTCTAATCTTTTTTTCGTTTCACTCACTAAAGTATTCAAATCTTTTTCTATTTTTTCTAAAGCAAAATGCTCTTCTTCATAATGCGCTAAAAAAGAATCTCGATCGATTTCTAAATCCGCATTTGCATCAATCTTTAAAAGGAAACGTTTGAAATCACGATCATCGCGCAAAGCAAAACGATGCATATAGTTTTCAAATTCAACGGTTGGATGAAGATAATACGCTTTTAATATGGCATCGATTTCTTTCATTCTTTGAATTTGAACAATGGAATCATCCGTAATCGAAATCTTTTGATCTAAGTCGAGAAGATAATGATATTTTTTTACAAGCGCTAAAGCAAAAGCATCAAAGGTCATAATATAACTTGTATCCACTTCTTGGGCTTTCTCTTTTAAAAGTGGGTCTTTTAATAACTTTCCACGAATTCTTTCGCGCATTTCAAAAGCAGCGGCATTGGTAAAGGTTAATACAACAATTTCATCTAAGCTATAGCCTTCTAAAATCATTTGATAAACCCGTTCGGTTAAAACGGCAGTTTTTCCTGAGCCTGCTCCCGCGGAGACAATAACGTTGGTATCACGAACATAAATCGCTTCTTTTTGTTCATCCGTCCAATTCGGCATCGTTACCCTCTCCTTTCTCTTTTTTTAAAGTAATCATTTCTTTGTCTTTTTCTTCCACATAACAAATATCTTTAAAAGGACATAGTTCACAAGATCTTACGGTAGCGTCGATAAACTTCGGTCGAATGGGGAATTCGTTATTTCGAATAGTTTGGTCCATTGCATAAATAAGAAGTTGGGTTAAGTTTTCATATTCTAGCCATTTTTCTTTTGAAAAAACTTTTGAATAAGAAGAAAATCCTTTTGAAGTAAGGCGCAAACTTGTAATATATTCAGATTTTTTAAAAGTAGGATCAAAAGGACGAATATATTGTTCTTCGTCTAACGTCCAACCATTTAAAGTATAATATTTCTTTTCTTTCAATGGATCTTTTTTACTTGTGGTTACCGCTTTTGATGGTAAAACTTGTTGAATATATCCACCCATCATTAAAGTGTTTTTAAAAGGACTAGTGATATAATGATGTGGGGCATCCATTTGTTTTCCTTTTAATAGAAGGCTATAAATCGGAAGCTGTAAAGATAGGCCATAGGGTAAAAGATCTTGGTTGAACTTTTCTTGCCCGGTTTTATAATCTACTATTGCGCATAAACTACGGTCCTCTTTTAAAACAATTAATTTATCGACTTTTCCTAAAACATAGGCATGCTCATGTAGTGGCAAAATAAAAGTGTTCTCTAAAAGCACTTGCGGATGATCCATTTCTTGATAATGCTTTATATTAAAATCCCAAATGACACGTAGCTCTTTTTGTAAACGCACTAAAAGGAGCGCTTCTTTTTCATCCCATTCAGTTTGGCTTTTTAATTCAGAAAAGATTTGATCAAAATCGGCATTTTCTTCATAGTTATGTTCTAATGTAGAATGCGCTAAAGTGCCAAATTTGGTATAGAAATTCCCTTCAAACGGGTCGAGTTTCAAGCAGCGTTCTAGATAATAATGATACGGACATTGGGCATAAAGCTTTAAAGAAGAATATGAATGTTCAAGATTGGAATCCTCTTGAAAGAGTTTAGAACCTTGAAATTGATTTTGATAGTCCTTATACGCAAAAGGTTCTAAAAAGGCATAATGACCTCTTTCTTTTAAACGAACACCATATTTTCTTTCAAAATCACGGAGTTCTGCATATTTTCTTTTGGTATAAGATAAAGAATAAGAAACGAAAGACATTTCTTTTTTTATCGAAGGAAGATTCCATTTTCCCGCTAACATACTTAAATGATGTAAGCCATCTAAAGCTTTTTTCTTATAAGAAATAATGACATTTTTATTGGTGAAAATTAAATCTTCAATGTGTTTTTCTTCGATAAAATTATCTTGCACTGATGTATTTTGATGAATCATTTCTTTTATTTTATTAGGAAAAAAATCATCATCACGATGAATAACGGGATATTGGCCTTGCTCAAAGCCTAAAATAAAGACATATTCATCATCTAAATATAAATGTCTTTTACTGAAAGAGACTTCTTCTTCATAATGCTCTTTTTCTAAAGATAAGGAACGCAGATCCTCTTTAATTAATTCTAATTTGGTCATCAATGAGAACGAAGAAAAATCATAGGAACTAAGGAAAGAATCAATTCTTTCTTTCACTTTCATTTCCATTTCATTTTCGCTTTCAAAATCATCTAAAGAATGATTCTTTTCATAATAACGAATGACGTTTTGCGTTTCTTCTAAATATAAATATTTTTCATCAAACAAAGGTTCTGTTGGTAAATGAAATTCTTTTGCTAATTTATAAAAAGGATAAACGTATTCATTCCCTTTCATCACGACAAAAATATGAGAAAGGGATATCCCTTTTTCATAAAGTGATAAAATGCTTTGAATGGTATCTTGAATTTCATCTTCAATTGTTTCAAATTCATAGATACATTTTTCTTTTTCTTTTTTTTTTAAAGCAATCGTTTGCGGATGAATATTTTCTAACTTGAATAAATAAGCAAGTTCTGCATCATTTTCATAGCCATAAATATAGATGGACTTTTGATGTAAATAATAGGAAAAATAAGGCTTTTGATGAATTAGATTCATCATAAGAAGTTCTTCTCTTACTTTTTCTATTTCATCTACTTTTTCAGCATGAACACTATGATAGAGTTTTGTGGCTTTTGAAAAATAGAGTTGCGCAATCGCGTAAGAAAGTTCAGGATGCTTTTGATACCATAAATAAAAAGCATTACTCTCTTCTTTTCCATAATAATTATCGAGGATATCCTCTTTTGTGAACATTTGAAAAGAAAGCGAAGGATATTTTTCCTTCCACTTTAAAAAATAGAGTTGATCTTCTCTAGGGACAATTAAAATCGCGTTATCCCATGATTTTAGCTTTTCTACATCCACACTCTCACCTCAAAACTTCTTATTTAAACATTCTCGTTGCTTCTACCGCCTTTTTCCAATTTGCGTATTTTCTTTCCATTTCTTCTTTGTTTTCTTTAGGTAAATACGTCTTTTGACATTCATGCATGGCTTGAATAAAGGAAAGATCTTGATAAAAACCGACGTTTAAACCCGCTAAATAACATACGCCTAAAGCCGTTACTTCTAAACAAGGTGGTAAATGAAGAGGTACCCTTAACAAATCCGCCTGTGTTTGCATTAAATAGCCATTGCTTGTAGCGCCTCCATCCACTTTTAAAGCGTTTAGTTGTACGCCTGTTTCTTCTTTCATGACTTCAATCACGTCTCTAGATTGATAAGCAATGGAATCTAAAGTTGCTTTTACAAAATCGTATTTGGTCGTTGCTCTTGTTAAATTAAATACGGCGCCTCGCGCATTATCATCCCAATAAGGAGTGCCTAAACCAACAAAAGCAGGAACAACATAAATCGAATGTTTCGTATTCGCTTCTAAAGCACAACGCTCACTATCGGGCGCGTCTTTAATCATCTTCATTTGATCCCGTAACCATTGTACCGCAGCGCCTGCGACAAAAACGGAACCTTCTAAAGCATAGGTAACTTGTTCCCCAATTTTCCATGCAACGGTAGTTAAAAGACCGTTACTTGATAAGGTGGGCTTTTCACCGATATTCATTAATAAAAAGCAACCTGTACCATAGGTATTTTTTAAATCACCTTTTTGAAAACATACTTGGCCAAATAAAGCCGCTTGTTGGTCACCGGCTATAGCACAGATTGGAAGTTCAGCATGAAAGAAGGATGCGAAACCAAAAAGATGGCTAGAAGCTTCAACTTGAGGAAGCATGATACGCGGAATCGAAAATAACGAAAGTAATTCTTCATCCCAGTCCATAGTAAAAATATTATATAACATGGTTCGAGATGCATTGGATACATCGGTAGCGTGTACTTTTCCTAAAGTAAGCTTATATAACACCCATGAATCGACCGTACCAAAAAGAAGTTCTCCTTTTTCCGCTCGTTCTTGTCCATTCGGAATATGATCTAAAATAAAACGAATTTTCGACGCACTAAAATAAGGATTAATGCGTAATCCTGTTTTTTGATGAATAAAAGTTTCTTTATCTAAAAGCGCATCACAAATAGCTTGTGATTGCTTGGATTGCCATACAATCGCGTTATAAACTGGTCTTCCCGTTTTCTTTTCCCAAACAATGGTGGTTTCTCTTTGATTGGTTATGCCCATGGCGGCAATTTGTTCAAAAGATTCATTCGATTTGACTAAAATTTCATTAACGACATCAATGACACTCACCCAAATATCGTTCGGATCTTGTTCTACCCAACCGGAATGTGGAAAAAAGCAACGAATCTCTCTTTGGCTTTGAAAACACGCTTTTCCATGTTGATCAAATAATATAGCGCGTGTCGAAGTCGTTCCTTGATCAATGGATAAAATATATTTCTTCATACTCTCTATAAGCGATTCGCTTCTCCTGTTTTTTGATATAAGTTTTCGGCAAATTGCTCAGTTAATTCGGTTTTTAATACTCTAAACTGCCAGTTTTCTTTAGAAGAACCGGGTAAATTCATACGTGTATATTTTCCTAAGTGCAATAAGTCTTGCATGGTGAAAATAACAACGTTCGCTTGAGACTTCATTAAAGAATCAATAGCGACATCCACTAAACCTTCATTATCTCCATGATAATGATAATATTGGCACATTCTTTCTCTATCGATTGGATTATCTTCAATAAAGTGTAAAAGTACATCATTATCATGAGTACCAATATAAGCGACAGAATTTTCTTCGTACATATGCGGTAAGAACGGATCATTCGGATTTCCGTTAAACGCAAATTCTAAAACTTTTAAGCCAGGATAACCACTATAGGTTAAAAGGTCTTTAACTTCATCGGTAATTATACCTAAATCTTCCGCAATGATTTGAAGCTTAGGGGCTGCTAAACGGAACGCGTCGATAATTTCTTGCCCCGGTCCTTTGACCCATTCTCCATGAATTGCGGTTTTTTCTTTAGCGGGTACTTCCCAATAAGATTCAAAGCCCCTAAAATGATCAATTCGTAAGCAATCATATAATTTGGACATATGTTTTACACGTTTTTTCCACCAACGATAAGACGATTTTTTCATCTTTTCCCAGTTATAAATTGGATTGCCCCATAATTGACCGGTTTCACTAAAATAATCAGGTGGTACACCGGCGACTAAAGCGGGATTTCTTCTTGCATCTAGTTTAAATAATGTGGGGTTCGCCCAAACATCTGCACTATCGGTGGCGACATAAATTGGCATGTCCCCAATGATTTTGATGCCTTTCGAAGCTGCATAGCGATGTAAACGCATATATTGTTGATAAGCTTCATATTGCACAAATACCCAAAACCAAAAATCATCTTGATGCTCTTTTCTTGCATCTAAAATGGTCTTTTTATGATGGAATTTGTAATTGCGTGGCCAAGATAACCAACTTTCTCCATCAAATTTATCTTTTAACAACATAAAATCGGCATAGCTTTCTAGCCATGAACGATTTTTCTTTAAGAATTTTTCTAATTTTTCTTTATTAGAAGGATAAGCATTATGAAAAGCTTTTCGTAAAATAACAAATCGCTCTTGATAAATCTTTCCATAATCGACATAACGTAAATTCGTTCCACCTTTAATCGAACGAATGTCTTTTTTCGTTAAATAGCCTTTTTTCACTAAATCATCTAAATCGACAAAATAAGGATTTAAAGCGAATGCCGAAAAAGATTGATAAGGAGAATCGCCATAACTCGTGGGATTTAAAGGAAGGACTTGCCAATACTTTTGCCCTGCCTTTTGTAATAACTTTACAAACCTTCTTGCTTCGCGACCAAATGTACCAATTCCGTGTCCACTTGGTAAAGAAGAAATATGCATTAAAATACCAGAACCTCTTTCCATAAAATCACCTTTCTTTTTTCTATTTTTATTGTACAAAGAAAAAAAGCGCCTTGCAATGTTAGATTGCAAAAAAGCGCCAAAAACCACCGAATTTTGCAATTTTTAATTAACTACAAAAAGGGAATTACTGCTTTTTTATTCGTGTTTAGTTTCCTTTTTAGAACCTTGCATGAAATGTTCAATATCTTCAATTTCTTTAATGATATCTTTCGATAAAACTTCCGCTCCATTTTCTAAAACGAGAAGGTCATCTTCAATACGCACACCGATACCATATTCAGCAAAATATAATCCTGGTTCATCGGTAATGACCATACCCGGTTCAAGCTTCATATCACGAAAACTAGCATCATGAGTATCAAGACCTAAGTGGTGCGTGACGTTATGATAATAGTATTTATAAACAGCATCATGCATTTTACCTTTATAAATATCTTCTTTTTCGACTTCTGTTAAAGGAGCGATTAATTCTCTTGCTTCAATTTCTTTATCCGCTTCTTTACGGATGGCTTCCGCAGAAATATAGCCACGAGAAATTAATTCCGATTTTAAAAATTCAAAGGAGAAATTGTGAACGTCCGCTAAAGTGATACCTGGGCGAACGAAGTTTGCGACTGCTTTATTGCAGTGTAAAACCATTTCATAAATTTCTTTTTCTCTTCCTTTAAAAGTACCACTCACAGGATAGGTTCTTGAAATATCGGCGCGATATAAATTCTTTTCTGCACCTAAATCAAGTAACAATAAGGTATTCGCTTTTAATAAACCATCCGGTGTTGGATAATGAAGAATCGTGGCATTTTCTCCACCCGCACAAATGGTGGGGAACGCTAAACCGGAATGATTGAAGTTAGCGACCGTGTAACGGAATAACGAAGAAATTTGATATTCATATAAACCCGGTTTTAATTTCTTCATAATCGCTTCTAAGCCGAGTTGTGTCACTTGAATAGATTGACGAATTTCTTCAATTTCGGCACTCGATTTAATCATTCTTTCTTCCACGATCATTTTATAAGCATCTAAGCAAACTAAGCCTGGATATTTTCTAGAAAGTTCAAAAGCATAATCTTTTGTGGTCTTTTCGTTAGCGATATATAATCCAGATTCTAAGTCTAAATAAATATTTTCAATACGACCATAAGCGTTTCTTTGTCCGTCTAAGAATAATTGAAGTTTCGCTTGAAAATGTTTAGTAGGTAAAATATCTTTAACTCCGCTTATCTCACTTGCTTCGGCAAAAGAAAGCATTTTTCCTGTCCATTTTACGCGGTAAGGATCAACTTCTTCAATGAATAAATAAATATTCACATTTCCCGCCGATTTCACAAATACAAGCATCGATTCCGCTTGTTGAATACCGGTTAAATAATAGAAGTTGCGGTTTACTTCAAAAGGATAATTTTCATCCGCGCTTGCTTTAATGGGGGTTCCCGAAAATAAAACAGCGACGGAATTGTTTTTCATTTTGTGTAAAAAGATGGAACGTCTTTTTGTATATTCTTGTTTGGTAATCATTATTTTTCCTCCTCTACATCTAACTTAGTTACAGTTTCTAAAAGATTTTCTAAATAAGAAGAAGCATCGATCATTTCAACTTTCCCCGTATCCGCTAAAGAAACGAAATCGGGGCAAAGAGGAAGACGCGCTAAAACCGGTAAGTTATAGTGTTTTGCTACTTCTTCTACATGGGATTTTCCAAAGACTTCGATATGTTCTTTGCAGCATGGGCATTCAATATAAGACATATTTTCTACTAATCCTAAAATAGGAATATTCATCATATTGGCCATTTTGACCGCTTTTTCTACAATGGTAGAAACGAGTTCTTGGGGTGAAGTTACAATCACAATCGCATCCACGGGTAAATATTGGAAAGTGGTTAAAGCAACATCTCCGGTTCCTGGGGGCATATCGACGACCATAAAGTCGACATCATCCCAAAATACATCGTGATAGAATTGCTTGACCATTTCTCCTAACATGACACCACGCCATACGATAGGATCTTCTTTATGTTCTAAAAACATCATGGAAGAAATAACGGAAATTCCTGTTTTTGTCATAGCGGGATAAATCATTCCATTTTCTCCCATGGCTGGTTCTTCAATACCAAAGGCTTGCGGAATGGATGGACCAGTAATATCCGCATCTAAAACACCAACGTTATAGCCTCTTTTACGAAGTTCAACCGCTAATAAGGAAGATACGAAGGATTTTCCTACGCCACCTTTTCCTGATAAAACACCAATGACGTGACGAACTTTGCTTTTTTCATTGGTCGTTATTTTTTCAATTCTTTCGCTGCAGCTTTTGGAACAGCCACCGCAATCATGATTACATTCACTCATCTTTTTTCTTCTCCCATTTTTCTATCTTTTCTAATTCTTTGATTTGGACTTGACCTTGCGAAATTTCTAATATTTCTTTTCGGATATCCTTTTTAGAATTGATTGTAAGCACTACTTCTTCTAAGAAGAAGCACTCCTCTATTGTAGCATTGATTTTCGTAATTGCACGCATCATTGCATCATAAATTTTTGGACTCATATGGAGCTCATAGCGATAAGCTTCATAACTAGAATAAATATCGGCTTTTTTTAAGGCTAAAGCCCCTGTTTCTACATAGCTTCTAAGCAAGCGTCCTGCTCCTAATTTAATACCGCCAAAATAACGGACTACCAATAAAATTACGTTTTGTAACTGATATTGATTTAATAGTTCTAAAAGAGGCCGCCCCGCTGTTCCTTTGGGCTCACCATTATCATTTGATTTTTGCGTTTGATTCACGATATAAGCATAACAAACGTGGCGAGCCTTGGGATGTTGTTTTCTTGTTTTGTCGATGACTCTTTTCGCTTCTTCTTCACTTTGAATCGGGGCAAGTATCCCATAAAAGGAGGAGCGTTCAATTTCATATAACGAGGTTACTTCATTTTGAATCGTATTCATAAAAACACCTAGTCTAATTGATTCGCCACCAAAATCATACGTGCCGCTTTTTCACCATAAGTTTTCGCAACCGTTCTAAGGCCATCAACGTCATAAGTTTGATTAAAGAACTCTTCTAAGGTCATTTCTCCTAATGGAATGCCATTATAAGATAAATTATAGGACTTTTTACAAATTGAATTATCAAACATGGTAGCCACTAATTTGCCTAAAACATTGGAGTATTCAGTAATGTCCTCATCTTTATGTCTATCGATTCTATCAGCCGCGATTTGGAAGTTAGTTTTATTTTCTTCCGAATGATTTTCTACTAATTTTGTATAAGTTCTCTTTAAAGAGAAAATACTTTGTACTTCTTCAGCAGTTACATTTGTGACTCTAAATATATCGACAGTATTCGAATTGACACTTTCAATCCAAGCGATTCGAGCATCTTCGCTCGTTTCATCTTGTGTTGGGTCAAACGCTTTTAAGTAATTAGCGACAATTTCACTTGATAAATACGCGCGATTCTCATTTCGAAGCTCATCATTTACGACATTTCCATCATCATCAATACACTTATAGTTATAAGCGGATAACATGATTTTGTAAATCGTATTGGATAATTCTTCATTAGTGGAAATATCTTCAAATGATCCTGTGAAAGAAGAATCCATAATACGTAAAATACGGTTCATGCTTTCACCTTCGTTTACATCGGTCATTTGATATGGCGCTTTAAAGAAGGTTTCAATACGATTGATTCTTTCTTCTTCAATCGTGCCACTGATGTACTTATCATTATTTGATTTCTTTAAAACGTTATAAAGAATTTCGGCACTGGCAATATGAGTTTTTTCACTTGTACTCTTATATTTTAATACTTCTGAGTTGAATAAAAGGCTAAAGAATGGAACGGAAGATTTTCCGTCTCCACCTTTCTCTTTACTTTGAACCCAACGTTTAATATCTTCATGTTCAAAATCAAAATAAGTTACTTGAGAATTGCCTTCTTCATCTATCGTATCCTCTACACGCGCTTCTTGAATTAAGTTAACAAATAAATCAATTTCTTGGTCATGGCGTTCTTCTTTATCGCCTATATAATCCATCAGTTTATAATCCAAACTATTTAAATCTAAGAAAGCATTAAATCCAATAGCATTTAACGTACCATCATAGAATTTATAAACCGCCTTGTGCATGAGTTTACTATGGTTCATGGATTTTAATAATGCTTGTAAATCCGAAGTCGTCATATCTAACAAGATTTCGCTTGTTAAAGAATCATGCCCCGATAATCGACTGATGATATCTTCAATATAAGCGAGTTCTTTTTTATCGCTTACGTCTTTTCCCCAGCCATCTTGCTCACTATTTACAGTAACTGAAGTGCCACATAAATCATTCTTAACATCTAAAACTATTTGTTTAAACTCGGCTTTTCTTGCTTCTTCTTCATCCGCTTCGGTTACATAATTTAATACCCCTGCTTCGTTAAACAAGTAAGAAATCATTTGTTCAAACAACGTTAAATCTGTACGATTTTCTTTATTTTTTGAATTATCTTCAAAGCTATTGAATAAATGAGATTGATGTAAAGTACTAAGTAAATTCGACACAACTGTGGCATCTAAGTTTTGAATAGAGCCTGATAAAATATCTAAAGATTCAATCGTTTCATAAGCATCAGCTAAACGAGTCAGTTCCGCTTTTCTTTCTTCTTTTGAATCTTCATTACTTAAATAACCAATGTTAATATCATTTAAATTGATTCCCTCTAATTTTAATGGTGAGTTTTCTCCTTGAATCGCGCTAGAAATGCCATTCACAGCGACCATTCGTAACGCGTCTGAATCGCTAAGACTATTAATAATCTCACGCATATTTGTAGCACTTACATCACCAGAAGATAGGGTGTCTAAACCGATTGTTCCCGGTTTCGTTGCATCTAAAGTACTATCATTTTCAATCTTTTCTCTTCCGATAGATTGTAAAGTATCTAATACCCCAATAATCGCATCGACCTCGCTGGTTTTTCCTTCCGTACTCTTCCAAACACTATGTTCAAAATCATTTTTAGAAGTGTTATAAGTTGGTGTTTCATTAGCAGGATAATCTTTTAAATAATCACCTAAGCCACTATTATTGGCGGTTAAAAGATGATGAATATAACTACCAAAATAGTTTTCATTTTCATCTTTAGGATTTTGGAATAATTGCATATCGGCAACGGCTTGAATTAAATCATGAGAGATAGTAGTATCGCTATTGAGCCAATCAATCGTTGCTAAATCAGCGTCATCTGGTAAGCGTTGGAACACTTCAATAACCGCTTTTAAATTAGCACCTTCATCTTCCCAAGAAGTAACGTTTTTAAAAGTAATATTCTCCGAAAATTCTTCATCAATTTGTAAAGCGGACGCTAAGTTTTTATCTAATACGGTACCAAAAGTATTTCTTAAAAGAATGGAGTCATCAATGCTACCAAACAAGCCAAGAATACTTTCTGCTTGCATGTCTTTAATAGCAAAGTTATCACCGGTCAATAAATCGACAAAGTCACCCGCTTGAATTTGGGTAAACACTTCTGCAATTGCGTCAATTTCAACGTCCCAGTTTTTCACTAAGCTATAGTCTACGTCGCTATCGCTATAAATGCCCATTTGTTTCATATCTTCGTTGTTGAAGATGACATCTAAAATGGATTCAAAGTTTTTATTATTTTCACTTGGTGGATTAATAATCTTGGACTTTTGAATATTATGTAACGCTTTCGCTAATTTTTCTGCATCTAACTTAGTCAGTTTATCTTTAAGTTCAGGTTCAGCCATCGCTTCACTGACTGAGAGAATGTTTTCATATGCATCGAGTAAAAGTGGAATTTCTTCACCAAAAACGATGTTATCTTTTTTAAAGTTTAGGTCACTACCTTTTAAAGGAATATCTTCACCGAAATCAACATCCTTTAATAAATTCTCAAATAATGATGGGACAATGGTTTTTAATAAATAAGACTTATCAATATAAGGAGAGGCTTTTTTGATAGCTTCTCGAGATGTCTCGTCATTTAAAATGTTATCCGGATGATTAATATCCACTTGGTTTTCATCTAAAATGTAACTTGCAAAACGCATGATATACGCTAATTCTTTTTTGATTTCTTCATGCGTTGGCTCTTTTTGCATTTGAGAAAGTTTATTTTGCATTTCTTCTTTTTGTTCTTCATCTAAATCAATATAGCTATTACCACTTTCATCTTTTAAATTCTTATCTAATACATCGGGTAAAAGGGTATCTAATTGAACGAGTTTCATTAAAATGCCACTATCAAGAAGACAGGTTCCTTCTTTAGACAAAGTTTCTTTTTCCACGTCATAATTCGTTAAGAATTTAATGACTTCATTTGATTTTTCTCCAAAAAGAACTTTAATTAACGGACTTTGTGTGGTCTCTTCTTCACTGCTATTATCATCTTCTTTTAATGAAGGATGCGTCATAAAGCCTGTATGGAAAACACGCGCTTTTAAAGTTGGTTTTTTCTCAGCTTTTTTATCATCTTTTTTCATGGTAAACTTGATATCAAATTTTTCATCTAAGCCCATGATGGTATCATAAAAAATACGAAGTTCACTGCCCCATTTGATACTCTCATAATCTGACCAATCTTTGGATAAATAAGAAAGAATATCCAAATCTTGATTTGCTTCATCTGTTTTAGCGTTCGTCACGTAATAATAAAGAATAGCGGGAATAACGGTTTGGAATAATTCGGTTTGATCTAAAATATCAAACGCTTCATACATGAGTTCTTTATTATCAGGTAAACCGACTTCTAACACACTATCATCGGTTAAGTCTTCTACTAAACCAGCATCATATAAAGCGGTATAAATGCTATCAACTTGTTGTAATTGTTTTTTCCAATCTAAATCCGGCACGGTGGAAAGATGCTCGGTATCTAAAATTTCATTTACTTCTGCATAATTTAAAGCAATACGCGCTAAAACCGGAATAATCTTTAATAAAAAGTCCGAGTCCGTAATGGTTTTAATTAAAGTGGAAATAACGCCCTTTCCAAATAATGCTGAAGTGGTAAAACCATTTTCACCATCAGAGAGAAGACCTAAAGAAATTAATTTTTCAGCGGTATCGGCAATCGTAGAGAGTTGATCAGAGAAAAGTAATTCTTCACCATTAAAGTCCATACGCGTGGTATAGTCCATGAGCATGATGTCTAAAGAATTTCCTTTATTACCAAACAATAATTTAGCGAAAATACTATCATTGTAGGCATCAATCCACGAAATATAACTATCATAAGTTTCTGGATCTAGGCGATTATCTTCTTGAGTTCGATTTTTTTGAACACCATAGTTGATAGAATTAGCTAAAGCGGTTAAAGGACTTAAAAGCATAGCCATGGATACTGTTGCACTGACAAATCCAATAGCGAAAGATTTCCATCTTCTTTTAAATTTATATTTTCTTTGCTCTTTTTTGAAAATGAATTTAAATCCACAGTGGTAAATCAAACTAGAAATTGGCCAACATAAAATCATGGCAAGTAAAGCGTAGAGGAAAAAAGTAATATAAGCAACCATCATGATGCTTAATCCTTCGATATAAGTCGCTACATCACCATTCGTAACAGCGATAAATAAAAAGGATTTTTCCCCTTCACTTTTCGCTACCGCCTGTAATAATTGACGAATGGTTTCTAATAATGTTGTAATTTGAATCACTTCTCCATTATAGTCAATACTTTGATTGAGAGAAGATAAATCATAATTCCCCACCCAATTCGCGAGTGGTCGCATACAAATAATACCAATAACCATTACAACTATATAAAATACAAGATGAAAGATTTGTGGTATTGCTTTACGAAGCATAGAGAATGCCGCAAATAAAATAATAAGTAAAACAATTGCTAATAAGCCAATATTTAATAAAACCGTTAAGTTTTGTGGCTCAAATAGGAATGGAATATACATCAACGAATCGCCCCCAGCATTTAATAATATATACATATATATTAAATGTATTCACGAAATAAGTAAATTAAATTTATAAATTTTTCATCTTTTTATTTTAAAATATTAAAGAGATAAAAATTATATAATCACCATCTTTTCTCTACTAAAATCTTTCACTAGATAGTATAATAAAAACGTGTGAGAGGGTGATGAAGAATGGAAAATGAAGTAGAAAAAAAAG
>DLKT01000025.1:0-52972 GCA_002477825.1 Caryophanales bacterium UBA7581 | reverse complement strand
AAAAAAAAGGTATTGACCCTTTAAAAGAAAAATTTAATCTTTTTCCTGTTTGGAAACATCTTGCTTTTTTCATCGTCGGTTGGCTTGGATTAAGTGTTATTGGCACCATTGTTAGTACGATAGTTGTATCTATTTATCGATCAAACGGCATTGATCTCAAACTAGAAGAATTTTCTCAAGATGCAGTGATTGCTAGTATGATTTACAATGTCATTACTTATGTTTTACTTGCTATTAGCCTTCTTTTAATTTGCGGAAAATCTTCTTTAAAAGAAATTGGAAAACAATTTAAAAATAAAAATGCCTTAATCGATGGTATAGCTTATGGTGCTTTTTTACTCATTGCTAGTACCGCAGTCACTATGCTCATCAATTTAATAAGGGGCGGCGATAACACGGTAAATGATAACCAAGCGGCCATTGAAATTATGACCCGTGTTGTTCCAGTACCGATGTTTATTATGACAGTTATCTTTGCACCCCTTTGCGAAGAAGTTACTTATCGATTAGGTCTATTTAATGTTCTTCGTAGAAAAAATAGATGGTTAGCTTATGTTTGTGCCTCACTTATTTTTGCTTTTATTCACTTTACAATTCCTGACCAAGGTGAAACTTTTAATGCAGATTTAGCTAATGAATTTTGGAATATTCCAAGTTATATTGTTTCGGGTATTGTTCTTTGCCGTGCTTATGAAAAACATCAAAATATTGCTACTTCTATGATTGCGCACGCTATTAACAATTTTGTTGCGATTATCATGACCATGATTTCTGTGTTTTTAGGATAAAATTATGAAGTTAAAATTATCATCTTTTCATTTAAAAATAATCGCTATGGCTTTAATGACAATTGATCATATCGCTGCTTTAATTTTTCTTCCGATTTTTGGAGCAGAAAGTGCCTTATATGTCAGTTTTAAGTTAATTGGTCGTCTTTCCTTTCCACTTTTCGCTTTCTTAATTGTTGAAGGAATTTTTCATTCAAAGAATCAAAAAAAATACTTATTAAGACTCGGTATCTCTTTTATTTTGATGGGCATTGTGCTATGGATTTTAGAGAAAACTGGAAATAGCATTGGAAATTTTAACTTTTTCTTAGATTTATTTTTAGGCGCTAGTATATTATTTTTTCTAGAAATGAAGAAGTTAAAAAAATTATGGGCTTTCATTCCCTTTATCGCTTATCTATGTCTATGCTTTTTTGATTCTTCTATACCAAGTTATATAAGATTAGGCTATCACTTCTATGGTATTTTATTAATTTTAGGATTTTATCTCATGCAAAAAATAACACCAAAACTTCATTCTTTGTTAGCTAATCGATACCAATTAGATAGTGAAGCTTATGAAAATGTGCTTTCCAAGCGTTTGTTAAGCAATTCACTTGCACTTCTTTTCTTAGTTGTCGTAAACTTAATTTACTGGATGATTACTTATTGTGTACCATCCACGGATGTCTTAAATGCTTCCATGCAAGTTGTTAGCCTCTTTAGTGGGTTTATCCTTCTTTTCTATAATGGTGAAAAAGGATATTCTTCTCCACGATTTAAATGGGCATGTTATTTGTATTATCCTTTACATTTGGGCATTCTATATATTGTATATCTAATCATTTAGGAGGTTTTAATATGATTCACCAAATTACATCGGAAGAAGAATTTGATCAAATGGTACAACAAGGAAATGTTATCGTCGACTTTTACGCAACATGGTGCGGACCTTGCCGTATGATTGCTCCATTACTTGAAGAACTCGATGAAGAAAAAGGCAATTTTAATGTTTTAAAAGTTAACGTTGATTCCGTTTCTATTTTAGCAAGTCGCTTTGGTATTCAATCCATTCCTACTCTTCATTTCTATAAAGATGGAAAGATGGTTCATGAACTCATCGGCTTTGTTCCTAAAAAGCAATTGAATTCTATGATTGATCAATTATTTTAAACAAATGAAGAATGAGCCTTGAATAGGGCTCATTTTTCATGAACTTTTCTAACTTTTTTCTTCTTAAGCCTTGCATTTCTATGAAAATATGGTATTATTTTATTCGCGCACATGATGGATCTGTGGTGTAGCGGTTAACATGTCTCCCTGTCACGGAGAAGACCGCGGGTTCGATTCCCGTCAGATCCGCCAGTTTGCAGGTGTAGTTCAATGGTAGAACATTAGCCTTCCAAGCTAATTACGCGGGTTCGATTCCCGTCACCTGCTCCAGTGAATAAATAAGTCCGATAAAATCGGGCTTTTTTTATTTTTGTAAGGGAAATGTAAGGGAAAATGCTAGGGAAAAATTTTGAAATGATTTTAAAAAGTCACGAATGGTGCAGGTCATTTGAATTGCACTTTTAATACACTCATTATTTTATTTAATAGCTCGCTATCATAGCGGATGCCGCAGTTAAGGGACTCCAATTGTCTTTTAAAAACTGAGGGAAATCTTTTTCATAAACCGCTATTAATGCTTTCGCTCTTGAAACGGTAAAATTACATCTCTTTATTAAATACTCTTCTACCTTCTTTTTGTATTCTTCTAAAGTCATTAAAATTCCTTCCTTTTCTTTATTGTAAAAATGAAGTTAGAATGTTTCCAGTCGTATACAACTCTCTTTTTTATTTTAGATGTATCCTTCATCTCAATTTATGATATATTAATTTTAGAGGAAGAAGATACCCCAGATGGCGTTTTGGACGTAACACTTGGTAAGGATTCACTAGAATCATGAGAGGTTGGGAGAGATTTATTCCTCTTTTTTTATTTCTAGAAAAAGCCTTAAAATAATAAAACTTTTCCTTGACCAAACTAATTAAATTAGTTAAAATATTATCGCAATTAGTTTAGGAGAAATTTATGGCAAAACAGAAAATAAGTACTGAAATGATTATCAAAGCATCTGCAGAACAAGCCAATCAATTTGGATTAGAGAATTTATCTTTAAAGTCGCTTGCAGAAACATTAAATATTAAATCACCTTCTTTATACAATCACATTTCTAGTCTTGAAGAACTCAAATCTCTTTTGATGATCTATGGATGGACTCAAATGGAAAAACAAATGGTAGATTCCGTGATTGGTGTTTCTGGCTATGAAGCTTTAAAAAATATGTGTGAAGCATTTTATCATTACGCAACAACAAACAAAGGTGTTTTTGACGCTATGCTATGGTATAACAAATACGATAGTGAAGAAAAAAATAACGCTACATCTAAATTATTTCAAATTGTATTTAAAATACTAAAACCTCTTCACATCAGTGAAGCAAATATCAATCATATTCTTCGAACATTAAGAAGCTTTTTAGAAGGCTATTCACTGCTCGTTAACAATCAAGCCTTTGGGAATCCAATTTCTATTAAAGAAAGTTTTGATGTATCTCTCAATATTATAATTAACGGAATAAAATCCTTAGAAGGAGTAAATTAATATGAACGAATATATCAATTTAACTTTAGATAATATGGAGGATGAACATATTTGCTGTGCTATTGGGGATAAGAAGCATCAAAAAGGCGTTGAAAGTAAAAAATTATGGATAAAAAACAAATTAAATGATGGTCTCATTTTTCGAAAATTAAATGCGAGAGGAAAAGTTTTTATAGAATATGAACCCATTGAAACGGCTTGGGTTCCTATTATTGGAAGTCAATACGAATATATTTATTGTTTATGGGTTGCTGGTAGTTATAAAGGAAAAGGAATTGCTAAAGAACTTTTAGAATATGCAATAAAAGATGCCAAAGAAAAAGGAATGCATGGACTTTGTACCCTATCATCAAAAAAGAAAAAACCATTTATTGGTGAAAGAAATTTTTTTCTTCATTATGGCTTTAAAGTTGTGGATGAAATTGAAGATTATGAATTATTAGCACTTTCTTTTGACAAACATGAAGTTCCTCTTTTTAGTGATAGTGCTAGAAAAATGGAAATTGACTGCCATGACTTTACAATTTTTTATAGCCATGAGTGCCCTTATGTCGAATATGAAGTTCAAGAGATTTCAGAATACGCAAGAAATCAGAATATTCAAATTCGTTTTGTAAAAATTGATTCATTAGAAAAAGCTAAAAATGCGCCTTGCGTATTTCATAATTGGGCCAATTTTTATCAAGGAAAATTTATTTCAACCACCATATTAAACGCCAATGCGTTAGCAAAGTTGTTAGATAAAATTAAAGAATAAAAATCATAAAAGGATTAGTAAGCTTTTAGTTTCACTAGTCTTTTTTTGTATGCGTATTCCATCTTTATACGATGGATTTTAAAAGAAATTCTTTGATTCTGCTATTAATAACTTACTTATTTCTAAAGCAATATCGTTTAATGAACAATCCAAACATCCATTAAACCATTCTTGATAAAGGTTAATGATTTCTCCGGCAAAATAATTCACTCTTAGTTGCATCTCTTTTGAATCTTTAATATATTCGGGAATATCTGTTTTCGTTAATATATATGTTGCAAAAACTTTTTTTAATTTCCCAATAAGGATTTCACTTCCATTTGCGCCTAAAAGCGTTTTATAAATTTCATGATTACTTTCTAAAAAGCGACTGACTTCTAATAATAAAGGTGCCGGATCTTTGAAAAAACTTGTGAATTCAATTTTTTTTAATATTTCCATCATTTTTTTAATAATCTCATTTTCTAATTCTTCTAATATTCCTCTAATATCAGGATAGTGAGCGTAAGCATCAAAGTAGGCTTCATTTCTTTTAAATAAATGAAAATAGTATCTTAATTAAAAAGAAAAATGTTATAATGCTTTGGGTGATTAATATGAAAAAATTTGTTTTAGCAACGCATAACGCACACAAAGTGCAAGAATTCCAAGATGCATTAAAAGAATTTGGAATTGAAGTAATTTCGGCTTCTAGTTTAGGTATTGATGAAGAACCTATTGAAGACGGAACTACTTTTGAAGAAAATGCTTTAATTAAAGCAAGATTCGTAGCAAGCAAAACCGATTTACCTGTCATCAGTGATGATTCTGGTTTAGAAGTTCATGCTTTAAATAACTTCCCAGGCATTTATAGTTCTCGTTTTATGGAAGGCCATACGTACGTAGAAAAATGCGAAGAAATTATTCGAAGATTAAAAGATAAAGAAGATAAAACCGCTAACTTCACTTGTGTAATTGCGTATATTGTTGATCAAAAAGAATATTTATTTAAAGGCACATGTGATGGAGTTATCATTTCTGAATTAAGAGGCAATAACGGCTTTGGGTATGACCCCATTTTCTATATTCCTCATCTTAATAAAACCTATGCAGAACTCACCGAAAAAGAAAAAACCTCGATTTCTCATCGAGGTAATGCGATTCAAAAATGGAAAGAGTTTTTGCTTCAACATTTATCTTAAGAGTTCGATTTTATCGAACTTTTTTATTGATATTTTTTCTTTTTTATCACAAGTGAATAACCCAAAATCGATAAAAGTCCAATTCCAACGATGAATAAAATCGTCTTACTATTTTGATCTGTTTTTAAAAAGAAATTAACAGGGGTTAATTGATTTTGTTTTAACTTATTCGCAAAGAAGTATAATCTTTCTAAATACGTTGTTCCATCTTCAGAAATAATAGCACTTTCAAAGAAAGCCTTATCTTCTTCCGACAAATTTTGATAACGAGTTAAGAAACCATTTGCTAATGAATAGTCTGAGCAAAAGTCTGCGTCTTGAATATCTTTCATTAATTGGCCGACTTCTGTATATGTTGTCACTTCATATGTTTCTAAACGATAAAGTTGAATAAGTAGCATAGACGCATTTGCACTTGAGGTATAGGTAGTAAAACGTGGGTCTTTTACGTTATATAAAAAACGTCCATTGCCTGAAGTTGTATTTTGAATGGTTGCCTTCGCATTGCTATCAATACTAATTTTCCAAGTTGTTATGCCACTTCCAAAGGCTACTTTCTTTACGGCAGTTGCGCCCAACATTTTTCCGTTTTCATTGGTGAGTGTCCATGCATCATTTTCCCCGCCTAAGGTGAGTTTTAGCATATTATCTACACTATTCATTATTTTCTTATCATCGGAGAAAGTTGCATTTGATGGAGTGATTACATTGCTTGATATGGTAGTGGAAGCCACTTTCATTTCGGTATTCTCTGCTAATACGAGTTGATCTCCTGCTTTTAAAGTAGACGCATCCTCAACTAATTTCCAAACACTTTGTTTTTCAGTTTTTGTTGGAATTTCGGTGGGTGTGTAGGTGGTTGGTTTTTTTATCACTTCAATTTCAATCGAAGCGGTAACTGAAGAATTAGAAGTTGATGTAACTGTTACTTTCGTTGTACCAGCTTTTAATGCCTCTATATAGCCTGTTTCGGTTACACTTACGATTTCATTATCTTCACTAGAATAATTTACCGTTTTATCTTCTGCGTTTTCTGGTAAAACATTAATTTCTAATTGTTGACCTTCTCCTTCATAAAGTGATATTTTCGTGCCGTTTTCAATTTGAATTTCATTAACCGAAATCGGTTCTTTTTCTTCAACAATAATTGTAACTTCTTCAAAGTATTCATTTTCTTCACTATAGACTTCTATGGTCATCTCTCCTAAAGAAAGTGCTTCAATATTTCCATCATCATCAACGGAAGCTACTTCACTATCATCATAGAGATAAATAATATTTTGGTTGGTAGCGTTTTCTGGTAATACATGTGCATTAATTGCACTCGTTTCCCCAACTTTTAAATGAATTTCTTTTGAAGGGATTTCTAATCCAGTTACATCAATATGCGCATCAGATAAAAAGGCCGTAACGTCTACTCTACCATTTCCAAATTGACTTTCATCTTTTAAGTCCACTGCAGAATTATAAAGCTTCGTTTCCATAAAATGACTTTTCGTATTGGGATATTTGGATTTATATAAAGCAAGAATACTTGAAATCATTGGACTAGAAAAAGAAGTACCTTGGGTGTTTTTATAACTCGTTGCACTTCCGATTGCTGGAACATAAACGTAACCTGGTGCTACAATATCGACGTTGGTACCGATATTCGAAAATCCTGCTTTGGTATTTAAAGAGTTTTTAGCTAAAGAGCCTACAGCAATCACATGATCCAAATTAGCGGGATAAGCTTTCTCATCCGTGTTATAGTTTCCGCCAGCCGCGACTAAAGTACAACCCTGATCATAAGCATAACTAATGGCTGATGCCATTCCCGTTCTTGCTACGGATCCTAAGCCTGTAGCGGTTGAACTTCCATAAGTTACCGTATTTTCAAATGCGGTAAAGGACATATTAATAATATCTGCTTCATTATTGGCGGCGTAACGAAGTAAAGCATTAATAGAAGCAAAAGAATAATCAGCTGTTTTTAAAATCATTAAATTAACATTTGGAGCAATACCTGCACAACCTTTTTGATTGATTTGAGAAGCAATCACACCCGCGACATTTGTGCCATGTCCGTTTGTATCATCTAATATACTATAGTCGTTATCACTAGCTTTTACGGTTTTTACACTAGTACCAGAATAAACAGCAGATAAATTAGAAATAATTGTATTCCCGTTAATATCATAAAAATCTTCATGCAAATAGTTAATGCCTGAATCAATAATAGCAATAGTAACATTCTCTCCTCTTACTTCATCCCACGTTGTCCCCATATTTAAATCATTCAAATAGGATTGACTTGAATAAGAGGGTTCATCTTCCATTTGATAGTCATAACTAGCAGGAAGCGCATAGACGTGGTCTAAATCAACAGTGCTATTCTTTTTAGTAAAATTAGAATTCGTCCCTAAAGAGAAAACTGTTGCGAGTAATAATAGAATTGGTGCTTTTTTCATAGCGGTAACCTCAGTAGTTACATTTTATTAAAAATGTAAAGTTTTTGCAAATTAAATATTCAGCCATTATTCTTCTTTTTTAGTCATTTCTTCTTTTTGCTCTCCTATTTTGAATTGATGTAGTTCTTTTCGATATAAAATTAAACCAATACCACCGGAAATTAGTTCGGATAAAGGAAAGGAAATCCAGGTATAATTTAAGCCAATCAAAGAAAATAAATAGAAAATTGGAATCAAACAGAAAATTTGACGAGTTAACGATAAAAGTGCACTTACTTTTCCTTTTCCAATCGCTTGAAAGAAAACTGGCATGGTTAAAGAAAAAACGGCCATAAAGAAACTTGCGCCGATAATAGGAAACGCGACTTTCCCTACTTCAAGAACTTCTTCATTATGTGAGAAGAAACCAATAAACTGCGTAGGGAAAAAGACAAAGCAAATAAAACCTAACACCATGAAAACTAAAGAGATATAAAATGTATCTTTCATTGTCTGATGAACGCGCTCATAATTCTTTCTTGCATAGTTATAACTAATTAAAGGCACAATACAAGTTTGTAAGCCAAAAAGAGGAATAAAGAAAAAGCTTTGTAATTTATAATATAAGCCTAAAACGGTCACAGCTGCATCGGTAAACTGCGCTAGAATCATATTTAAAGCGACAATATAAACCGTATAAAGAAGTTGCATCAAAATATTGGAATAGCCATAAAAATAAATCTTTTTGGTATAGAAAAGCATTTCTTTCCCTTTAGGAGGTTTACTAAAAGCAGTTATACCTACAATAATACTCGAAACCAATTGACCAATAATTGTAGCGTACGCGGCCCCAGCAATACCTAATTCCGGAAAAGATCCTTTCCCAAAAATTAAAAGCGGATCTAAAACAATGTTCGTTACTGCTCCTGCAACTTGTGCAATCATCGGAAGACGCATATTTCCTCTCGATTGATGAATTTTCGAAAAGACACCTTCTAAAAAGGAGGCTAAACTTCCAATACAAACAATATTTCCATAGATAATTGCGTCTTGAATGGCTTCTTCATCCTTACATGAAGTTTTTACATAACTTTTCATCAATAAAAAAGAAAGAATAGCGAATATAAACCATGAAATAAAAGCTAATAGAATTCCCATTCCTGCGGTTTTTTTGGCCATATCATCCTGTTTTTTAGCGTATTTTCTTGCCATATAGGTATTCACACCTACACCCGTTCCTACTGCTAAAGCAATAATCACTAATTGCAAAGGATAAATAACCGCTAAAGCTGTCTGAGCATTATTGGAATATTTACCAACAAAGAAACTATCAACAATGTTATAGAGAGCTTGTATGAGCTGCGCTAACATGACTGGCGGTGCTATTTTAAATAAAATTGTTTTAATCTTTGCTGAGTTAAAAAACTCATTATTTTCCATTGAATTTGCTTCCATGTTTTTCATCTCTACTTTTCAATTTTTAATGCTTGAATTAATGCGGAATCAAGCTTTTTTAATAATTTTGTAATTTTTTCCACTTCTTTTTCACCTAAAGAAGAAATCACGTTTTCTTCTAACTTAGAAAGTTCTATAAGGATGTGATCATACTTTTCATGTCCTTTTTTGGTTAAAACACATATTTTTTCTTTCCCGTTTGATAATGCTTCATCTAACACCAAAGTACCTTCTTCACGCATAGAAGAAATGGTATGGTGAACCGTTTGCCGTGGCAACAAATAATTTTGAGCAATTTGCCGTTGTGAACAACACCCTTTATCCCGAATAGAATATAAAACCAAAAGTTCTTGATATGAAATATGATGCCTTTTAGCCCAGGAAGAATAAAAACCTCTAAATTGGATTATTGCATGATTCATATCATTCATCTTTTGTAATTGTATTGTTTTCATATTTTGCCTCTTATTGTCCCAT
The DNA here is from genome assembly GCA_002477825.1 of Caryophanales bacterium UBA7581. Lineage (GTDB taxonomy): Bacteria > Bacillota_I > Bacilli_A > RFN20 > CAG-826 > CAG-826. Next base: position 43,256 of record DLKT01000025.1, on the reverse strand, counting down.
ATGGGACAAAACAATCATAGTCTTATGTCTATAAATAGTCAACAAAAAAGTGCTTTTAAAAGCATCAAAAAAACGATGACCCTCTATAAAGAGTCATCGCCTTAATTTTAAAATACTCAACTATGCTACTTTTAACGTATTATAAGTACTATAAACAAATTGAATGGATGTAATTCTAGTTTGTACACTACTCACATATTCAAAATATTGATATTGGTTCGTAGTGTCAAAGGTTAAAGTCGTAGTTAAATTAGAAATAGAATACGTAACTTCTGTTTTATGTGAAGCATCCGTTCCCGCATAAATCTTATTGCTACTTAATTCTTGGGTGTTATAATCTTCAAATTGGATAATCACTTTTTCTAAGTAAGCATTATCTAAATTAAAGCGAGTTCTAGAATTTGCATACCATCTTCCATATTCATTGGTTGCACCGACATAGGTGTATGAAACATAGCCATTGATGGTTTTGGTTACTCCACTTTCAGTTGTATCCGTCTTATCCGTAGTCACTTGGTTGGATTGTGTTTTGCTAAAAGTTGCTTCTACACTAATATCTTCTGTTACCGTAATGGTAATCGATTGACCATTCGTTAACGTATAAGATTTTCCGTTAATCAACAAACTTTGTAAATAGGCACCATTATACCAATCCCAACATTCTAAATAAATCGTATCACCATAATCTAAAACGTTATAATATTCCGTATTATCTTGATAGGAGTTTCCTTCTTGATCAACTGCCCAGATACTGTTTAAAGTCGAATCATTATTTGTAATATGAATCGAATATTTCGTTTCTGAAGATTGAATATCTAAAATCGTTAAAGAAGATAAAGACACTGTTCCATTTGATTTCGATAATTTGGCTTTTATCTTCATCGTGTCATTGACTTTCAAAGTGTCGATGTTTGTGTCAACGGAGAGGACAAATGAGATGGTTTGTCCACTATCATCCGTTAAGGTAATGAGACGTTCATCTAAATCAATGGTCGATATTTTAGCGGAGAATTGATAATAATTATAGCTTTCTTCATTATCATTTAAAGAAGACCCAGCATCTAATAAATCACTAATAGACTCCACTTCAATTGTTGAAACTTTTTTAATAAAGACTTCATCTTTCGTTAATTCTTTTTCTGCATTTTTAGAAGAGAAATATTTATGACAGGCAGAGCATTCCCAATAGTTAATATTTCCATCTTCCGTTTCTGTTGCTGCTTTTGCTTCATGATAGGTTAATTGATGTTCTGCATAACCTAAAGATGTATCCGTAACTTCTATTGTATTGTTACAATAGGTACAGGTTTCAGTATGATATCCATAGCTCGTACACGTTGGATCAACATAATCACCATTACTTACATAATTATGACTTTTCGTCGTTACTTTTTCATAACTATGTTGGCAAACAGAGCAAGTAAAGCGACTCTTACCTGAAGAAGTACAAGTTGCCTCTTCTAAAACTTCTTCGACATAAGTATGATTTTTCTTTGTTGTTTGTTCTACTCCACAAATAGAGCAAGCCTTCCAGTGATAATTATCATCCGCTTTATAGGAATCCCAAGTATGTTGTTCTTTTTCAATTACTTCTTCTACTTCATCCCCACAAGCACTACAAATTCGTTGCATGCGTCCTTCTTTGATACATGTCGCAGGTTCTAAAACGGTATCAACATAACTATGACCTGGCGCTTTTAAAATCTTTGTACTTCTTACATAGCCACAGGTTTCACATTTACTTTCTTCTTTACCATCGACCACACAAGTAGCTTCAGTTGTAACGGTAACAAAGCTATGTTGTTCTTCATCTAATTTAGCGTCACAATCTTCCACTAAACAGGTATGCCAGTGATGCGTACCATTACTCGTCCAAGTAGATGAAGGCGTATGATTATTCGTCTTAGGAATTGAACGTTCATCTAAATAATCACAAATAGTGCAACGATAGTCTTCATGACCTTCTTTTGCACAAGTAGGTAAACGATTATTACCATTTGGGCAATCACAAGCTTCTAAGTTATGCTCTTCCTTAACGGATTGTTTACAAGTTGTACATTGATAGAAGTGTCCTGAACTATTTTTAGAAACGACTTTAGTCTTGTCGAGTTGATGTTCTAAAGCATCTATTTCCTTGGTATAGGAATAACCACAATCACAATAAACGCGAGTGGATCCTTTTTCGTCACAAGTTGCTGCACTTATTACTTCTTCTTTAAAAGTGTGTGGCGTAAGAATACCTTCGCTTTGATTACAGGTTTCACAAATATTCCAGTGATTGGTTTCATCATATTGAACTTTCGTGTAACTATGGTTAGCAAAATCAAGTTCTTCCTCATTTTGATGTCCACAAGCGCATTGGAAAATTTTCTTTCCTTTCTTTAAACAGGTGGATGCTTCTTCATGAATAAGCTCTGAATGATTATGTTTTTCTTTGGAATCTTCTAAAGTAGTGTGGCAAAGATTACATTCTTTCCAGTGATCTGACTCATCAAATTTCCAAGCATAATCATGCTCTTTTTTAGGTAACACTCTTATAGATTCATAGCCACAAGCGCATGATACTTTGGCTTTGCCTTCCTTATCACAAGTACTTTCAGTGACAATTTCTTCTTTTAAGTTGTGTTTTTCTTTTTCTGATGGTTTTTCACAAACCGTGCAATATAACCAGTGTTGTTCATCATCAAACTTATAGTTTTCTGATAATACATGTCCTTTTTTATCGATGACTGTTTCATAATAATCTCCACAATCACAGGTATAAGTAATTTTTCCTTGCTCTTCACATGTTGCTTCTATTTTATTCGTAATATGATAATCATGCGTATGTCTTGATTGGCAACCTGTCGTGCCTAAAAGAACACATGATAAAGCAACAAAGAGAGAAAATATTTGTTTTTTCCGTGCCATAAAACGCTCCTTCTAATTATAATTATTATATCTTCTTAAGAAGATAAATGCAAACGAACCCCCTAATTTTAATACAAATTAAAAAGCGATAAAAGAGGATTAAAGCCTAAAGCAACAAGCTTTTTCTATATGTCAAATTTTTATAAAAAAAACTAGATATATCAAATATCTAGTTTTATTTTTAACCTGGCGGAGCAAGAGAGACTCGAACTCTCGCACCAGTTACCCGATCTACGTCCTTAGCAGGGACGCCCCTTCACCAACTTGGGTATTGCTCCAACGGCTATGTAATAGTAACATAAACCAGCATTTCTTTCAATACTTTTTTTGTTTTATTGGAGCAAGAAAAAGTGGAATATTAATTTTTTTATTCTCTTTCGTCACCTAAAAAATAAATTGCAACCGTACCTGGGCCACAGTGTGAGCCAATAATCGTACCAATATCCCAAATACGGATTTTATCTTCTAATCCCGGCGCTTCTTGAATTAAAGCTTGACGAACGGTTTCTACCATTTCGGGAACATCAGAACCATTGATCCATAATTTTCCTTGATAATCTTTTCCATTTTGAATGTGTTTCATGACTTCTTCCACGGTTTTACGAATAGCGTTCTTTCTTCCAAAGGCCTTACTATATACAATAATTTTTCCATCTTTATTGAGTTTCATAATTGGACATGCTTTCATAATGGAGCCAAAGAATGCCGTCATCATGGTAATCCGTCCACTTCTTTTAAAATAACTTAAATCCGTGCAAAAGAATTGGTGGTGAATTTGATTACGATGATCAATGACCCATGCTTCTATTTCATCCATGCTTTTGCCTTCATCTCTTAAATCTAAGGCATAATCAACGAGTAAACCATAACCAGAAGAGCTACATAAAGAATCAATGACATCAATTCGGGCTTCGGGATGTTTTTCTTTTATCATAGATACCGCTTTTAAAGCATTGATCGTAGAATTTGTCATGCCCGTTCCTAATTCAATATGTAGAATTGGTAAGTTTTCTTTTAAAAGTTCTTCAAAATATTCAATGTATTGATCAATCGCAATTTGTGAAGTAAAAGAACGTTTTCCATTTTTTAAGCTTTCAAAAAATTGATGAAGTTCTTCTTTATTTCTTCCCATAATATCTTCATGTTCAACATCGTCCATCATGTAATGATAATAAAGAATGCGAACATTTCTTTTCATAAAATAACTTGCATCGACATCGACAGGTGAGCTACAGCTCATAATAAATTCTTTGTTTTCCATTTTCTTTTCTCTCCTTTTTTATAAAACAACAATGAATAAATAGGCGCTTAAAAACGCAATGATAGAGGCCACTGTGCCCCACGCTAATTCAGATAAAGTATGGCGCTTCATATATAAGGAAGACCAATAAACGAAGACTAGAAGGATAAAGCCAAATAAGGCATAGGCGCCTAAAAAATAAGTAAGATAAATAACAGGACCTGCTACTCCACAAGTATGTCCACTCGCTTTAATTGGAGTGAACTTGGTAAATAGAAAAATTAATAAACCCGCAACGGAATAGCAAATAAAAATCATCTTCGTACCGTCCGAAAAGGATAATGCAAACGATAAAATAATGCCTAAAGCATAACCTAAAACGGACATGATAATAGCGAGTTGTCTTTGTCCTTTTCTTCCTTTACTTTTAAAATGTGGAAATAAGGGTTGCAAAGGATATGCCAAAATAGGAAACACGACAATAAATAAAATAGCGAGTAACAATCCTTTTACATTCATAAAGACTTCTCTTTTTAAGAACCATAAAAGAAGAAAGGCGATAAGCGCCATTACCGGGGCCACCGTCATCACACGTATGGTTTTAGCAAGTCCCATCCATTTCTTTTCCTTGGTATTTAAACAAGTTGAGGTAATTTTAACACGAGATTTTTCCATAACAATTCCTCCTTTACACTACCCAATTTATACCAAAGTAAAAAAAGAATCACTCTACTTAGCTTTTTAAAATTCTCTAATAAAAAAACAAAAAGTAGAGTGCGATAAACCACACTCTACTTTCATGATTTCAATAGTAGAATTGAATGTTTTTTCAATCATTTCATTAATTTTTATTGTTTTTTTCCACCTTTTTAGGAAAAAATCTCCATTTTTCTCTTTTGATGCCTATTGACTTTTTTAAGAGCCACCAGAAGAAAATAGCAATCTGTAAAACACCCGCAATTCCATAAATAAGTAGAATCATAATATTACTAAACGTGAGATGAATGGATACGGCAATGCTCCAAACTAATCCTGAGCATACAATTTGTTGCCATAAAGAAGGCCACCAAAGAGAAGCAAAGACAAGCCATACTATAAAAGATACAGATACGCCATATAAAAGCATCGGAAGCCACCATTCTTTAAAGACAGCTGGTTCTAACGTTCCTACAAAGAACATACAAATGGCAAGCACTAAGTAAGGAATACATATTGAAATTAAAGTAATAAAATAATGATTCCAAGTAAATAGTTCTTTCTTCGGCGCTTGCGCTTTCTTTGTCATCGGTTTATATAATATTTCATTACTTGTAACACCTAACACTTCTGCAAGTAAAATAATCGTTTCAGCATCAGGAATGGCTTCGCCTCTTTCCCATTTGGAAACCGTTTTATCCGAGTAATGTATTTTATCAGCAAGGTCTAATTGAGTCATTCCTGCTGCTCTTCGTAAATCAGATATATTTTTAGCAACGATTAAATATAATTCCTCTTTTTCCATTAGCAAAACCTCCTTGTATGTAAATTATCTATAAAAAGACTTTCTTTGTCAAACGCATTTTGTCATATTTTGTTTTTGTATAAAAAAAGAAGGAGATAAAGGATAATCCCCTTTATTCATCCTTCTTTTATCCATTGATTAATAAGCTTTAGCAAAGAGAACGACTTTCTTTGCTTTCTTACCACAGATTGGGCAAACATCATCAAATGGTGTTTGATCAAATGGCATACATCTTGAAGTAGCGTTCGTGTCGGCTTTAATCTTGTTTTCACATTCTTCATCACCGCACCACATCATCTTGACATAACCGCCCTTATGTTCAAGCACATCTTTGAATTCATCATAAGTATGTACTTCGGTAGTGTGGGATAATAAGTAGTTCATTGCTTTTTCATACATTTCTTCATAGATTAAATCTAATAAAGCATGTACTTGTGGCACTAATTGGTCTAATGGATAAGTAGCCTTTACGCCATCATTACGTTTAGAAGCTACGAAGACGTTATTTTGAATATCACGTGGCCCAATTTCAATACGGAGAGGAATTCCCTTCATTTCGTATTCATGGAATTTCCAGCCTGGTGTCGTAGAAGGATCGTTGTCTAAATGAACACGATATCCCGCTTCTTTTAAAGTCTTTTCAATTTCTCTTGCTTTTTCTAATACCCCTGGTTTTTGAATTTGAATTGGGACAATGACAATTTGAATTGGCGCAACACGTGGTGGAAGCACTAGACCATTATCATCGCCATGTACCATAATTAAAGCGCCTAATAAACGAGTAGACACACCCCAAGAGGTTTGTTCTACAGGTTTTAATTTGCCATCTTTATCTTGGAAATGGATACCAAAAGCATCGGCAAAACCATGACCAAAGAAGTGGGAAGTTCCGCTTTGTAATGCTTTTCCATCGGGCATTAAAGCTTCAATGGAATACGTTTCTTCTGCCCCTGCAAATTTTTCTTTATCAGTCTTTCTTCCAGTGCTAAAAGGAATCGCTAAAAGTTCTTTTCCTAATTGGTTATAAATCTCTAACATTTGTAAGGTTTCATGTCTAGCTTCTTCTTCCGTAGCATGAATGGTATGACCTTCTTGCCATAAGAATTCGGAGCCTCTTAAGAAAGGACGAGTAGTCTTTTCCCAACGAACAACAGAACACCATTGATTGTATTTTAATGGTAAATCGCGATAGGAAGATACAATCTTTGAAAAATGCTCACAAAACAATGTTTCACTCGTTGGACGAACGATTAATGGATCATCTAATTTGCTCTTTCCTCCGATGGTCACAATCGCACATTCAGGGGCAAAGCCTTCTACGTGATCTTTTTCTTTTTGGAATAAAGAAGAAGGAATCATCATTGGCATATACACATTTTGATGTCCTGTTTCTTTAAATCTCTTGTCTAAATATTGTTGGATTTGTTCCCAAATCGCATAGCCATAAGGACGATAAATAATAAAGCCCTTAACGGAAGAATAATCCATTAATTCTGCTTTTCTACATACATCCGTATACCATTGCGCAAAGTCTTCTTCTTGCGAAGTAATTGCGTCATTTTTATTTTCTGTTGCCATAAATCTCACTCCTTATTTTCTAACAACACTCATTTTTCGAGGCGTTAATTCAACAATGTCTTCACTTCTCATTTCAATTGCATTGCCACCAAAGATATTGAATCCTCTTTCGCGTAAAATTTGAATCATCGCTTTGGTCGTCATATCTAATGCAATTAATGGTTTTTGGAAGACGGTTAATTTGGTAGATAACCGTTTAATTGCCGAACTCGAATCTAAACTTTCTTTTCCACTAGTTAACGTTTTATCAATAACGAAGTAATCAAATACTTCATATACACCATTGGCCCAAGTTAAATTACTGCTCTTTAAAGCTAAAGCAATTTCATACTTTTTCTTTTTAATCAATTTCAAATATTCAATCGCTTCTTCATAATTTTTAGAGACGATTTCATTCATGTCATTTTCATCCATCATGATGACTACATGACAATCTTTGGTATGTCGAATTTCCGAAAGAACTTTTAAAATTAAATCTTTATCGTAAATCATGACGGGTAAGAAAAGGCGTAAGTTGTTTTCTTGACCACTTTCAATAAGGCGTTTCACCACTTCATTATAGAACTTATTAATTAGTGTCTTGGATGTTAAAGATAATAATTCATAATTGCGATTATATTCATTCGCTTTGATTTTCATTTCTTCAAAGCTATGGAATTCGGAATTTTCTGGTTCTACATATGTAATATAACCAAACATTTTAACGGGTAACGTAGCTTGCACTAAAGGAGCATATAAGAATTGTAAACGGCGGTCTTTCTTTTTTCCGCGTATAGCATTATCCAGTTCTTGTTCCCAAACTTCTTCACCAAATTCTTTAACAGAATCGCCATTAGAATACCATTCCATTTTGCTATCTTGACGTTCCGCTGCCATTGCTTTATTACGCGCAACTTCTAAGCATTTCTTTCCATCGGTAAAATATTTTAATTCCGCTACCCCAATAGAGAAATCAAAATCCTCTTGGCAAGAGTTAATTTCTAATCGAGAATTTAATTTTTTAATTAATTGGAATACTGTTTGTTGCTTTTCAGCTAAGCTAGCGGTATTTACATCTAAAATAACAAAGCATTTACTATCATCAAATTCAACTCTAGATCTTGCTCTCTTCTCTTTAATAAAAAGTAAAATGACCTGTCTTAATTCATTAGCAATTGCGTTTTGTTTTGCTTCATCTAATCGTTTATCTAAAGGAAAGAAGCGAACAAAGATTAATGCACCATTGGCCGTGTTCTTTTTGGTATAAATTGAATCAATAGGAACACCTTGCATTTCTTTTAAAGGCGCCATGAAGTATTTTCTCTTCTTTAAAGAATCTTGTAAGTATTCGACATTATAACTACATAAGTGAATGATTTTTTTCTCGGCATTTAAACTATCTACCGTAAAGAATAAAGATAAAATTTGTTTGCCATCAAAATTCAAAACGATTTCGGATAAAAGATTATGATTATCAACAAAAAGATTCTCCAACCATTCTCTAAACAAATCGCGTTCTTTAGGATTCAAAATATGTTTATATAAAAAATCTAAAGTCATAGAAGTCTGTTCTTTCGGATTCGTACGCTCAAAAAATACAACATTTCGTTGCTCCATATAAATGGTAAAAATGTAACATTTTCTTTTTTTGAAACGAAGATGATCTTCTTGTTTTTTCTTAGAGTAGCTAGAAAGAACTAAAAGGACAATAATAGCGATGGCTAAAAGAGAAAAAATAACAACCATAGCTGTCATAATTTGGGGTTGATGCTTTAAATACCATTCTTTCACAGCTTTCTCACCTCATTTGATATTATATACTTTGTTTATTAAATAAACAACAGATAAAAAAGAACTTCCTAAGAAGCCCTTTTTACGTTCTATTTTCAGGATGTTCACTAAAAAAATAATAAAAGCAATGAAAAGTCATGATAAATATGTTATAATTCTTTTCACTGGAGAAATACCCAAGCGGCTGAAGGGACCAGTTTCGAAAACTGGCAGAAGGTGCAAGCCTTGCGGGGGTTCAAATCCCCCTTTCTCCGCCATAATAGCTATACATACTCCGATGGTCATTGGAGTTTTTTTATTAATATTAAAAAAAGCACATTACAAATCATAGTTTATGTATCAATTTAAACGTATTTGTTGAAAATATAAACAAAAATATTTATAATAAAATCGTAAGGATGTGATTCATATGCGCATTGATGAGCAAATAAAAAAGTTGTGTGTATGCAACAATATTAGTCTTTCCGAACTTGCCCGCCGCTTAGATAAATCACCACAAGCCTTTAGCCAAAAACTAAATCGTGGTTCGTTCTCTTTAAATGATTTAGATGAAATTGCTATGGTTTTGGGATGCAAAATAGAATGTAGGTTTGTTTTGATGAATGGTGAAATAATAGAACTGACTAAGTAAGGAGGAATCCATATGATAGAATATATTGAAGGAAATATTTTTGATAGTCCTGCACAAGTAATTGTAAATACCGTTAACACTGTAGGTGTTATGGGAAAAGGATTAGCCTTAGAATTTAAAGCAAGATACCCACAAATGTTTGAAAAATACAAAGAAGCTTGTGAAAAAAAATCTCTTAAAATTGGCAAACTTATGCTCGTGTCCTCCTCTGATCATTTATTACTTCTATTCCCCACAAAAGAAAACTGGAGATTTCCCTCTAAGCTTTCATACATAGAAAAGGGTTTAAAATGTTTTTGCGATAATTATGCGCAACGTGGAATAACTTCAATCGCTTTTCCAAAATTAGGATGTGGAAATGGTGATTTAAATTGGGAGGACGTCCGACCTTTAATGGAAAAATATTTAAGCCCATTACCCATAAGTATCTATATATACTTAGATAAGCTTAGTAATGAAATAACCCCAGAACATTTCACTCTTAAAGAAACGCAAGAGTGGCTTAGAGCTAACGCCAAAGATCTTTCATTTAATGGCATGATGGACGATCTTTGTACTCAATGTAATCTTGTTCCTTATGAATTTAATATAGAAAATATAAAAGGCGTCTTATGCTTTGAAAACAATGTTTTTAAGATTACATACAAAGATAAAATATTTGCAATTGACGAAGAAAAATTATATCAATTATGGGACGAAATTCGAAATCAATCTATTTTTGCTGTTGATAAATCTAATATGGAATTCTACTTAATAAGCCACATTTTATATTCTCTAGGATATCTTTCAAAAATTAAAAAAATGGATAAAAGTGGAAATATGCTAGATGGTTTCCAATTAAAAGAAGGACTAGGAAGAACATTTGTACTAGGAGGAAGAAATTCATGAAAACTTTTTCTGAAATAATAAAAGAAAACAAAAGTAATCTTCCTAATGAACGAAAATGGTGGGCCAATTATGCATTTCATTATACCGATATCTCTAACGCTCTAGACATTATTCAACATGAAACGTTATTCAGTAGAGCTATTGCCCTACAAAATAATTGTATGAAAAATGATAATGCTAGTTATCAAGTAATTGATATGACCTCAAAAGAAGTTCAATCCTTTGTTCGATTTTATTTTCGGCCCCTCACTCCTACTCAATATTTTAATGAAGGATTTAAACATCCATCATTACGTTATAACAATGATGTAAACGCTAATGTTCCTGTTCCAATTTTTTTCATCTTTAATTTGGAAAAATTATTACAGAATAGTCAAACCAAGTTTTCCAAGTCAAGCCAAGCTGGATATGGCGATGAATTGCTTTCTGGTGAAGAGGCCTTTTCAACATTGCCATTTAAACAAATATACGATAACAGTGCAACTTCCGATGAAGAGCGAAAATATCGGCATGCCGAAATTCTTTTTCCTAATTCATACCCAATTCAAGATTCTTTAGAGGCCATCCTTTGTCGTAATGAATTTGAGCAATCTATGTTGCTTTCACTTCTGTTAAAAAAAGATAAACGTTTATTTTATAAGTATCGGCCTTATATTAAAGTATGTAAAAGCAACCTATTCGAAAATAATGGGTTGTTCTTAAAAGATATTTGTTTCGAGCAAAATTTAGTGTCATTTTTCTTTGCTGATTCATATGAAAAATGGAAGTATACCAATAAAATGATGTTACTTCATAACATAACTGAACTCGATAAAATTAAAATGACATTCATATTTGAGTGGAAAAATTCAAAAGAAATTCTTTTGCGTCAATCGATTGGATGCTACCTTGACTACAATTCGTGTAACGCTATGTCTTTTCTTCTTTCTCACGTCGAAAAAGCTACCATTTTAGCCGTTTCTGCTAAATGCTATGATAGCTTTATTGGCTATAAAGAATTTATATTGTCTGAAATTTTTTAATTATTTTATCTCAATGAGAAAACACAATCAAATACTTCTTCCGTCCATTCTTTAGGATGACAGAAGAAAAATGTTTCGTGATTCATATTTTGTTCACGAATATCTGGGTTTTTAAAATGTTTTAAATAACGAGCTCGATACTTTTCACCCATACCTAAAGCATAAAACACATGTACAGTAGTGCCTTCTTTTTGAATATGATCATCAATTTTAGTTACTAAATCGGAAACATATTGATTGTAGATACTTTTTTTCGTCACGACATTTTGTATTGTGGGAACCATGAATGAATGTAAGAATTCTTGCATTTGCTGGTAGCGTTCTGGTTCTTTATCTTTCATTTTATTTAATTTCTTTTTCATCAATTTAGGAAGCTTTCCCGTATGAATCATTTTATAAAGTATTGGTGCCATTATCTTGCCTTTAATTTTCGCTGAAAAAGCACCACTTTGATCCATATCACTACTACCTAAAATGATTTGATCCACTAAAATATTGCCTCTCTGCACTAAATAACTAGCAAATGAGCCACCTAATGAGCAGCCATAAATACAGACAATATGATTTTGAAATCTATTTTTTATATACGCTTCAATTTGGATGATTTCTTTTTCCATACTTTCATATTCAGCATTCTCGTTTTCATCAAAGCCATCAAAAGAAACAACAACTGTATAAAATTTTTCTTGTAACAAAAGAAGGACTTTATCAAATAAACTATAATGACAGCACGTTCCTGAAATTAATAAAATTACCGGTTTTTCTTGATTTCCACTTTCATAAAATTTCACGGTTAGTTACCTCTAACTAGATTATACCACAAATGAAGGTAAGGAGTATTTTTATTTTTCTTTTTTACATTTAATTAAGCCTTTAACGTTTTCAACAATGCCAATTGAGGTCGCTAACATAATAAAAAGGCAAGTAAAAAACATATCTCTTAACCGAGGATAGTTATTTCTATCTTTATTAAAAACTATATATATTACCGCGAATGCACATAAAATAAAAACAAAGCCGGCAGCGATGATTCCAATAATATATTGTTTAATTTCTTTCTTTTTTTCTTTCATTTTTCTCTTTCCTTTTTAAAATTCAATATGATCACCTGTATGAAGGTAATATAATTGCTGAGGCAATACGATTTTCATTCGTTCATATGCTTTTTTTCCGGTACAATGGCAGGTATAAAAAAGCGTTGTTGTTTTATTGAGTTGCTCTGCTAACGAATCAATGAAAGTGTCACTTTCATATTTTTTCGTAGGTGGATTAAATAAATGAAATCCACCGACCGCCAAGAAAATAGGGCCACAAATTGAAGAAGCTTTTTTAAGAATATTTAAAATCCCAGCATGCGAACATCCGGAAAAAAGAAAGTTCATACTTTGTAATGAAACAATCAAATTCTGTTCATGGCTAAAATCATCTTGAACGATTTTCCCATCTTCTTTTTTCTTAAACAATTTTTGATTACTCTTAGGAAGTTCACCTTCCATTTTCACATGCGAAAAAAGCATCAATTCATCATCTATTTTTTCTATATCATTTGTAAAGATAAAACGTTCTTTATTGAATTTGTGGTATTTTAAACCAATGGAAATATAAAATCCTAAAACACGGATGTAATGTCGATCTAAAGCATTTTTACGAATGTATATTTTTGCTTTTTTATTTACTCTTAAAAATGCTTTTAATCCACCTACATGATCTTGATGTCCATGGGATAGTACTAGAATGTCTACATCTTCAATTGAAATTCCCATTTTACATGCGTTTAATAAGAATTTCCGACTGGGTCCCACGTCAAAAAGTACTTTATGATTGGGAGTTTCAATATATAAGGACAAACCATGTTCTTTTTTATATTGTTTTGAAGAGGTTGTATTTTCTAAAAGTGAGATAATTTTTACCATTGTTTTGTCTCTTTTCTAACTTTAACTGTCATTACGAACTATATCCACCTTTACGAATATAGATACCCATTAAATCACGTAAATAGCAAGCTTCTTCGGGTTGTTCAACGATTTTGAATTGATTCTCTAAACTATAACCTTTTCCATAGATATAATAGTCACTTCCAAATGTATCGGTAACAAAATAATAGATTTGTGTATCGGAAAGGTTACTTGATGAACTATAACCAGAATTATACGCTATAAAATAATAAGAGTTCGTGCTATTCATATAGTATTTCTTTAAAAATGCTCCAGTAGCCGAACATAAAATAATATCGTTATCAAAGGGGAATAAATTAAAAATGTCTTCTACTGTTTTAAATCCTGCTGTTAATTTATTTGATCCACGAACACTTAAATATCCGCCACCTAAAACAATATCATATTGACTTCCCCAAAGTTTTTGACCATATTCCATCATTAATTTTGCACCAGTTGTGCGTAGTTCATTACTATTTCGTTCCTTTGCATTATAGCCCACTTGTTCTTTAGGATTTCCAATTGTTTCAGAATATTTTTCAAAAAGCGCAGTTGTATTTTTATCCATATCACTATTGAGCCAACTCTTTGTGGAAATATTTTCTGCAAGGCTCGTATCAACGCTTTTTGTTTTAGGATTGTAGGTTAATGTGGCATGTGAAATCCCTGAATTATAGGATCCACTTTGAATGTGATAAATACCATAATCGTCCGTTTTTGCATATTCTGTGTGCGTATGTCCTTCAAATACGACATCTACATATTTTGATGTACTGATGCTATTTTGATAACCTGATTTATCAAAAGAATCGTGTAAAGAATAAACAACGATTTGACAATCTTCATCATCCTTTAAACGTCTAGCCTCATTGATAACTAGATTAGCAAGAGCGGTTCCAGTTTTAAATTCGACATTAGCGACTTTAGAAGCAGAAATAGAAGAATAACAATTTCCAATCGCACCGATAATACCAATTTTAATGCCACCTTTTTCGATAATTGTGGATGCATCTAAATAGCTTACTCTTTGCTTTGTTTCCTTACTATAAACATTAATTCCTAAGGTTGGAAAATTTGCTAATTCACGATTTTTAATAATGGTTTCTTCGCCCCAGTCGAATTCGTGATTTCCTATGGTCATAGAAACAAAGTTCATTTGATTCATCCATTCAGTGACAAGATTTCCTCTCGTGTTATTGCTATAAATACTTCCTTGCCACATATCACCACTAGAAAGCAAAACAGCATTTTCTTTGGTACTTGCTAATTCTTTTAATTTCGTAGACATCTTTTCAATGCCTGGACTGGAACTAGAATCTTTTACTGCACCATGGAAATCGTTAATCGCATAAAAATCAATAACGATATTTTCACTAGAAGAAATTTGCGGTATGGTTTCTTCTTCTAAAACAAAACCACATTTTGTACATTCTTTATGTTTTTTACCAGCACTTGTTGTCGTTGCTTCTTGATCCACTATCCATGAAGACGATTCATGTGCTTCTAAACGTTGATCTCCACATATGCATTGCTTATAATGATAGCTACTATCATAAGGTGAAAATGTATATTGGTGAACATGCTCTTGGTTATCTTGAAGTGTTAAATCTTCTAATTGACCAACGCATAATTTGTAAACACCACTATGAAAAGTAATGTTTCCTTCCATCGTGAATAGTTTATCATTATTTAAATTTTCTATAAAATAATTGGCAATTGTAGTGGTATTCGTCTTACTTCTTGTGTCTACTTTTATTCCAAGTTGTTTGCCATCTACTTCTACTGTTGGATAATAACCAGAAGTGTCACCAGCTAAATTAATGGAAGGTGCTGCTACAACTTTGGCATTTTTTATAACGGTTCTGCAGCCTTGATTTAAATAATTAGAAGATAACAATTCATTCACTGTTATATTAGAAGGTGTTACTAAATGTGTTCCTTCTTCAACAATTGTTTCAATACTCGTAGGAATGATTTCTACACATCCTCTAAAGTTTTTAAAAGAGCCTGTCACTTCTATGGTTGCGCCTAAACTAGCGTTATCCATATCAGAAGCGCCATAAACATAAAGCCCTACCGGTTGATTTGTACTTGATACACTTTCTATATATAGATTATTTTTTCCATCCGCACCGAGATCAATACGATTCACGACGCCACGAACTTTATATGATTGAGTTCCATCTACAATATTAGAATAATCGGCAAAATTTAATTCATCATTTGCTGCTACTATAGCCTCTTCAATCGTTAAACAATCTCTTTCTTCTATAGAAGATGAGCTGGATGAAGTATTTGAAGTTGAAGGTATTATTGTTGAACTTGATGGTGTTTGACTTGTCGAAGGTAAAGTGGATGAAGTCGTATTAGAAGTTGTCGGCTCTTTGCTAGTGGAACTTGATCCGGGGGATATTTCAATCGTGCAACTTACTAAAAGGCCTAAAAAAGCCGAGACGGCTAGAATTGATTTTTTCATATATTTACCTCCAACGAGTATTAAAATTATAGCCTTTCTGCTCGAAGAAAGTCAAGAAATATACGATGTTCTAACGTAGTTTATTTGCTCTCTTTAATAAAACGAACCGTGATAATTGTGTAGCTAGAGGCATTAATCGTTATTTCATAAGGAAAAAGTCTAACATACCAGTTTTTTCCTTTTCTAATGATCTCTGCTTTCGGATTCATAGCCATAGCTTTACACCACGAAATAGCATCCTCATTTCCAGAAAGATGTGCGTTCTTTTGAATCCTTATGATACCTAATTCCGTTGTGTGAATTTTATCTACATTCTCTAATAATTCTTGATATTGTTTACTTTCCATTTTTTTGAAATAGCACCCACTTCTCTTTTAAAGAAATCTTTTTAACACTATAGCCATACGCTAGTAAATCTTTTTTATACTTTAAAAAAGAATGATTCATCGGCGAATGAATGATTTCTTCAATTTCTAAAAATGTTAATCGAATTTCTTCTTGATTTTGGTCTTTTATATATTCCCATAAGGCATCATATTGACTCATTGGTTTTCTCCTTGTTTCTGTGGCTCTTTTATAACATAATCTCCAGCAATTTCTTTAAGCACATTCAGTTCTTCTTTTGTTAAGATTGAGCAAGGAATATAAAAATCTCTAGCATTATTTCCGCGGATCATTACCCAATATTTTTCTACTTGAATTAATAATAATTTTCCTTCACTTTTAAAAGGATTTTTCTTAGCATTTGTGGTTATGATATAGTACCACACTTCATCTTTTTTATTTAAAAATATATCTATATCGCCTTTTAATCCGCGATTATACGATTTAAACAATAAAATAAAAGGTGAAGCAATCAGTAATAAAACAGCGGCAATCATAAGGCCAACACCAAATAAATCAATGGCTTTATGTCCAACGTTTCCTAGGTTGTAAAAAGCTACAAAAACACCACCAAAAAATAAAACAAAAGACAAAAAGAAATCGATGATAAATGTTTTAAATTTTAAGCGCAATGTTTCTTTTAATTTTCCTTTAAATCGACTCGGAAATTGAATATGAAATTCCGTCATTTTACCTCTCCTTATGTTGATAAAGCTATTAATGTTTTATAAAATTTCTTCATTCCTTGCTTTTCGAATCACATAAACTTTTTCTTTTTTTCATCAAAAAGCACAACCATGTATTTATTGTTAACCTCATTTGGATAGCAAGTGGAAAAGAAAGAACTTGAAAAAAGTGGTTTGGTAGAATATTTTCCAATCACATGCTTGTCTTTATCTCTAAGTACCACTTCATAAAATACGCTTTTTGGGAAATATGAAGAAGTAGAATAAGAATCAAAAAGCACTATGTAAGCCTTCATTCTTGTATATTTCTTTTTTAAATAATCTTTTTTACTTTTGTAATATAAAAAAATAAAAAAAGCGTTTAAAGCCCAAATCAAAGTCAACACGCCAGAAAAAGCAATAATCACAAGTAGTCGATTTTTCTCTACTCCTGCATTTATTGCATCCAATAAAACAATTAAAAATAAAAAAAGACATGCGCAACATAAAATCCCACTCATAATGGAATTCATCTTTATTCGATATTTGAACCATCGAAATTCGTAACTTTTTTCGATTTCATCTTTGGTAACTTGAATTTCCATGTATTTCCCCTTAAAAAGCGCTAGAACATCAAATTCTGCGCTTTTAGTATAACATAAACCTATATAAGTACATAACTATCGATGGTATTATTTTTCTCAAAGTAAACTTTAAAATAAGAAGATGATGCTTCTTCACTAGGGAAAAAATAATAAGCATTTGTGCCACTCTTTGTTTTTTCCAAACGATCTGCAGGACCTAAATAAGCTTTAAGTTCTTCATAAGTTAACCCATATACAAAATGAGTATCTACAAATAAATTAATTAAGGCTTTCCGCTCTTTTTTTGACGCTTGCGCCCATTGTTCTACACTAAATTTTCTATTAAATTCATTTTCCAATATTTCTACATCAACGTTTTCTATCGATTCATAAACCAAATCTTTGTCTTTATCCCACACATAAATTTTTTCTTGATAAATATAAAGCCAATCATGAATTATATTAATATTTTTTTCGAAAATGAAAAAACTATAAGTGTAATCTATGCCATCTTTTATATCTCCATCATAAAAAGTTTCACAATCAAAAGAACTTGGAATATAAGGGATTTCAAAAAAGAAAGCTATTCGCACCCAGGAAATCCCACGAATAGAAGAATGGTTTACGCTATTACTCACACCAACCGAACGATCCATTTCTTTTTTGATATCATAACCTAAACATTCTTTTAAAGAAAGTCCCGGTTGATGGGTCGAACAAGAAGAAAATAGTAAGGCCGCTATCAGTAAAATTAATGCATTCTTTTGTTTTCTCATGGCTAGTTCTCTCTTTCTATATAATTTTTCTTGTTTTCCTTATTTGATAGATAAATATTGAAAAGCTCTTAAGAAAATATCCCCTCCTAGCGTACATCTTCATTCGATATATCTCATTCATAGCGTTATTCAGCTTCTTATTTGATAACTTCATCATCATATTATCTTTAAAAAAGCGCTAGAACATCAAATTCTGCGCTTTTATTATAACATATACTTATTGAATTACATAACTGTCGATGGTTTTATTTTCATAATAATGAACTTGAAAATAAGATGAAGCGAATTCTCCATCCGCAAAATAATAATAAGCATTTGTGCCGCCATCCATCGTTGGATAAATATCAAGTGTCACCTTTTCTAAACGATCTGCATCGCCTAAATAAGCTTTTAGTTCATCATAGGTCATATTTTTTACATTATATTGGTCTACAAATAAATAAATTAAAGATTTTCGCTCTTTTCTAGAAGCTTTTGCCCATGTTTCGGTATTAAATGTTTTTTCTAATTCATTGGTTAATTTCTTTACATTAAATCTTTTCGTTGATTGATAAATTAGATTTTCCGTTTCATTCACCACATATGCTTTTTCCTCATATACATAAATTCGATCGTAAGTTGTTTCATTCTTCTTATGAATATAGAAGCAATAGTTATAATCAATATCGCTATTGCTTAAAAAGATTGATGAGTCAAAAGTACTAGAAGCATATGAAACTTCAAAAAAAGTCGAAATTCTTTCCCATGAAATAGTAAAAATAGCCGATTGGTACTTACTCATATTATAACTAACATAATAATCCGATTGATTCATGTCATGACCTAGGCATTCTTTTAGAGATATTCCAGGTTGATTCGTTGAACAAGAAGAAAATAATGTTCCTAAGGCTAAAATAAATGGTAATTTTTGTTTTTTCATTGTTCATTTCCTCTTTCAATATAATTGCTAAATGAGAAATTATCATTGAGCACACTGTAGTATTTCTTTGTTTCTCCATATTTTATAGAGAAGTGAGTAGCGTCTAATATTTTTAATTGATTATCTTCAACATAAGATAATGTCCACACATAATCCTTAAATTCATCAAGTTGTGCACATTCATCGCTGACTTCATTGAATAAAATATCATTAAAGAGCGATGTGTCAAAATCAATTTCTTCTCCATTCTTTATCGTTTTTAAAGTGTACACAGTTTGCCATAAAAAGGAATAACCCAAAAGGGTGGAAAAACTCGGTCCCTTTTCCAAAATTTCATAATATCGATTTGCAAATGAAAACCGATAATTTGTGTAAGAAAAAGTATAAGAGTCACCACTTTTAAAGTTAACAATATACCTTGTGCTATATCCACCTGGTTCAAGAAAAGAATCATCTGAATTTAGATATGTAGCATTTTGAAAGTAATTACACGCTTTTTGCTTTTCTTCATCTGAAGCAATATATGTCCTATTAAAGGAATTCAATGTAGGGGCAATTGAACCTAAATCCGTTTTTAAATAAATGGATTCAAGATTTTCTTGATTCATTTCTTTCATCCAAGGATAAAGTAGATAAAGTGATTGCTTTGTTGCTTCAGAATGCCCATAACTTGTACAGCCTGTTAAACACATCAAATTCAATATGATTATAGGTAAAATTCTTTTTTTCATTGGTTATTCTCCTTTAATGAATGCGTATATTCTTGAGAATTCCAAGTGAATTTCCATACGCCTTCTTCATAGGTGAGTTCTATGATTTCATTATGATCAAAAACACGATTTAATTCTATACTTATTTTATTTTCATCAAAAGAGATAAGACGGTAATTAAGTGAATCAGAATATGGTTTAATGACTCCACCGCGATCAATATACATTGTGTAATTAAACCATCCTTTTTCAGTTAGTGTTATCTTTTCTCCTTCTGCACTTTTATAATCGCCTATAAAATCTAAATTTGCATATAACGCATTATTGATTTCGTATTCTTTTTCCTCAATAACTAGCTTTTCTGCATTAAAATTGAAAGTTAAAATAGACCTTGCATCATCAAGCGATAAAACTTCTAACGTATCAATATCCAAGAAAGCAAGCCAACCCACTACCACTTCTTGATAATGATCATAATGCATTAATAAATACCGATGTTGAGTATCCGCATGAATTCTATTGTTGGAAACAATTTGATAATAATCGTCATATGTTCCAAAAGTATTTCCTTCAATCTCAAATAAATATCGACTTATATGTCTAACACTAAAGGTAGTATCTTCTTCAATCGGCGTTCCTTTATAGCTATTAATCTCTAATTGCGTATATGAGCCTTCTCGAGCAAATCCTGTAATTAAAGGTTTTCCTTTCTCTACGACTACTCTTTGAGCACTACGACCAGTAGATAAAGTCACAAGGCATTGCTTTAAAGCATCATATCTTGTCAATTGATTTCTATTCGTCATCGCTTCATCCGTAATAAAAGCGTCATATTCACCAATATATAAGTATTTTTCATTATGACTAATCCAAAGAAGATAACCTTGACTTGTTTCTTGTACTCGATAATCTTCTACTTCCGAGCCATTACTATTTATTAATTTTCCATTTTCAAATGAAAAAGCAACGAGATAAGGCATACGGAAATAGTCTCTATTAAAATACCATGTTCCAAAATAAGGCTCTTCTTCTTTTTCTTCATATGGAGTAAAGCCGACATACAATGTTGAATTTTCTTGAATTTCAACATCCTCTTCTACTCTTACATCATCTTTAAAGCTTTCATCGAAATAAACGCCTCCATAGGTATATTGAAGATAACTTAATGTCATTGCGTCCATGTATCCATCTTTTACAATAAATTGATAGTATTCATCTTCATTCACGTTTTCTCCTTGAATAGAAAAAGCTTTATCATAATCATTTTTCGCATAAAGAATCCATTCTTCATCTATCATTCCACTTAGTTTTAGAATTCGTTCTTTTGGGAAATATTCCAGATATTGGCTTTCATTACTCCCTCTTAAAATCAATCTTCCATCAATAAATGAATACGTAAGTTGATCCGATGTGCCATTATAAAACTCAGCAAAATGTGGGATAAGCTTTCCTTCTTCAATACTCGCTACATAAACGTTTACTTCGCCGGATAAACATTCATCATCATAAAAGTAATAATCACCATCTAAATTAATATCTTCTAATGGTTTTACCTCTACTTCATATTCAACATTTTTAACACCTTTAGCATTTATTAAACTTACTTCAATTTTATAAGTTCCCACTCGATTTGCATCATAATTAGAAGTATCTACTTCAAATTCCATTCTTTTTACTTCTTTTGGATCTAACGTTTTTCCATTAGAATCAACGCAGATCTTATTTAAATAAACATCTTCTTTTAAAACTGGTTCACCTAAATAATAGACTTTTCTTGTTTTACTTTGATCAATTTCAATAGATTGAATCGTTTCATCAACGACTTGAACTTCATAGCGCATTTTAAGATGCTTATTCGAGTTAGAAGAAATCGTAATATTATATTTTCCTACTTCTCCTTCTTTAAATTCCGTTGCATCTACTTCAAATGTATCATTTAAAGTTTCAGAAACTTGAAGTGCTTCATCAACTTTTACCATTTCAAAGCCTGTATCAATAAAAGAAGCATTTTTTTCATAACGATCCACAACATTTCGTTTATTTTTAAACGCTAAAGTTTCATATTTTTCTTGAGGAATCGTTGGTGTATTGTGATCAGGTGGATTATATCCACCATTGTTACTGGAACTCGTATTGCCACTACTTGTTGAAGGATTGTCTCCTTTAATTAAAGCAGTAACCGAAACGATTCCAATTAAAAATATAGCAAGCAAAGACCAACCCCACTTTTTAAAAGGCACGACCACTTTCTTTTTTTCATACATTGAAAAAGAAATTGATTTTTTAAGTGAAGAAGCGTCTTTTCTATAGTCGGATTTTTCTTTGATTATCTCTTCTATTTTTTTCATCTCTTTCACCTTCCTTATACATTTTTCTTAATTTTTGAATTGCTCTTCGATAGCAACTTTTCACCGTATTGATGGAACGATGCTCTAAATTTGCTATTTCTTTCAATTCATACCCTTCCAAAACATGTTTTAAAATCAAGCGAATTTCTTCTTCAGTAATACACCTTTTCCATTCTTCAATGAGTTCGGTGTAACTTGAATCTTCATGGTGCTGCGCTTCAATCGAATCCATATCCACTGTGACGTAGCGGTTCCATCTTCTTAAATAACTTAGTGCTTGATTTTTAGCTGAAGTCATCAAATAATATTTAAAATTCTTCTTTGGATCCAAATCATCTAAATGAGTGAAGAAAGAAATAAAAACATCATTTGTTAATTCTTCAATATCTTCTTTGATAAAAACATATTTGGAAATTAAGACAAAGACTAAATCGGCGTATTGTTCGTAAATCTTATCAAATAGTTGCTCTATTTTCTTGGTATTTCCTTGTTGATAAGCTACGTATAAAGCTTTTGATAAATTCAACGGAACTTCCTCCTTTCAGTCTTCAATAAAGTAATACGCTTTTTAAAAGCGAGAAGGTGCAATTTTTTAAAAAAAATACGTCTAAAAAACTAGACGCATTTTCAAAACTATTGATTTTTAATATGAACATCCAATTGATTATAAGGAATTTCAATATGATTTTCATCAAAAGCCTTTTTAGCAGCTTCTAATAAATCAAATTTTACGTCCCAATAATCGCCATTAAGGACCCATACTTTTAAGGTTAAATTAATGCTACTATCGCCTTGCTCAGACATACGAACACTAGGCGCTGGATCTTTTAACACTTTTGCATGTTGGTTACTTAAATCCATTAAAATGCTTTTAGCTTTTTCAAAATCATTATCATAAGAAATTCCAAAAGTGATATCGACACGTCTTGTTGCTTCTTCGGAATAATTTACAATTTCAGCAGCCGATAACTTTCCATTGGGTAAATAAACAATTTTATTATCGGGAGTTCTAATTTTAGTATCCGTAATTCGAATATCAATGACGGTACCTGAATAACCTTCTGCTTCAATAAAATCATCAATTTTAAATGGTCGTGTAATTAAAATTAAGAAACCACCAGCTAAGTTAGATAAGGCACCATTGACCGCTAAACCAACGCAGACACCTAATGAAGTAATTAATGCTGTAACACCGCTAGTATCAATTCCTAAATAACTAACTAATGCAACAACAACTAAAATCTTAGCTAAAAGATTACCGCAGCGCAATAAAGTTTTAGAAATGGTTTTATCCACTTTTTTATTTTTTTGCATTCTTTTTTTAATGCGATTGGTCACTACTTTAATAATGAAAAATGAAACAATTAAAACAACAATCGCAATTAAAATTTTAACACCGGTCGTTTTTGCCCAATTCCATAGTGCTTCAAGAACTTTATCAAAAGTTATATTGTTATTCGTAGGATTACTTGGATTTGTATCCCCACCAGTAGTAGTACTAGATATAACATCTTCTAATATTTGAAAACAATGTAGCATAAAAAAATCATTCCTTTCTCAATCTACGTATATTTTAACATATTTTCTTTTTACAAAGAGAAAAACATTTTATTTAATTGGCTCAACGTAGAAACGTCCATAGACGGCCGATACAGAAACGCAATTAATAAAGGCTTGTGGATCGGCTTCTTGAATGACGCGAATAGCTCTTTTTACTTCATAAGTTGACACAACCATATAAATAATTTTCTTTCCTTCACCAGAAAAGGCGCCTTTAGCGTCCACAACTGTACAACCATGATGGAAGTTTGCCATTAACACTTTTGGTAAAGTGTCTTTGGTTGTGATAATTTGAATTTGTGTTTTTTTATTTCTTCTACTTAAATGATCCAATACTAAAGAAACAACAAATAAGTAAACAATACCATACAATAATACAATCCAAACGTGATCATGAGTTGTATCGCTAGCGTTGACTGGGAAATAGCTTAAAAGTGTAAATAAAACAACGACAATTCCATTAAAAAGTAGAACGTATTTACCTACAGAAGTGGACTTTTTTGTAGCAATATAATAAGAAATAACGTCTAAACCTCCAGAGGAACCATCTACCATAAGTGATAAGCCACTACTTAATCCAATACAAATTCCACCAAATAAAGCCCGTGAAAAGTTATCTTCCAAGAAATTTCCTGCATCAAATAATCCCACTAAACTTTCTGGAATAATTTTATTAAAAATGGATGTGGCAACAACATTTATCATCGTAAATATAGCAAAACGTTTTCCAATTCCTTTCCATGCTAGAATGAAAATTGGAACATTTAAAGCAAAGTATGCAATTGAAACAACCGTGTTTTTATCTTCTGAGCTCAAATAACTTCCCCTAATGAGTTGAAAGGTTTTTACAAGTATTTGTGATACACCACTTATACCGCCAGTTGCTAGCGTTAAAATCTTTGGATTCTCCGCAGCTGCGGCTGGAGAAATAAACGCTCTAAATCCAATCGCAAAACATAAAGCGGATACTAATAAAATAAATACACACCAAATATTCTCAAATACAATTTTTGCTTTTTTATGGGTTTCAACATAGTTTTCGTACTTTGTACGAATTCGTTCTCTTTGTGACATAGCTATAATTCAAAATCCTTCCGTGTATTTGCTTCTTCGCTACATAATTGTATACTTTTATTGGCAAAATACAAGATGTGGAAGCAATTTTCTTTTGATTGTTTCTTTCATGGAGAGGCAACCATTTTCTTCCAACATAAAAAATATTATTTTTTTTATTGAAAAAAAGTCGTCGAGATGATATTATTATTTCGCTATATCTATATCTAGGATATAAGGAGGTCTATATTAGTTATGAAAAAGTTTTTTGGGGCCATTGGCCGTTTCTTTGCAAGAATTTGGCGTTGGATTGTAGAAACCGCATGGATTCAACCTCTCTTAATTGTCGGTTTAATCTTCGGTGTTGTCTTCTCTATTCCAAGTATTTCTTCTTGGATTAGTAATTTATCTAAATCTCAAAACAATTATGCTTTCTATAATAAAAACACAGTAAGCACAACTGATCTACTTAAATATGCAGAATCTAATGACTTTAGCCCATTATACGATAACGATGAAGATCAACATTTCTTACTCGTTTTCATCAAAAAAGGCTGTGATTCCTGTGAAACCGATGAACAAGCATTTAAACTCTTTAGCACAGATTGGAATGATTATAAAGGAAACAAAAAAGCTCCTTCCGTTTATTTCGTTTATTCCGACTTTGATAAAGATGACGATAGTGTAAAAGCTACAAATTATAATAAATTTGTAAAAGAAATGAATTTATTTGATACCGCGATTGCTTATTATCTTGATACTGTTGATTATTATGGTGAGGATGTTGTTTCTTATAGTGCCGATTACATCTCGAGTATGGAAGATGTCATTGATCCTAAAGCACCTACTCCAATGATTGTTTCTTTCGTTGGTGGTTATATTGATGAAGTCATTATGGGCTTATCTCCATCCACTAAAGATGATGATATTCCTAGAATGCAATATTTACGTAATTTCTATTATCATCAAGATCAATTCGAAAATGTAAACTATAATTAATAAAATAAAACAGTCTAGTTTGACCTAGGCTGTTTTTTTTATTCAAAAAAGAACTAACGATTATATGGACGGGCATTACCTTCACAAACGTTCTCTTCTGAAGTTGTGTAAGTCGGGTAATAAACCGGACGCGGAACAAAATGATTTACAATGCGTGTGTTCATTGGGCAAATGACTGGTTGTTCCACACAATAGTAACGGTCACAAACTCTTTCACGAACAGGTAAAACGACGGGGTCGTATTTACACGGGCATTGTGGCGTACACCGACAGTGCATAAAATCCCTCCTTGCTTACTTTATAGAATATGAAAGGAAATACGAAATGGAACTATCTAAACTCTTTTTCATTCATTTATCTTCTCTTTTCTAGTTGAGGTATGTTTACTTTTTTTTGAAATTTTTTTAAAATAAATCGAAAGAGGATAAAATTTATGGGATATATATACTGGGATTCACTTCCAAATGTAGTGGCATTTACTTCTGATCGAAATGGTGGCTTTTCTAAAGCTCCTTACAACTCTTTTAATCAAGCTTATCAAGTAGGCGACGATAAAGAGTGTGTTATTTTAAATCGTACTCGTTTATGCACGGACCATCACTTAACATTAGATCATTTAATTACTGCTTATCAACAACATACAGATATTATTATGAAAGTAGATTCTTCAATGCTAGGAAAAGGCCAAGATTCTTTTGAAAGTGGCGTCGGTCCTTGTGATGCTTTATATACGTTTGAAAGCGGCTTAGCCCTAGGCGTTTTTCACGCTGACTGCGTACCTGTTTTCTTTGCTTCTCCTAAACACCATCTAGTGGGTATTATTCATGCCGGTAAAACAGGCACTTTAAAAAAGGTCGTCTATAAATCACTTACCTATATTATTAAAGAAGAACATATTGATCCTAACGATATTTATGTTCATCTTGGACCTGCTCTTACCTTCTCTCATTGTTCTTTAGATATGACTCCTGAAGAATTTATTCAAATCTACGGAGAAGATTTCTTAAAAGGTATGAAATCAACAAGTGGTGTTCATTTTTTAGATGTTCCCCTTTTAAATGTTATCCAAGCAAGAGATGCCGGAATTCCTTCGATAAATATTTCTGTTTATGAAGGTTGCACTTTTGAAAGCGAAGCTCTTTTCTTCTCTTATAAAAGAGATAAAACTACTGGTCGTCATTTAAGCGTCATTTTCCAAAAATAATCATATTCCAGCGCCTTTTCCCATATGGTAAAAATGGTGAAGGCCATGCGAAAATATCTATCTTATTTTTTCTTATTATGCTTACTACTCGTGATTTATTTTTCACGAGCTTTTTCTTTTATTAGTCAAGAAGTATTACACAATTTTTTATTTACTGTTCTTCCCTCTTTAGCGCCCAGCATGCTATTTGATTATTTGTTTCTTCATTCCGGTGGACTTTATTATCTCTATCAATTCTTTAAAAAGAAAAGAAGAAAAAACGCTCACGCGATTTATCGTAATTTAATTATTTTACTCGGTCTATTTAGCGGAACCCCCACTTTAGCGAGTTACGTTGAAGAATCTATTCAAAAAGGTTTCTTTTCTAAGCAAGAAGGTGAAATGATTTTATCTTGTTATTTACTCCCTTCTTTTCCTTTTATTTTTAGCATTTTACTTCCTCATTTTTCTTTGAAAATGAAAATCATTTTGCTTGTTATTCTTTATGTACCTAATACGCTTTCTTATTTTCTTCAAGCAAAAAAATTTAAAGAAGAAAAAGAAGAAGTTTTTTCTTTACCTCAAGAAGAAAACTATGTTTCAAAAGCCATTTTTTCTACCGCTAACACATGTTTACTTTTATTAGGTTCTATGCTTTTATTCTCTTTTCCTTTTTTATTATTAAAGAAAATTCCTTCTCCGCTTTTAAGCTATGGACTATATGGCTTTTTTGAATTTACTAATTCCACATTATATTTCGTGAATCATTTATCTCAACTTTCCTTTGCTATCTTATTAATTATTCTTTCTTTTTCTTCTTTATCTGTCTATACTCAAGTCTATTTATTAGCACCTTCTCTTCGCATTGGAAAAATTCTAAAAAAAAGACTCCTTTTTACAGGAGTCAATGTGTTTTTAATTTTGATTCTCTTTTTTCTTCAAGTATTCTAAAACTACTTTTGGAACTAAAGAAGAAATATCGACATGATGGAAAAATAATTCTTTAATGGTGGAAGAAGAAATAAAGTTAAATTCTTTTCTCGACATTAAAAAGATTGTGTCAATTTGATCATCAATAAAAGAATTAGCGGCATGAATTTGGAATTCAAATTCAAAATCTGTGACCGCGCGTAAACCACGAATTAATGTACAAGCACCATGCTCTTTGGCGTAGACTAAAGTAAGTCCATCGGTGGAATCTACTTTCACATTTTGAATATGTTTTAATGATTCTCTCATCATTTCTAATCGCTCTTCAATAGAAAAAGTAGATGTTTTATTTGGATTAATGGCTAGAACCACTAAAACTTCATCAAACATTTTAGACGCTCTTTCGATAACGTCAATATGACCATTGGTAATGGGATCAAAACTTCCTGGATATACGGCTATTTTCATTTTTCTCACCTCGAAATAATTTGTACATGGATAAATCCATATTGGTAGTGGCGTATGTTATACCTACTTTCATCTAATAAAATCGGATGATCGCTTTCCATAACAATTCTTGCCGGCTTTAATAATAAATCATGTTTTTCTAAAAAATCAAGAATTTCTACATAAACATCCATTTTATAGGGTGGATCTAAAAGGACTAAAGAAAACTGAATATGATTTTCTTTAAAATATTCTAAGGCTTTTTGATAATCTTTTTGCATTAATACCGCATTATGAATATCGAGTAAACTTATATTGTGGCGAATGGCTTGGATAGCTTCTTTTCTAGCATCGACAAAATAAGCTTTCGTCGCACCTCGAGAAATCGCTTCTAAACCTAAAGAACCAGAACCCGCAAATAAATCTAAAACAACTTCATCTTCCATCGTATTCCCTAAAGCGTTAAACATTGCTTCCCGAATCCGATCTTTCGTCGGACGCGTTTCATAGTCTTTTGAATGCTCTTCTGGAAATTCGATGATTCTTCTTTTATATTTACCGCCCACAATTCTCATTTTTGTTCACCCGAACTTTATTATAATAATTTTTGTATAAAAATAAAAGGCACGGGCACACTATCTATGCACGAAAACGTGCCCTGTTCCTCCCTATGAAAAAAAGTAGCTCCCCTTGCTACTTTTTTTCTTTACATTGATAAGCGGTGTGAAAAGGTTCAAACAAAGTTTGTTGAATCTCTTCATACACCTCGCGAACGTCTTTGTACGCTTTTAAATAAGCTTGGACAAGTGGATGTTCGTCTAAGGCTTTTTTCTTCTCAAACAAGATCTTTTGGGCCTTTTTTACTTCTTCGCTTTCTTCTTTAAAGTGTCGTAAAGCGTCATTATATTCATCTTGAGCGCGTTGGAAATAATAAGAAAGAAGCATGACCTCTTCATTTTCTTCCATTTCTCTTTCTTTTTCTTTTAATAAAAGAAGTCTTTCATCATGATCGAGACTTTCTTTTAAAGCGTACGTTTTTTCTATTAATTCATCTTCCATCTACATTAACTCCCTCGCTAAAGCCATCATCATCGAAAAATCTTCTAAGCGATCCACCACTCGTTTTCTACGAATTAATTTATAATCATCTAAAAACTCTTTAAAATGTTCAGGATGTCGAGATAATTCTCTATGCCAATAAGGTTTTTCTCGCATAAAAATCCAATAGTCTTGGTTTTTATCTAAAGATATTATAACGGAACTATGCATATTAGTCATCATTCCTTTGATATGGTTTAGACATTTTTCTTCTTGAAAGAGGTGGCGTCTCTTCAGGACGCGTGACTTCACTTAACACATTTAAGATTTTTTTCATGCCATTTAATCCATCACTAATTTTATCAACGTCAAACCCACTGATGGCATCTAAAATAGAATCAAGTCCTTCTTTTTTCTCTTTTGTTTCTGACGTTGAACTTTCTTCTTTTTCTTCTTTCTTTGGTTCTTTTTCTTTAAAGATTTCATCATCCGGACCATAAATGTCGTAGCGTTCATAAAGCTCTTGCCAAGTTATCTCACCTTGCTTTACTTTTTCACGTAAAAAGGGTCTTTCATGGGCAAAAGCTTTGAATTCATCTAATTTGCTCATATGCATCACCATTATTAGCATATGCGGAGCGATAAAAAAAGTATGCAATGAGGACAAAGTTCAAGCAATTTTTTTAAAAGATAAGCAAAAAGAAACTTCCGTCATACAATAGTTTAGTGAGGAGGTGCTTGTATGTATTACTACGGGCAAAACTACGCCTATCCTGGAGCGAATTATGGTTATAATTACCCACAACAAGCCGGAGGTAATTACGGAGGATTATTCGCGATTATCTTAGTGATTTTTATTCTTCTAGTAATCATTGGCTGTGGATGCGGTAATTTTAACGGTAACAATAACAACTACGGAGGGTACTAGACCCTCCTTTTCTTTTTGTTAAAAAGTGGTATAATTCTTTTGAGGTGGATTGTATGATAAAAATCGTAAAAGACACACAACCTTCTTTAAGAGAACGTTGTAAACCCGTCGAACTTCCTTTAGATGAAAAGGATCAAAAAACTTTAAAAGAAATGCTCTCTTACATTAAAAAGAGTCAAGATGATGAATATTGTGAACGTCACCATATTCGTTCAGGAATTGGCTTAGCGGCTCCACAAATTGGTGTGCAAAAACAAATGCTCGTTATTTATTATGAAGTCGAAGAAGGAAAACCCGTCGAATACGCTTTAGTCAATCCTAAAATTATTTCGTCTTCCGTCAAACTTTGTTATTTAAAAAGCGGCGAAGGTTGTTTAAGCGTTGATGATGACCATAAAGGCTATGTTTATCGTGCTTATAAAATTCGCGTTAAAGCCTATAGTTTCTTAGAACAAAAAGAAGTAGAAATCGTCGCGAAAGGATATGATGCGATTGTGTTACAACATGAAATCGATCATCTTTCTGGCGTGCTCTATTACGACCATATTGATAAAAAGAATCCCTTTGTAATTAAAGATAATTCGATTGCCATCTAAGGGTGGCTTTTCTTTTGTCAAATAAAAATTTTGTCGAATAAAATAATAGCATAACCCCTTTACTTTGCTTTCAAGAACCGATATAATAGCGCTGTGACTCGTTATATTAGATAATGTTTAGCCAAGAAAGAAAGGAGAAATGATTCTTTATGGCGTTTAATACAAAAACAATGCCTGTTTCGGTTTATGCTCTTGGAGGCTTAGGCGAAGTAGGTAAAAATACTTATTGCATTGAAAACGAAAAAACTTTAATTATTATTGATGCTGGTGTTCGCTTTCCAGAAGAAGACTTACCTGGTGTCGATTACGTGATACCTGATTATACCCATTTAAAAAACAATCGTTCGAAAATTAAAGCTCTTTTTATTACCCATGGTCACGAAGACCATATTGGTGGTATTCCTTTTTTAATTCAAAACGTTTATATCCCGGTCATTTACGCTCCTAAATTAGCAGCGGCTTTAATCCGTAATAAACTCTCCGAAAACCGCATTAAAGAAAATGTGAAAATCGTAGAATATAGTGATGATGATGTCTTTCAAATCGACACGTTCCGGGTACAATTTTTCCGGGTAACCCACTCCATTCCTGATTCTTTTGGTATTTGTGTAGATACCGAAGAAGGAAGAATTGTCACTACTGGTGACTTTAAAATCGACTTAACTCCAGTAGGACCCGATATTAATTTAGGTAAAATGGCACGTTTAGGCGAAGAAGGTATTGATCTTCTTTTAAGCGACTCTACCAACGCCGAAATTGAAGGTTATACACCCAGTGAAAGAAACGTGATTAGTTCGATTAATGATGTTTTCTTAAAAGCGAAAGGCCGTTTAATTATCTCTACCTTCTCCAGTAATATTTCGCGTATTCAACAAATTGTAGAAGCTTGCGTTAAATATAAAAAGAAAATCGTCATTGTTGGACGTAGCATGGAACATGCCGTATCGGCTGCTCGTGATTTTGGTTATATTAAAATTCCCGATGCTTCGTTAGTAAGCTTAGAAAATATCCGTACCATATCCGCAAGTGAAACCGTTATTTTATGTACCGGTTCTCAAGGTGAACCAATGGCCGCCTTATCAAGAATTGCTAGTGGTGAACATCGTAGTTTACGCATTATTCCTGGTGATACAATTGTATTCTCTTCCTCGCCAATTCCTGGAAATGACGCTTCAATTAATAAAGTTATTAATATGTTAACGCGTGCGGGTGCTGATGTCTTAACGAACTCCGTTTTCTATTCTTTACACTCTTCTGGTCACCCTGCTAAACAAGAATTACGTTTTGCTTTAAAATTATTTAAACCTAAATATTTTATGCCTGCCCATGGCGAATATCGTATGTTAAAACTCCATGCAGATTTAGCCGTTTCTTTAGGTATGGAGCCTGATCATACCTTCATTCTCGCTAACGGAGATTCCTTAGTGTTAAGAAACCATGAAATCACCGAAGGACCACGAGTGGAAGCCGATGATGTTTATATTGATGGTAATGATATTAATGGTTTAAGCACTGCTGTTATTCGTGACCGTAAGATTTTAAGCGAAGATGGTATGGTAGCCGTTTTAATTACTCTTGATTCTAGAAACAACAAATTATTAACTCCACCTTCTATTTATACCCGTGGATTCGTTTATCTTCACAATACCGATTTAATTCAAAAAGCTACTTTAAAGATTCAAAAAGAATTAGAAGAATTAATGCAGAAAAAGGTTACTTTTGGTGAAATTAAAGCGCTTGTACGTAGCAATTTAGCGCGTTACTTGTTCGTTAAGACCCAAAGAAACCCCATTATTATTCCTGTCATTATGAATTACAACAATTAGTATGTTTATTTTAGCTAGCTCTTCCCCGCGAAGAAAAGAACTTTTAAAACGTTTAGTCTCTAACTTTACGGTGATTGTTCCTAAAATTAATGAAAATATCAAAGTAGCCGAAAAAGAATATTTGCCTTTAGAGATTTCTAAATTAAAAGCGTACGCTATATTTTCTCTTTATCCTGAAGATACCGTTTTAGCTTCAGATACTATTGTCATCTATGAAAACGAAGTATTAGGAAAACCGAAAAATATAGAAGATGCGCGAAGAATGCTTCATCTTTTATCTGGAAAAAAGCATCAAGTGATAACCGCTTATACGTTAATTTCTCCGCAAAAAGAAGTACACCGCCAAGTCACAACTGATGTATATTTTAATCATCTATCCGAGAAGCTCATTGAAGATTATCTCGCAACTGGTTCTTGTTTAGATAAAGCCGGTGCTTATGGCATTCAAGATCAAGACTTTCCTCTTGTTCACCATATTAGTGGAAGTTATACTAATGTCATGGGACTTCCTTTAGAAATGTTAGAAAAGGATTTAAAAGACTTTTAGCCCAAGCAAAAAAGCCTCTTACTACATAATGTAGTATAAGGAGGCTTTTTTTATGGTTCAATTTCCTTATTCATCCTATCCATATCGAGGAAATGATACGCGATTTGGTCCACTTTTACCCTTTGTTGGTGGCCTTTTAGTCGGTGGTCTTTTTGCTCCTAGACCAAATTATAGTTATGGTCCTTTTCAAAGTACACCACCGATGAGTATGGGGCCAAGTATTCCTAACTATCCTTCGCCCTATTATGCGAATCCTATGCCCGCGCCTTATAGTCCACCAGTAGGACCAACACCTATGCCTTATTATATGGAACAAAATATTCCAACCTATTATGCCAGCGTTAATGCGGAAAACGTGGATATTTATCCTACCTACCAAACGCCTTCATCTTATTGATGAATCTCTGCTTCAATTTCTTTAGCTAAAGTAGAAGCATCTTGAATGACTAATGTAATTTTGTTAGACATTTGGACGAAACTCGAGACACCGAGTTGCTCGAGTTTTTCTTTATTCACTTTATCATAGTCTTGTAAAGATAAAGAGAGTCTTGAGCCAATTCCCTTGACGGATAGAATGTTCTCTTTATCCCCTAAGGCTTCAAGAAAAGCCGAGATTTCTTCTCCTTTTTTTATTTTTTTCTTTCCTTTTTGTAAAACTAAAATTAAAATCACTACAGCAATAATGACCACTAAAGCAACTGCAAACCATACGCCGTAATTTTTAAAAAACTCATTCGCTGTTAAAATCATATTCTTTACCTCACTTCATTACCTATAAACGCTTTTTTTAAAGCGGAAACAAATTCTCTTTTGACGATTTGAATTTTCTTATCACTATAAGAAATCGTGACGTCATCAATGGCTTCTTCTGTTTCATAAAGAAGATAATCATAACCGATGACTTCATGGTTTTTAAATGGGCCATAAAAACGAATCGTTCTTGAAGACGCTAATACCATGCTTTCTTTAATGGAACGATAGGCGACACTTTCAATTGGAGCAATTTCCGTTAATTCTAATAAATTTAGCTTTGTATCAATCAAAGCGCCACCACAAGATTTATTATAAGCTGAACTTCCTAAGGTAGAAGACACTAAAAGTCCATTACCGCGAAATTCTTCTAATCTTTCGTTATCAATATCTACATCGCAAATCATTGTTTTAAAAGGATTTTCTATCCGAATTTCATTCACGGCATAAAAAGTCGCTAGCGCTTTTTGATTTTGATGAATGGTCGCTTGTAATAAAGGATATTCCTCAAAAGGAATTTTTTGATTTAAGATGTCATCGACGAGTTGATTCACTTCATTTTTTTCATAATTTCCAAAGAAGCAAAGACTACCACTACGCACACAAACAAACTTAGGTAACTTTTCTAAAGATAAAAAGCTATGAACTGCGCGTAAAAAAGTTCCGTCTCCACCAATACAAATGACAATTTCGGGATGTTCAACATCTTTTGAGGCACCTTTTTTTAAAAGCAAGTCACAAATTTCTTTTTCAACCTGCATAGATGCATCATCTTTACGAACAAATAACGTAAAACGCATGACATCATCTCCTTTTCATGCTATTATAATCATTGTATCATAATTCATACGTAAAGGAGAAAAAAACATGTCAACTGCAATTGAAATTGAATCAAAAGTTTTATTAAATAAAGACGAATTTGAAAAAGTCATCGATGCTTTACATGGAGATAAGTACAAAAGAATTAAACAAACTAACCACTACATCGACTCTGAATCTCAAGTCTTACGCCGTTTAGGATGCGCGTTAAGAATTCGTGAAAAAGATGATTTCGTCCTAACTTTAAAAACACCTTTAAGCGAAGGTTTATTAGAAAAAAGCCAAACCATTACCTGGCGTGAATATGAAAACTTCGCTAAAAATGATGCTTTCCCAGAAGGCGATATTAAAAACTTCTTAGAACTTCTTGGTATTAAAGTAAGTGATTTACGTATCTTAACTTCACTTTCTACCGTTCGTATTGAAATTCCTTATAATGAAGGTCTATTATCTTTAGATGAAAACACTTATAGCGGAATTGTTGACTACGAATTAGAAATGGAACACACTTCCATTCAAAATGCTCAAGAATCTTTAGAAGAAGTTTGTAAGCTTGCTAAAGTTCCTTATGTCATTAATACGAATAGCAAACAAGCAAGAGCAATGAATGCATTAAAAAAATAGAAGCGCAAACTTCTATTTTTTTTATTTATTCTCTTCTAATTGATCCTTTGCATGATCGCATTGATCATATAAAGGACAAACGCCTCTTCCACAAGAAAGACGCGCAATCTCACGGGCTTCGGGAGGTATAAAACTACGAATTTCTTCTTCGTTATATCCTACTTGAATTCTTCGATCATCGACCATAATCGGTCGCTTTAAAATCGAAGGATTTTTTTTAATAAAAGAAACCACTTCACTAATCTTCATATCGTCAAAATCGACATTGGATTCCTTTACGATTTTCGAACGAGGTGAAATGATGTCTTCCGTACCATTTTCCGATTTAGCAAGGATATCCATCAATTCATTATCATTTAGAGTAGATGAGAAGATATTCCTTTCTTCAAAAGGAATCTTTTGATCTTCAAACCATTTTTTCACTTTGCGACAAGATGAACAACTTGGCGATGTATAAATACGAATCATAAGCAAATTCCTCCTCTTCTTTTGGCTCTTTAATCATAGCGAAATTGCATCATTTTTGCAAGGAAAATAGGGCGAAGTTGATTTGACAAAAAAGCTTATTCGTTATATCATTGAAAAAGACTTAAATGAAATTGAGAGGATGATTGAAATGGAAAGAATTTTAAGTGGAATTAAGCCAACAGGACACCTTACACTCGGTAATTATATTGGTGCCTTAAAACATTTTAAAGAATATCAAGAAGAGGGCGAAACTTTTATCTTTATCGCGGATTTACATGCACTTACCCTACCGATTGATCCTCAAGATTTGTGGCAAAATTCCCGTGATATTGCAGCTTTCTATATTGCTTCTGGATTAGATCCAAAGAAAGCGCATATTTTCTTACAAAGTCATGTCTCTGCTCACTCTGAACTTAACTCTATTATGCAAAACTTCTTGTATATGGGTGAATTATCTAGGATGACACAATTCAAAGAAAAAAGTTCTAAATTAAAACAAGAAGCTATCGGAATGGGCTTATTTGCCTACCCTGTTTTAATGGCTTGTGATATTTTACTCTATGACGCAACGATGGTACCTGTGGGTGAAGATCAAGTGCAACACGTGGAATTAACCCGTAATTTAGTGAAACGCTTTAACCATCGTTATGGTGATATTTTAAAAATGCCAAAAGCTTGTGTACCAAAGACGGGAGCAAGAATTATGTCTTTATCCGACCCAACGAAAAAGATGTCGAAATCAGATCCGAAAGGCGATGTCTTCTTATTAGATGATTTAAAAGTCATTCGTAAAAAGATTATGTCCGCAGTTACTGATTCCGGTTCTGAAGTCAAATACGATAAAGAAAATAAACCTGGTATTTCTAACCTATTAATGATTTATGCTTCTTTAAAAGAAATCAGTATTGAAGAAGCTGAGCAAGAATTTGTTGGAGCGCAATATGGAACCTTTAAAAAAGCCGTTGCTGATGTGGTTTGTGAAGAAATTGGCGCTTTCCAACAAAAATATCACGAAATCATTGATTCTGGTAAATTAGATGAAATTTTATCTGATGGCGCTCAAGCCGCTTCTAAAGTCGCTAACGAAACGCTAAAACGTGTACAGAAAGCCGTTGGTTTATACGGATTTGATAAATAAATAGTTGTTAAAAGACCAAGCAAATGCTTGGTTTCTTTATGAAAGGAGAAAAATATGGAACGTTACTTAATTGCTCTTGATATGGATGGAACCTTATTAAATTCTGAAGGCGAAATCTCAAAAAAAACTAGCGATTATCTAAAAGAACTAGAAAAAGAAGGACATATTATTGTCATTTCTTCTGGTCGTCCCATTCGTGCGATTAAAAGATATTATGACCAATTAAACCTTCACTCCCCTATCATTTGCTATAATGGCGCTTATATTACTAGTCCTCATGATGAAAGTTTTGAAGATCAAATCTTCGCTTTTCCTCATGAAGTCATTAAGAAAATTTATCATGAAATTGATCCCAAATATATCGCCAATATTATGTGTGAAACCAATGAAGAAATTTGGTTATTAAAAGAAGATGAAGTCCTTTCTAAATTCTTTTGGCATGATGGAATGACCGTTCATTATGGTGATTTTACGGAATCTTTAAATGAAGATCCAATGACGATGATTATTGAATCAACAAGTAAAGAAGCGGATCCTTATATTATTAAAGCAGTAACCAAACATCCGCATTTAAAAGTTCGCTTTTGGAACGGATATTATTCTTTATTTAGTGAAATCTATTATGAAAATATATCGAAAGCCGCTGGTTTAGCTTATATAGCTGACCATTATCATATTCCTCATGACCACATTATCGCTATCGGAGACGCCTCCAATGATATTGAAATGCTCTCTTTAGCAGGTCACGCTATTGCGATGATTAACGGCGATGAACACATCAAAAAATATGCACATGTCATTAGTGAATATGATAATAATCATGATGGCGTATATTACGCAATTTCAAAAATTCTAAAATCAAAGTAAGAAAAAAACATCTTCCTACCCTATAAGTAAGAAGATGTATTTTTTTATTTTATAAATGTAAAGCTTTAGCAAAATCTTGATATAGCTTTTCTGGCAATTCATCAATATCGTCTTTTGATGTACTTACGGCATTGATATAAAATTTGCATTTTGGCTCAGTTCCGCTAGGACGAACGGCGATAGAAGAACCATTATCTAAGATTAATTTAATGACATCGGACTTCGGTAAAAGAATAGGTGTACTTCTTCCATTTTCAAAAGCTTCGCTCTTTAAATAGTCTTCTGTACGGATAATCTTATGTCCAGCGATTTCTTGAAGAGGAAGAATTCTTAATGTTTTCATTAAGTTTTTCATGTCGCGAGCGCCACTTTCACCCTTAAAGAATTTGGAATATTGAACATCTTTATGGTAATGACCAACTTTTTTATAGCAAGCGTCTAAAGCTTCGTCTAAAGCCATGCCTTTATTACGATAATAAACGCCCATTTCCGCTAACATCAAGAGGGCTTGTAAACCATCTTTATCACGAACAAATGGAGCAATTAAGCAGCCATAACTTTCTTCATAACCAAATTCATAGGTGCCTTTTCCATTTTCTTCATATTCAGCGACTTTATCACCAATGAATTTAAATCCGGTTAATAAGGACTCTACTTTCACACCATAATAATGTGCGATTTCCGTACCAAAAGAAGAAGTAACGATGGTATTAAACATAATGCCATCTTTCGCTAATAAACCTTTTTCTTTTCTTTGTTCAAAAATATAATCCATCAACATTGCGCCTGATTCATTTCCATTTAAGTACTCATATGTACCTTTAGAAGAACGATAAGCTACACCCACACGGTCCGCATCTGGGTCGGTCATTAAGATTAAATCCGCATGTTCTCTTTCGGCAATTTCAATGGCTTCTACATAAGCTTTCTTTTCTTCTGGGTTAGGAGATAAAGTATGAGAGAAATCAGGGTCTGGTGTACATTGATCTTCGACCGGAATAATTTCATAACCTGCTTCTTTAAAGATGCGCATTGCGTTCATATAGCTTGTACCATGTTGTGGGGTATAAACAATACGATAGTTTGTCTTATCTAAATCGGGATTCAAGCGAATTGATAAAACCGCTTCAACGTAGTCATCGTCCATAGACTTTGGTAAAACAATGGTCTCTTCTTTATCTTTGGCCTTCTTCACTTCTACATCTAATTCATTCGGTAATTCCGCTAAGATATCTAATAAACGTTGAATTTTAGAAGGAACTAATTGACAACCATTTTCATCATAAACTTTGTAGCCGTTATATTCACGTGGATTATGGCTTGCGGTGATAACAATTCCACCACAGGCATGTAATTTACGTACGGCAAAGGAAAGTTCTGGGGTAGGACGTAAACTATCAAATATATAGGTACGAATACCTGAAAGATTTAAAACTTCAGAAGCTTCTAAAGTAAACTCTCTAGAAAAATGGCGATTATCATGAGCGATAACAACACCACGCGTTTGAATATCTGGGTATTTTTCTATTAAATATTTAGCAAACGCTACCGTTGCTTTTCTTACGGTAAAAGCATTCATACGGTTGGTTCCAGGTCCTAAAATGCCCCGCATACCCGCTGTACCAAATTCAATATCTTTGAAGAAAGCATCATCTCTTTCTTCTAATGTCATTGAGCGAAGGGTTTTTTTATCTTCCTCTGAAACTTTTTTAGAAGATAACCAACGTTCATACTCTGTTTCTACTCTCATATAAAAGCCTCCTTGTTCTTTATTATTCTACATGATTTTTCTCTTCTTGAGAATGATAGTTATACATTATTTTTCATATAAAGAAAGTTGTTTTAGAATCCTTTCTTCCTTTTCTAATAAAGGCGCTACTAACGTTTTATTTGATAAATACGATAGTGGTCCTTCTACTTTATGAAAAGTAATGCTATATGCATGCAAGAATTGAGAATCATAATGGAATTTCTCTTTAAATTCACGATTTTTGATGAAATTACCATACTTAGGATCACCCGCTACTGGATGACCAAGAAAAGCCATATGTACCCGAATTTGATGGGTTCTTCCTGTTAATATTTCGACTTCAAGTAAGGTATAATCATTCAACTTTTGTTTTACATAGTATTTCGTATGCGCTTCTTTAGCGCCTTCTTTTACACTGCCTATACGAACTTTTCCTTCTTTTTCATCCTTTAATAAAGGTGCATTGATTTCTCCATCTTTATTCACCCTTCCAGCCACTAAAGCTAAATACGTTTTCGTGATTTGTTCTTTTGATTTAAAAAGATCTAAAAGCGATTGTAAAGTAGGTAAATTCTTTCCAAACAAAACAATGCCTGAAGTATTGCGGTCAAGACGATGGGCAGGCGCGGGAATAAAGCCATGTTGCTTAGAAGGATCATATTCTCCCTTTTGCATTAAATAAGATAAAACTTGATTCGTTAAAGTGATTCTTTTTTCACTTTCATCACCATGCACTAAAAGACCGGATGGTTTTAAAACCGCCAAAATGTTTTCATCTTCATAGATAATCTGATGAGGAAAAGGAAGTTTTTCAATTACTTTAGGATGAGAATACTCTTCAATGATTGCGTCGCTTAAATAAATTCTTAAGCAATCATTTTCTTTTAGAATGTATTGGATATCTACCCAATGGCCATTCACTTTAATATCCTTTTTACGAAATGTTTTGTAAAGTAAACTTAAGGGCGCGTCATTAAGATATTTTCTTACAAATTTATCTACGCGTTGACCAGCATTTTCTTTTGTAATGATAATCTCTTTCATAGGCACCCTCCTTATTCACGAACACTATTATAGCATTTTATGAACAAGATAAAAATCGAAAAGATAAAACTTTCCATATCATTATTTATATAATTTAGATGGTTGTTCTTGGGGGGGAACCTCGTGACTTCACAATAATTTAATTTTTTTTCTTTTTTTAGTGACATTAGTCAATATTCTTGATATAATAATTAACGCAACACGGAGAATTACCCAAGTGGTTGAAGGGGCGGGCTTGGAAAGCTCGTAGGCTTGTAACAGGGCGCTAGGGTTCAAATCCCTAATTCTCCGCCATGAAGTTCATTGAGTCTAGTTAGTAAAACTAGACTTTTTTATTATAAAAATCTATTCTATACTTCATTAAATGTGTTATAATTTTTCTCGGAAAGAGGGTACTTTTATGAAAAAAAGTCTTTTAGCATTATGTTTACTTTTTAGTTGTTCTTCTCTTATTTCATGCGGAGAATATGAATATGTTTCCACTTTACCTCAACATGATAGAACCGCTTGGTTTAATGAAGAAGAACTAAATAAAGTTGGCTTATCATCCTTACCTGCTCCTACAGGTTTAGAAGGGGATGTCAATTCAGATGTTTACTGGTTTAATGACGGCTATTCCTTTAGTCAATCATGTCCTAATCAAGAAGTTCTTAACACAAACGCCACGACATATCTTAATTATTTTAAATCTCATTATGATAAGGCCTTTGGAACTTCCACATCCTATAAATATGGATCAGATGTCACTTACTACTACATCAGTGTAAAAAATGATGTATCCGCTTATTATGATGATAATCCATCTCCACTATATAAATTCTATTATGTGACGGACACTACATTAGCTGAAGATGGATGCCTAAAAGAAGATGCTGTGTGGTCACTAGAAATCCGCTACGAGCTTAACTCTACAAAGAACACTTATGACTTTAAACTCTTTATTGAAAATGAAAGTAAAAATCATAATAATACTTTTCAATATAAATACAATTTAAAGTAACAGCTAATACAACGATTATGAAAAGGCAACATTTGTTGTCTTTTTTTATGCATTTTCTTTTTTTTCTAAAAAGAAGAATTTTCGAGCTCTTTCTCTTTTTATTAATTCTTTTATAATGAAATAAGCGGATACACCAGAAATTGCGCCCACAGTCCACCCTAATAAAACGTCTGAGAAATAATGGACCATAAAATAAATGCGAGTAAATCCCATCAGTAGTGGCACAAATAAGAATAACCAAGAATATTTCTTTTTAAAGAAAATCAACATGATGCTTCCAAATACCATAGAAACAGTTGAATGCCCGGATGGTAAAGAATAGCCACTTTCTTTTAATGATCCTGCCAATATCCAATATTGATAATAAACCGAAGATTCATCCATAAAAGGTCGATCTCTTGCAACAATATTTTTTAATAGCATGTTGGTAAGAAGGAAACCGAAAAGCATTCCTAAAAGAAGAGTTAACGAAAGAATTCTTGTCTTTTTAAACCACAATAGAATAAAGGCAAATAAAATGAAGAACCAGCCACTATTTCCTAAGAAGGTATAAACCTTAAAAATGGGTGTGAAAAAAGAGCCCCAACTCTCTCTTAACTGATTAGCTAATTTGGCAAAAAATAAGTCGATTTCGCTCATTCTTTTTTCTCCTTAAAACGAAAAAAGGCATTAAATGCCTTAATTTTTTTCTTCGTTATGACGATTAATGCGTTTGCATTCCACTTGAACATCATGTGGAACAGTTAACATCATGTCAATTTGATCTTCTGGAATATTCACTTCTGAAGAAATGAACTCACGAATTGCATTCATGGATTCATTATAAAGTGAATTTTGATCTTTAAAATGAAAAGTTATTTGATATCTTTCCTTTTCCATGAACCATTCACCTCTTTCAAGACGACTAACGAATTGAATTATTCACCTAAACGTTGAGCGCGTTTTAGAGCTCTATCTCTTTCAATGTCGGTTTTCTTTGCGTAATAAAGTAAAACACTAACAAAGGTAATTGCGCCAATAGCTAAGAAAATCATTCCCCAACTCATAAAGCCTAATTTACTCCAACCAATTAAAGTTTCTTCGGCTTTTAAAATTGGATTATTTTTTTCTAAACCAGGTAAATATTCGCCCACAATGCTTGTCACCATAAGACTTAAACCGAAGAGCCAAAGAAGGCCTGCGATAATATACCATACTAATTCTTTTACACTTTTCTTTGCTTTCATAAATCAATCGACTCCTTTTTGATTTCATTTTATTTTATCATAGTTTTTTATCCCTTTCAATAAAAACAGAGGGAAACTCGTGTGTAGCCTTTCCCCCTATACTTTCTCCCCAACTGACAAACTAAAT